>CAYPCR010000046.1:0-1948 GCA_964409285.1 uncultured Methanobrevibacter sp. | reverse complement strand
GGGCGCCCTTTTTGCCCCAAATCGCTTAATGATTATTCAGTGAACACTAATTATAAATTATTGGTAAATAAAGGTGATTTATCTTCATCTCAATGGGAAAATATAAAGTCAACAATGGAGCGTAATCTAAAATCTGAATGTCAAAATATTTTACAATACTTTGTCAATGATCAGAAACTTTCCATATATGAAATTAAACAAGCCTTTAAAAGAATTGGATTGAGCTGGAGCTATACCTATAAGGATATTTATGGGCGCACTCTATTCTCTGTAATAATCACGCCTGAAGATTTAGACTAATCAAAAGCATGAGTAGTTACTGAAGAATATCATCTTTTAAGAAGTTTAAAATAAAAAATAATTACAAGTTTAATAACATTTCTTTAAATTTAATTAGAATTAACAAGTTAAAAAAGATGAAGATTATTTTTAACATTCTGGTAGTAATTTGGTTTACATTAAATGTTACAACCACATTAGCTTCTACTTCAAATACAAAATTTGAAATAGATGGAATAAGTTATATTATTACAGATTCAAATGAATGTGAGGTTACAGAAGGGAACTATGCGGGTTCTATTAATATACCAGGAAATGTTACTTATAATGGGGAGAGTTATACTGTTGTCGCTATCGGAAGTAAAGCCTTTTCTCATTCTAAAGAACTGATAAAAGTTTCAATAACCGATGGTATTAGAATTATAAAACCTTATGGATTTGAAGAGTGTACTGCATTGATGGGAATTGCTCTTCCATCTAGCTTACAAAATATTGAAGAGGGCGCATTTAGTGGATGTATAAGCCTTCCTGATATTTCTTTACCAGAAAATATATCTTACATTCCTCCAAGAGCTTTTGAAAGATGTACTGGTTTTACAAAATTAGATTTTTCTAATAATATCAATATAAAAAATATTGATAATTTAGCATTTTATAAATGTACCTCATTAAATACGATTATTTTACCTCCAAATGTAGAAACTATCGGGGAGCAATGTTTTTGTTATACAGAACTAACGTCAATGTCTTTTCCAAATTCCACAACTTATATTGGGAAACGAGCTTTTGAATATTGTTCAAAATTGAAAGATGTTACATTATCAGAAGACTTGACAGATATCTCAGATTTTATGTTCGCCAAATGTGAATCTTTGACTGACATAACAATTCCCCAAAATTTGATTTCAATAGGAGAGAAAGCATTTGAAAGATGTAATATTTCCGAAATTTATTTACCAGAGAATTTTAAATATCTTGAACCTTTTGCATTTTATTATAGTAAACTACAGACTATAGTTATTTCTCCTAATTGTTGTATTTATGGAGGTGCCTTTGAAGGGTGCCAGTCCTTAAATACAATAACTGTTCCTGCCACAGTAAAATTCGATTATAATACTAATGAAAATTATGAAAGAAAGTGTTTCTATTTCACATATGGATTAAGAAAAGTGATTATTACTGCAAATAGTTTAAATGAATACCTTAATCGCACTTGGAACCAACAAGAAATTTTTGAAATTGCAGACCGAAATCAAAACTATTCAGTAAATGTTTTTATAAAGGGAAATGAGTTAGAAAGGGTAATCATTCCCTCATGGTGCAATTCAATTTCCTCAGGAGCTTTTTATAATGTTACCAGTTTAAAAAGTATTGTGTTACCACAGAGTATAGAATTCCTGTATCCATATTCATTTGGCGGATGTATAAATGTTTCTAAAATTGAGTGTTTAAATTATAATCCACCAACTTGTGGATCTCATTCTTTAGAAAGCATATCACAAGCTGAATGTTTACTTGATATACCTATTGGTAGTATAACTCAATATCAAGATGCCAATGTGTGGAAGGAATTTAACAATATAGAGGAAAGTAATTTTGACGATATTCCAATCCTAATAACCTGAGTTCGGGATAATATTAGGCTAATGGTCATAATTATCCTGCTCCA
>CAYPCR010000045.1:0-2510 GCA_964409285.1 uncultured Methanobrevibacter sp. | reverse complement strand
TTCTGGACACACAAATTCGGAAAACAAAAAACCCTATAAAAATTTACAATCTCTTAAAAACCATAACTTTAAATAGATAGTTATATAATATTATTATATTAGATAATTTTATGATTATACTATTTTGAAATTTAATTCTAATTATTTTTTTATAAACGGAGAAATTTAAAATGGCAAGAACAAAAAAAGTTGGTATTACAGGTAGATTTGGAGCTAGATATGGTAGAAAAGCTAAAAGATCTGTTAAAAACATTGAAGAAAACATGAAGAAAAAACATGTTTGTCCAAAATGTGACAGGCCTTATGTTAAAAGACAAGCTGCTGGTATTTGGAAATGTACTAAATGTGGTGCAGTATTTACTGGAGGAGCATTTGTACCTCAAACTCCAATGGGAAAATCTGCAGCACGTAACATCAAAGATGCTAAAGTAGGGGGAAAATAATTGTATAGATGCCCAAATTGCGGAACTGAAGTAGATCATAAAAGTTACATGGAAAATAAATGTCCTAAATGTAGATATAGGATTTTATTTAAAAATGTTCCTGAAACTACTAGAATTATCAAAGCAAGATAAGTTTCATTTTCTTTTTTAATTGGTGCATATGTTAATTTCAACATCAAGAAAACCTTCTCAAAAAACAAGAAAATTTTGTAAGAATTTTGCTCATGCCACTGGTTCTGAATATGTTAACCGTGGAAAAATGAGCCTTAGAGAAGTTTTTCTAAAATCTTTACAGTTAGATGAAACTAATGTATGTATTGTTAACGAGATTAAAGGTAATCCAAGTAAAATTACCTTTTATACATACAAAGGAGAAGAACTTCTTTCTATTTTAATTAATGCAACATTAACTAATGAAAGATTGCATATAATTCCTAAAGATTTAACTATTGTTTCTAAGGTTAAGGAACTTGATATATTAAGTGAAATTTTAGGATATGAGTTAGTTGAAAAAGATGATGCCAATTATATTTTAATCGATAAGGAAGATGATGATTTAGTAGCTATTATAAGATTCATTAATAAATTCAAAGAAAAATCTGAATTTAAAATTAATGTTCGCAAAATATTAGAAGAAAAATAAAATGTTAGAAGACACACCACTTGAAGAAGTTGTAAGTGAAATAGCTATTGAATTTGATGATTCTAAACAGGCTGAAGTTGTATATAATTCTATTATTTTAGAATTTCAAACAGCTCCAGATTATAGATCTTCAATGGAGATTAAATTAGAAGATAATATTATTAATATATCTATTAATGCACAGGATTCTACATCTTTTAGAGCTTCTTTTAATTCAGCAATTAAATGGGTCAAATTATCTCTTGAAATAAATAATTTAATTAAC
Organism: uncultured Methanobrevibacter sp.; assembly: GCA_964409285.1. Classification (GTDB taxonomy): domain Archaea; phylum Methanobacteriota; class Methanobacteria; order Methanobacteriales; family Methanobacteriaceae; genus Methanocatella. Next base: position 1,159 of record CAYPCR010000045.1, on the reverse strand, counting down.
GATTATTAGTTCATAGCTAATATTTAAATATAAGAATATTATAAATTAAGAAAAGTAGGTGATTATGATGGAAATTCCAGAAAATATACAACATCAATTAAATCAATTCCAACAATTACAACAACAAGCACAAGCTGTTACAATGCAAAAACAAAATGTTGAAGTTCAAATTCAAGAAACTGAAAAAGCTCTTGAAGAACTTAATAAGACTGATGAAAATACAGAAGTTTTCAAACAAGCAGGAACTTTACTTATTAAAGTCCCATATGCAGAAGCTCTTGAAGACATGGAAGAAAAATTAGAAACTCTTAAAGTAAGAAGTCAAACTATGGCACGTCAAGAAGAAAGAGTAATGAAAAAACTTGAAGAAATGCAAACTTCTATTCAAGCAGCTATGCAAGGTGCTTTTGCTCCTTCTGAAGATGATGATGAAGACGACGAAGATTAATCGTTTTCTTTTTATTTTTCTTTTTTTAGATTTATTATGGTTTTAAAACAACTGACGGATGATGATTTAGCATATATTTCTGATAAATTTGGAGAAATTTTAAATACAGAAATTGCTAAAAAAATTCCTTTAAAAGAATTAGAAGATCTTGATTTGGATATTGTTATAGATTATCAAGATAAACAACTGGATGTTTCAGTTGATGCTGGAATAGCTTTTGACGAGCTTTCTAACATTAATCAGGAATCTTTAAACAAAGCTATTGACGAAGCTTATTTAAAATTCGATGATTTTATTGAAAGTAATTATATGGAATAATTTTTTTCTTTTTTTAAACAATTTTTTTCAACTTATTTTTAGTAATTATTCTCTAAATTTTTTTATCATTTTATAAAAAATTTAATAATTTTAATAAAATTAATATATTAGATATTTTTTATAAATTATTTTTATATTTTGTTTAATTTTTTCATTAATAGTTAAATTTAATTTATTCAAATATACTTTAATTATTATGAAGTAAGATTTATATATAATTAAATCATATAATAATAAATAGGGTTCAACATATTTTTTATATTCCCAATTGATCATTTTTATTTTAAAATTTAAGCTATACTCCTATAGCTTAGATTTTATTCCTTTCTAGGATTTATCAGCTTTGTTGCAAACCTCATATTTTTTACATTTGAAATTTCACATCGATGAGTT
>CAYPCR010000044.1:0-5655 GCA_964409285.1 uncultured Methanobrevibacter sp. | reverse complement strand
CTCATCGATGTGAAATTTCAAATGTAAAAAATATGAGGTTTGCAACAAAGCTTATTTATAATAAAGATTAATAAATAATAATTATATGATGTTGATATGGTGATATCAACTGAACAACGTATAAAAATATTTGAAAATATATAAATAAATTTAATTTTAAGACACCTAAACAATTCGTTTACAATTGAGATTTATAATTAAAATACGGTCCAATATATCTTATTTTATTATAAACTAACGAATGAACAAATATGAACGATAATTAAAAAATTAAAAAAATAAAAAAAAAGTAAAAATGTATGATATATGTCTATAATGGACAAAAATATACATCATTGTACAATAAACTATTTATTCATAAATAATGATAATTATCAATACTGATTAACTATAAAAAAGGGTATAAATTTCTTAAGATATTTATACACAAAATAGAAACCTTTTTTAAATGAAAAGTACAGAGATAATAATATGGTTAATGAAGAAGATGAACTATTAAAATTAACTTCCTATGTACAAATATCAAAATATAGGGAAAAGACTGTTAAATCTATTGGAGAAAAGGTAAAGATACCAACTAATATTGCAAAAGATAGTGGTATTCGTACAAACCATATCTCTAAAGTTTTATCAGAACTTAAAGGAAAAGATATAGTCGAATGCATTAATGAAGAAGACAGGAAAGGTAGGTTATATCGTTTAACACCTACTGGAAAAGAAGTATTGGAACAAATACAAGAGGATGAAGAGTAATTTATAATTACTTAAAACCTCGTTTTCTTCATTAATTAATTTAATTTTTTTCTATTTTTATTATTTAACTTAAAATGTTTAGTTTAAATCAAACCATTATTTATCCAAAGATAATTGTTTATAATAACCCTTTAAAAAATTCATGAAAAAAAGACATTTGTCATGATCATCAAGTTTTTCTATGATTTCACCAGTAATAGGAAAATTAGGATTTGGCTCTATTCTATCTTTAATATATTGAATTTCAATTTGTTTTTTTAATTCTGGGGGGATAAAACTATTTAATCTGGTAAGAATATCCTCAATAATAACATTGCCCAAATAAATAAGAGTTATAAATTCCTCATCTTCAATTTCCATATTTTCCAAAATATTTTCAAAACTTCCATAATTATGGTAACCAAAAGGAGCAAAGCTACTTTCAATGGAATTGGCACAATATTCATTAAGAAGGAGAACCTTATCAAAACTTAAAAAATCCCAAGCTAGTTCTTTAATAGCTAGAGATGGTTTAATATGAAAAATATCGCACAATAAATATAATATAAACTGATATAAGATAACATGAGTAAGTTCATGAAGAATTGTTACAGTTTGAATGGAATCTGATAATCGATCATCATAATGAAGAATTTCCCCATTACAATATCCATAATAAACATTTGTTGATTTAGGAAAACAATGAGCAAAATTTTTAGCAAAATTGAGAATAATCTCTTTAATAGAATCTCCCTTTATTGATTCTGGATTAACATTTAAAAAAATATCATCTAAAAATTCATTATACTTATCAGGGGTTAGTTGATAGCTATCAAAAAAGTCCTTGTAAAAATCATAATTTATTAATAAAAATTCAATATCATCAACAATAACGGGAATTAAAGGATTTTCACACTCACTACATTCTAATGCATTGTCCTTATTAACATATCCGCAACTTAAACATTTATTTCTCCTATGATTTTTAACTCCACAATGAAAACAATAATTATCAAATCTTGGATATATATTTCCACAGATATCGCATTTTTTCATTCTAATCTACCTAAATATGCTTTTAATTTTATAAATATTTTTAGAAAGACTTCTTATTTTATTAATATCTTTAGCTATTTTACTTCCACAAAATGGACAAAAAGAAGTTTGATAATCTAAAATAGCTCCACATTTACAAATAAGCTTGGTTGTGGTATATCTATCTTCTGTCAGTAGTCTATTACAATTACTACATAACTCGCAGCCCACTGGATTTATTGTTCCGCAAACACAGACAAGGTTTTTATGCGGATAAGATAAATTCTGTCCACAATTTTCGCAGTATTCATTTTTAGCATCGTTGATTTTTCCACAGCTACAATAAATTTTATAATCCTTAGATGAATCTATCTTTTCTAACGGAAGTCCACAATTTCCACAAAACTTATCATCAGGTCCATTTTCTGCTCCACAATAACAAAATACCGAATCAGCATAATTAAATTTCAAATTATCAAGTTTACCATCATCCTTAATTTTAGGATTTAAAGTGTTCCTTTCTTCAATCAGCTGATGTCCACAATTTTCACAGAATTTGCTTCCAATTAAATTTTCAGTATTACAGTTATCACAAATTATCTTATTTGGTGATTTTGGCAATGTAGGGCCAACATTAATTATCTTTGAAAGTTTTCCTTTCAGCTTATTGCCACATACACTACAGAAATTATTATCTACTGCATTAATATATCCACATTTACAAATAACATATTTATATTCTTTTCTATAACTTTTAATAGCAAATGAAAAATCTATTTGAGTATTGAAAAATCCTACCTCATAAACAGGAAGATCTATAATATACTCTTTATCATTATCTTTATAAACTGTTATAGCACCACAATTAGAGCATTTACTTTGATTAGGATATATCCTTTTTCCACATTCAGTACAAAAATTCTGTAAGACCATTTTAATCTAATCTTTCTTAAAGTAAAAGTATAGTTTCTTAATTACAAATAAAATAAACCAAGTTGGAATTATGAAAATTGCAGCTACAAATAAACCCACTATTATCCCTAGTAATATGATAACGCCAATATTATAACCTGCCAGTGTAGAGGGAATGGAAGTATAAGTTAAAATAAATGCAAAAATAAGTTCCAAAAATAAAATTATTTTAACTTTGCCTAATCTATATCTATTTTCATCCTCATCAAATTTATAGAGAAATTTAATATACTTATTAGGTTCCTCTTTAATCCTATTTTCGGAATTTAAATATTTATCCTTATTTTCTACAAAATATTTATTATCATTAATAGGAAAAGATTTAGATATTTTAATATCTAAACTATTTCCACACTTTACACAGAATTTAGCATTATCTTTATTTTCAAAACCGCATTTAGAACATATTTTCATAGCTATCAATAATATTAGACAGGTTGCATATTTTCAACTTTTCGAGCAAAGTCATCTAAAACTTCTTGTCCTAACCCTTCAATATACTTAATAGAGCCAGCACATTCATGGCCACCACCATCAATTCCAGCGGAAGGAATCTCTTCAGCTAAATCACTTACAATATTATTTACATTAAATCCGAATTTTTCATTTACAGCATCAGTAGCTCTAATAACACCAAAATCAGGACCATGTCCAAGAGTTATAATTGGTTTATCCTCTCCAATTTCTTTAACTATTTTATCATGTACAAAACCGCAGGTTTTTCCAGGTGCTGGGAAAGTGAATTTATGTGCAAACTTTTCCACATCCATAATATTGAAATAAATACCATTATCAAATTCCATTTTTTCAATATTAGGAAGAGCTGCCTTAAGTTGAGTATCAACTCTTTTCTCATACTCCTTATAAAGAGCATCAATCATTTTATCATGTTTATCAACATTATCAACAGCTAAAATAGTATCCATAATTCCTCTACCGTTCATAAATCTTAAGAAATAAGCTTCAAAATCAACACATTCAGCTATTTTTGATAAATGTTCTTTGTCATAACCTTTCTCTTGTGCTAATTCTAAATATTGGTAAAGTTCTCCACATTCAGCATGATCTCCTAAACCTGCAATAGCTGGCAAATGTTTAACTAACTCTTCAATTTCAGGATTTATTATATGTGCAACCTCTGTAGCTAATGCACCTGCTGTTAATTGTGAATCTCCACCTACTAAATAAGGATTTACATGAGTGTCAACATATTCATCAACTTCAACAGTTCCACCAATTATTTCACCATCTTCTTCCTGTTGGGTTAATAATTCTCCTGGGAAATGATGATCAATAACTACAACTTCAATATCATAGATTTTAGCCTGCATTAAAGCAGTAATGTCCTCTTCAGTAGAACCATTATCTAAAAGAACAATTAATGGTAATTTTTGACCATGTCTTTCCTGGTCTTCTAATGCAAAAGATAAATCCTTAACAACATCTTCAAGTTCATAAAAAGGTGCTTTACTTGGAGAACGTTTAAAATAATAATATTGGGCATCATTACTTGGATTTACCTCTTCAATTAATGGGATCAAAGCTTTTTCCATAGCTACTCCAGCACAAATTCCATCGGCATCAGCATGATGTCTTATAAGAATAGATCTTCCATCTAAAATAGCTCTTCTTATTTTTTTAGCTGCTTCTCTCATTTTAGGTTTTAATCTATTTAACACATCACTTTTAACTAAAAAATCAACGTCTTCAGGTTCTGATTTTTTATCTAGAGCTTCTTCAATTAAATCATTAAGTTGTTGTTTTTGTTCTCCTTCTAATTTAGTAAGTGATTGGTTTTCAATTTGGGTTTTACCGCCATGTTCATTTACATCCCCTAAAACTTCAATAACATCTCCAACATCAACGTCTGGATATGCACGAACTCCTGCTTCATCAAATGCAGCTACCCAAGTAACACCTGTTTCATCAGTTATTGTAAAAATTGTAGGTCCTGAAGTTTGTTGGACTTGTAAAACCTCACCATCAATACGAACTAATTTTCCCATATTATCTTCTAAATCTTCAATTTTAGTTCTATCAATGTTTTTAGTGAGTTTTTTAATTTCATAATTATTTACATGTGCTGGAGCCATGTCTATTTTATTTTCTCTTGGTTTAATAGCTGTTATTTTTGTAATCACTTCATCTCCAACTTTATAATTTGAAGTATTACATCTCATTAAACCCCAAACATTGTTATTTAACGTTACAAAAGCTCCATATTTTTCAACACGTGTAATTTTTCCTTTATAAAGATAATCTCTATCAATATCTCTCATTTCACATAAAGGATCTAAAACAAATACTTCTTTTTTCTCATTCTCTTTTGCTTGTTTTCTCATTTTTTCTTCTTTCATTTTCATGTGGCAGTCTCTACAATATTCAAATTTTGGATCAATCGGTTTACCACAACTTTTACAAACACTTATTTGTCCTGTTCCTTTACAATAGTGACAATCTTCAAAAACTTCTATTTGTCCTTTTCCATTGCATATTTCACACGGGATATCTTGATCTGCGCCTAAATCAAATTTGGCCTTTGCATTATTATTCACTCCTTTAAAGTGATTTTCTACTTCAAAAGAGTCCACATATCCAGTTCCATTACAATTATTACAGTCTTTATAATCTATAACTATGGAACCTTTTCCTTTACACTTTGGACAATCTTTTTTCACAGTTATAACCTCTTTAATCAACAATCAAAATATTTATTAAAAATTTTTTTAGTATGTTGATGGATTTTAATAAAAAGATGAATGATAAAATTAAATTAATATTAATAAATTATCAGAATAGAATATCATCTGTATTATTCTTTATAATTTATGTAAAAACAAATAAATAACCTTTTTGTAAGGATGAGATTGTAAATTTTTATAGGGTTTTTTGTTTTCCGAATTTGTGTGTCCAGAA
>CAYPCR010000043.1:0-7069 GCA_964409285.1 uncultured Methanobrevibacter sp. | reverse complement strand
AATATTTGACGACTTCTTCGACGACGCAATAGAAATAGGAGAAAAAAAAGGAATAGAAACTGTAGCTAAAAATCTTATAAAACTAAACCTAGAAACCGAAAAAATAAGTGAAGCAACAGGCCTAACAACAACACAAATAGAAGAACTAAAATAAACATTATTTAATAAGCATAAATAGGACTGGCAGATATTTGTCAATATATTTGACTATAATAGAAAAAAGTAGTTTATATAAGTCAATTGATGATAATTATTTTAATTATCATTTTATTTTTTTTTAGATGATTATTTACTTATGAAGTTATAAAAATAAATAAAATGGAATAAATTTATTCCATATCTTCAAATCTTTCTTGTAATTTACTCATTACACCAGGTAAAGAAGTATATTCCATTTCTTCAGATGGTAATCTGTGAGGTTCAAATGGACCATGTCTTCTCATGTAAGTAGCTATTTCAGCAGCTTCTCTTCTTGTTGGGTCAAATGCAGGATCATCGAATAAATCTACAGGACCGATTAACTCCCCATCAGCTACTTGGAAACCTAAACCGATTACTCTTGGAGGTCCATCAAATCTAATTGGATTTGCATCTTCTTCAGATACTGGCATTAAAGGACCGTTATGAGAACCTCTCATCCATCCACTTACTAAATGTGGGAATGTGAATGGTTCTACTACTTCACCATTAGCTGGGAAACCAGATTGTGCTCTTACAATAGCTGCAGGATCATCTTTTCCCACATATTCTCCTGCCATTAAATTTAATCTTTCAGTACTTACTGCTGATGCAATTTCACCGTTTTTCTTCCATACTCTTTTAATTACATATCTTCCAGTGGAACCAATTAAAGCAAGTAAATCATACATTTCTTCTGGACAATTTAAGATAACTTTTTTATGATCAATTACATCAAATACTTCAAATTTAAAACCATCGTGTAAACTTGGGTCAATTACAAGACCTGCAGTGTTAAATGGGTCTGCAAACATTTTAAAAATAGGCATATTAAATGCACCAGGTTCTGTTTTATCACAACAGAATACTAAAACTGGGTCACTTGGTCTTTCTTTAAATTCCATTTCAGCTATTCCAGGACCCATACCTTTAATGTTTCCTGAAAAGGTGTCGGATAATAAATCTTGACCTGCACCATATAATTTTAATTCACGTGCTCTTTCAGTAGCTTTCATAAATGCATTATATGCAGTTTCATGAACTTCAGTGTTTTCTTCACCGTTTTGATGAGACATTATTAAGTCGATATCATCTCCACAACGACTTATATAATAGTCTGTTAAAATACCTGTTTCTAAAGCTTCGTTTAATACTTCATCGCAGATTTCCATTAATTCTGGATGAGCAACACAATGTCCAGAAACACTTCCGATATCTGCTTTGATTACACTAATAGTTGTTTTCATTTAAACACCTCAAATGATTTAGATTCCACTCCAATGTGAAATTATAAGCATAAATTAATAAAAATTTAAGTCTAGACTTAAAGCTTTATAATTTATTATACATTTTAATTTTTGATTTGTATAGTATTTAATTATTATGATTATGAATAAAAATAAAAATAACAGCTAAAAAATAGTCATTAACAATCCTAAATACAATTTAAAAATTAATATAGGGGATTGAACAACCTCTATACTCTCATTACAATAACTTTAATCTATAATTTTATGTAATTAACAAAAATTACATTTCTTTATTCTTTTTTTAAATTATCAATCGCTTGTTTTAAAACTTCTTCTTGATTAATATCCTCACAAGCTTCTAATACTTTTTCAATATCTGCATTGGTTTCAGGATATCTTGGAACCGCACTACATCCACCATCATCTATTTTTGAAATTTCAAAAGTTCCAATTTCATCAGCTATTCTTTCAATTTCTAATTTATCAAGGCCTATCAAAGGACTTAAAATTGGCATTTCTACACCATGTCTGGTAGCTAAAATATTTGAGAGAGTTTGAGAAGCTACTTGACCTACACTACTACCATCAACAATAGCTAATGCTCCCTCTTTTTCAGCTATTAACTGTGCAGTTTTATACATTCCGGATTTACATAAAACACAAGTCATCCTCTCTGGAGCTTCTTGTTGACATTTAGTTAAATAATCACCATAATCAACTACTACCTTTTTAATAGGCACTCCTGAGGCATAAGTTTGAAGCTGATTAATTAATTCATCGAAAAGTTCCTCTCCTTTAGCTGTTGTATAAGGAGAATTATTAAAATGAAGGGCAATTACCTCACAACCTCTTTTCATCATTAAATAAGTAGCTACTGGAGAATCAATCCCACTTGAAATTAAAGAAACAACTTTTCCTTGAGTTCCTAATGGTAAACCTCCAGGCCCTTGTATTTTTTCATGATAAATAAAAGCTTTATCATCTCTTATCTCAACATATATTGTTAATTCTGGTTTTGTTAAATCTACAGGAGAACCTACCTTTCTAACAACTACAGAACCACAGAATGCCGCCATTTCTTGAGATGTGAAATTATGAGTTCCAACTCTTCTGCAACTTATTGCAAATTTAGTATTTTCATCTAAAAGTCCTTCATCTACCAATTTATCAACATAAATCTCTAAAGTCTTTTCAATATCTTCAAAATTTCCATTTGTAGAAACTGCAGGAGAATAAGAAACTATTCCAAATATTTTGTTTAATTTATCTAAAGCATTATCAAAATTTTTAGGGAAAATATAAATTCTTCCTTGATTTCTAAAAATATCACAATCTATGGAAGCTTTAATATTTTTAACTAATTTCTTTTCAAATCTTGATCTTACCTTTGTACTTTTAAGTCCTATTTCACCATAACGAGCTATTATAATAGAATAATCCATTTTATCCCTTTATTAAATTAATCATATAAAAGTCCAAGTTTTCTTGCCATAAATTTAAGTGTTGATCCTTGGACCAATACAGAAATACATGTAATAACCATTACTACATTAAATAACAATCTCGCACTTTCAATACCAGCTACTAATGGATAAAATGCAAATACAATCGGTACCGCCCCTTTAATTCCTGCCCACGAGATGAATGCTTTGGAATTTCCATCAACTTTAAATGGAGCTAAAGAAACTAAAACTGCAATTGGTCTAGCTACAAATATTAGCAATATAGATATTAAAATAGCTGGAACAATTACTAATGTTAATTCCATTGGTTGAGTAAATGTACCTAACAATATAAACATTGTAATCTGCATTAACCAAGCAATACCTTCAAAGAAAGATAATTGAGTGTATTTATATTTTATTTTACAATTACCAATAATCACTGCAGCCATATAAACTGATAAAAATCCATTTCCTCCGAAATATTCTGTAATTGCAAAGGACAATATAGCTGTTGATAATAATAATACTGGATATAATCCTTCAATCGGAAGTTTAATTCTTGCAAGTAGTCTTGCAAATACTTTTCCAAGAATATAACCTGCAATTAAACCAACAGCTAATGACCAAACAAACTCAAATAAAATATCTATTAAAGCCGTTTGTGGATGCAATATTAAATGAATACAGGAAGTTACCAAGATATATGCCATTGGATCATTGGTACCACTTTCAAGCTCTAGCATATTGTCTAGATTATGTTTAATATGAAGTTTTTGCGTTTTGAAAATTGAAAATACTGCTGCAGCATCAGTAGATGATACCATTGAACCTAAAAGTAATGATAGCATTAAATCTAAGTGCAATAAATAATGAACTAATAAACCTATAGTACCAGCAGTAATTATAACTCCAACTGTTGCCAATGAAATTCCAGGTTTAGCAATCGATTTAATCTGATCAAAATCTGTATCTAAACCACCTGAAAACATTATTACGATTAATGCGAAAATACTTATCGATTGAACAAGAGCATAATTTGAAACAGTATTAGCTATATATTTTTCAAAATTGAAAAAAATTCCTATAAAAATAAATATAACCAATGTAGGAACTCCTAATTTAGAAGTAAATCTAGTTAGAAGTACACTAACTATAAGAACTGAACCTATTATCAATAAAATAAAATTTATATCTATCATTATACCAAAAACATGAAAAGTGTAAAAATTACAATCCCTTATATCTAAATTAGATTTTCATATTATATAAAGTTATCACAATAGTGATTAAATAAAAATATAATAAAAAAAGAAAAATAGTAAATAATATTCAATTAAAATATAATTTATATGAACAATAATTAAATTAAATCTATAGCTTTTTGAAGAGCCTCATCCATCTTCTCAACTTTAGGACCAGCACCTTGAGCAAGAGTTAAACGACCACCTCCACCACCACCTAAAATAGAAGCAGCTTGCTTAATAATATCATTAATTTTGATACCCTCATCAATAGCTTTATCAGAAGCAGATCCTACAATTTTACCTTCATTATTTCCAACAATAGCTACATCAACAGAACCATCATCTGTAAAATCAGTCACTATCTTTTGAAGTTCTTTAAAATCAGCATCAATTAACTGTTTAATAACCTTTAAACCATTGATTTCAATACTATCATTACTTAAGGAATCTATTTTAAGAGAAGCGATTTGAGATTTTAACCTATCAATCTCATTTTTCTGAGCTTTCCATTCATTAAAGAATCTACTACATGTTTTTGGAAGTTGATCATTATCTACTTTAAACACATTAGCACTTGTAGAGAGCAAGTAATCATCATTTTGCATTGAATCAACAGCAGCTAAACCAGCAGAAAAATCAATCCTTTCAACACCATCCTGGACTCTTTCAGTTTTATTAATTTTAATAGGTCCAATATCACCAGTTCTTAAAACATGAGTTCCTGCACATGCTTGAACATCAACATCTGGTATTTTGACTACACGAATAGATTTACCAGGAACAATTCCTCCCTGATAAAGTCTAAATCCATATAAACTTTCAGCATCATCTCTTGAATGGAATTGAATATCTAAAGGAATGTTCTTCATTACATATTCATTAGCTAATTTTTCAATTTCATTAAGTTCCTCAGGAGTAATTCTTTTATAATGGGATAAATCAATTCTAGAACGATTAATACCTTTTTGTGCCCCAGCTTGCCAAATATGATCTCCCAAAACTTCTTTAGCAGATGCGACAATTAAATGAGTAGCAGTATGATGGCGAGCTAGAGAGATTCTCCTATCCCAATCAATAGTACCTTTAATAGTTTTACCCACCAAATCATTTAAAACATCTTCAGAAAAGTTATTATTATCCATTACAACATGATGAAGTACTACATTGTTGATTTTTTCAGCATAATCAACTTCAAACTCAACATCCCCATAAGATATTTTACCAATATCTGAAGGTTGTCCTCCTCCTTCAGGGTAAAATGTAGTCTTATCAAAGACTAAAGTTAATTTATTATCCTTTTCAACAACATCCAATACTTTTGCTTCAAATTCTTTTTGATTGAAATCTTTATAGAATAATAAATCAGTTTCTGGATAATCTAATTCAAAGCTAGATTTTTTATTAGATTTATCTTTTTCATGTTCATTAGCTACTAATGTGAAGAAATTATCTGGAACATTAACAGTAAAATCTAAACTCTTACCAATTTCTTCAACAGTTTCTGGAGGAATACCATTAGCATCATAAAGATCTATTAACTTATCCAAAGGCATTTCTGAAACATTATCTTTTTTAAGCTTTTTAATTAATCTAGAAACAATACTTCTACCTTTTTTAATAGTGGTTTGATATCTTTCCTCTTCAAGGGAAATAATATTCATAATATGATCTTTTGAATTTTCAATTTCCGGATAAAATTTGGTTAAAAACTCAAGTTGAATGGCCATAACCTCAGCTAAAGATTCTTTCATATTAAGTTCTTTCATAAATCTAATAGTTCTTCTTAAAACTAAACGAGCTAAATAACCTTCTTTTACATTGGAAGGGATAATACCATCAGCCAACATAAAGGCGAGACATCTTGTATGATCAGCTATTATATAAATAGCTTCCATTGGTTCGCAAGATTCTAAAAGTTCTTCTAAAGAAATATCTAAACTATCTGCTACTTGCTGGCGAAGTTCTCTAATATCCCCAATATCTTCAATATCCATCATTCCAGCTATTTCTGCATTACGAGCAAGAATATCTGTATTCACTTCAACATTAGTCAATTCTTTAAGTTTATCCACAACAGGTGCAAAACAAGCATCATAAGCAGTAGGAGTTCCTTGACTAATCCAAGCTATTCTTTCAAGACCATAACCAGTATCAACAACTTTAATTGGAATTTCCTTTTTATCACCATTTTCAAGAGTTTCATATTGAATAAACACCAAAGTAGCTAATTCTACTCCTCTTACACAAACTTCGTAACAAGGACCTTCATTACCTCCTCCTTGCCACCAGGACTTAATAAAAGTAATTTCCTCAAGATTTATTCCAATATATTTAAAGAATTCATGACAAAGTCTTATTGTCTCATCTTCCCAATAAATAAACTCATCTTCAGTATTAATCACTGTATGAGAACCCATTGTAAAACAAGTCATGTGCCTTCCGGTTCTTCCAACATTATCTACATCATTTAAACGAACAGATGGTTGAGCTATTTCAAGAGGATTAGCGGGAGGTTTGACTAAACCAGATGTTACCCATGGTTGGAAACAAAATATTGAAGCTCCAACTAAAAATACATCATCCCTCCATCTTTTAGCTAAAATAGGATAACGTGATATACTGGTGTGACCTTCTTTTTCTAAAAATTCTTTGAAAACTTGTTGAATTTCATAAAGAGTATAAGGTTTGTCAGTAGCAGGATTACCAATGAATTCATATTCATCACAGGGAGCATCTCCACAAGTATCCCTCTCAACTAATGAATAAAACTCATTTCCACAAGTTTTACATTTTTGAAGTTTATAACCTAATGTTTCAAATATTTCTACCATAATATCAGCTTAAAAAGTAAATATGTATAATATTATGGATTTAATAATATATAAAAATTAAATTAATGAGATTGTAAATTTTTATAGGGTTTTTTGAAGATTTTTTTTAAACACATTTTATG
>CAYPCR010000042.1:0-8492 GCA_964409285.1 uncultured Methanobrevibacter sp. | reverse complement strand
TATAACATATACAGGACTATTCAACTAACAACCCAATGATTTCAACAAAGCTATTAGTATAATAAAGTTTAATAATAAGCAACATAATAACTATTAATAAGATATATTTTTTATTAAAAATGAATAATATTCTTCTTTATCATATGTCTAAAATAAATAATTATTATTTTAATTCGGAGAATAATGGGGAAAAATTTTATTTTAACTAATTATACTAGAGAAAAACCATGAATCAAAAGGATAAAATAGGAATAATTTTAATATTCATAGCTATTATTTATTTAGCCATAACTAGTTTTATTGGTTTAACTACTGGAGGTTTATGGAGTGATGAACTTTTCTCATATGGAATGGGTAAAATTCCTTTTTCAGAATTTTTAAATATTGGATTAAATGATGTTCATCCATTATTATACTATTTAATATTAAGATTTTTTCTTATAATTGCAATGTTTTTTAATATTACTAATTTAGTAGCTGTATCAAAGTTTGTTTCACTCATTCCTATTTATTTAACTCTTATTATTGGATGTTACTATTTAAAAAAACATTTCAATATTCTAACTGCAGGTGTTTTTGCATTATGTATCACAAGTATGCCTCAATTAATGATATATTCTGTTGAAGTGCGAATGTATTCTTGGGCTTTATTTTTCTTAACAGCTAGTTTTTTAATAATATATGATATTGTTAAAAGTAACTCAATTAAAAAATGGATTATTTTAACAATATTGACAATATGTTCTTGTTATACCCATTATTTTTCTGCCCTAACAAGCGGTGTTTTATATTTATTATTTTTACTATATATTATTAGAAATAACAAAAATTTATTAAAATCATGGTTTTGTTCTGCAATAATATCGGCTATAAGTTTTGGATTATGGATTCCAATTTTATTAAAACAAGCAAATGGAGTTTATAATAACTTTTGGATTGATCCAGTTTCTGGAAAATCCATTATTACATATGTATATTATATTTTATCACCTGCTAATCAATTTGCATATTCAAATATTTATATAAATCCCACTATTATGGGAACTTTAATGTTGATTTTAATAATTTCATTATTCTGTTATTATTTTAGATCAAAAAATGAAAATAATGTAAAATTATCCTATTATGGTTTAGTTACAGTATTATTAGTTATTACTATTGGGATTTGTATATCTTTCTTGACAAAACCCATCATGCATCCAAGATATTTAATTCCATTAATAGGCATATTTTGGATATCTGTTTCAATTTTAATTTCTAAAACATATAAAAATAAAAAGATATTTTCAATAATAATAATGTTTTTAATATTAGTAGGTTGTATTGGAACTCATAATTTTATACATATCGAAAAGACTCAAGAAATAGACTGCAATAATCTTCAGGATCAATTTAATATATTTGATTCTAAAAGCATTATTATATATGATGACTCCTTGACTTATTTAAAATTAAGTACTTTTTATTTAAATAAAAGTGATATAAACAATATATATTTCAGGGAGAATATTGGATATAATCTTGAAACACTTTTACATGATAACTCAATTAAAGAAAAGATAAATGATGGATATAAATTATATTATGTGGACTGTTGGCCATCAAATTATGAAGAATGTATGACTCATTCAATAAAATTAGAAAATGTAACAACAGTATTAAACCATGATATTTACAGAGTAGAAGTTGATTAATAATCCAAAACTCTTTTAAGTTTGGATATTTCTTGTTTAAATTTAATATTAAATAAAATAAGTATCTTCATAAAGTTTGAAATATTTCTTTACTAAAAAACCTGTCAAAAACTATATAGGTTGTTATAATTTTTCTTCATCAATTTCAATTGGATTATCAAGTGTACCAAAAATATCTGGCAATTTTTCCCGTTTCATACACCATTTTTTCCAACGAAAGTAGGCTTCTTTATCTTTCAAATATAAACTCTTAACATAATTTAACTTATCTTTCATATCATCTAACTCGTTTATACAATCTACAAATAAACGGTCTCTAATATCCCCCCAACCATAACTTCCATCAAGACAAGCCATAATTAATCACTTTTAATATATTGTATTTTACTTCATATATAACTTATGGTCATACCATATTTTTCTAAATATTTTTTATATATTCCAGAAACCATCTCTTTATTAGAATTTACAAACTTATCTAATTGAGCATTAAATTTTACATCGTCTTTTGCGTATTCCCTCCAATTAGAATTATGTTCTTTGAATTTATCTTTAATTTCATCTTTAATCTTATCTCCAACATTTGATATTTCATCAGCCAATTTTTTATTACCTTTAATGTTAGTGTTGTTGAGTTTGAAATATTTCTTTACTAAAAAACCTGTCAAAAACTTGATGATGTTTACTAAATATAATATTAAATATAATGTAATTGTATCTAAAGTAGGTAATATTTTAATTAAGAATAATGAAGGAAAAATATATGCAGAATCTTTTTATAGAGATACCCTTAAAAACATTTATTTGAATTATAAGAATATGAGAAAAGAATTAGATATTAATGTTAAATCATTAAAAGCTAGCTATAAAAAAGGAGAGAAATCTTATGAAAAAGTTAAGGAAGAAACATCTGCTTTGGAATATGAATGGCACCATAAAAATAAAAATAATATTATGAACATGATTAATAATTCTTTTGAAAATGTAGGGTTTGATATTAAATTATTTATTATTTAAGGGAGATAGTATGAATGAAGATGTTCTGGATGGAGGATATTTTCCATTGACTCATTTTATAGAAGAAAAATGGGAAACATTGACAGATAATGAAAAAGAGGATGTAGGGTCTTTTTTGAAAAAAATTGATGATGAATTTGGAAAAAAAAATTTTGAGGTATTTGAATATAAATATTCACAATATTTATTAAATCTTAAAAATGATCATCCTGAAGAGTATAAAGAAGCTCAAAATAAAATAAAAAAACACACTTCAGAAGAAATTTTTGAAATAAAAAAGGATTTATTTTTAGATTTGATATTATTATTAGACTATGATTCTAGACTTGAAGATTTTGAAGATTTTCTATAAAAATAATTAATTATTACTCAATTATTACTATATGATGAGTTGGTTAATTTTCAATTGAACACATATGCTTTTTCCAATGAAGTATTGTGAGGTAGCTATTAATTAATTAAACGAAGTATTAATTTCCTAGAAATATATTTTTCCATATATCTTTAAGAATAAGCGTTAATTTTCGAAATTAAACTCTCAATGCTTTGAAATATTTCTTTACTAAAAAACCTGTCAAAAACGGAATAACAACCCCCTACTTATTTATATTTTATTCTAGCTTCTATTATATAAATTTTTATGGATGTGAAATAAAAAATGGAGATATTACAAATAATATTAATAATACTTCTAATAATCTTGGCAGTATTAATATACAATAATAGAAACCTACCAAGAATTTGGATAGATGTAATTATCTTTATCTTGGTTTTAGTAGATGTAGTGTATGGATTGTTAATTTAGACAACCCATATTTTTTTAAATTTTTTAAAGGGTGATTTAAATGGGAAAATCAATAAAAGTTCAAGATAAAACATATGAAAAATTATTGGAAATAAAAGAAGATAATGGTATGAAAAGTGTAAATGCTGTTGTTGAAAAATTAGTAGGGGAAGGAAACAGGGCAAATGTCGAATTCTCAAAAGAAGCTCCAGCGTTTACTCTTGTTGGGGAAACCAATAGACAACATGGAACAGACTTAATTGTGGATGTTTCATGGGATAAATTAAAAAAATCGGATGTAGGTGATTCATGGGTGGTTGATATGGATGTCACATACGAAAGAGCTGATGTGATGTTCAAAGATGATGAAGGGGTTTTCATCAGATTTGTTCATGTTAATACGAACAGATTAGATGAATATTGTGGAGAGAAACAAGTGTCTGTCCAGTATTTCCATTTTCTTTAATCTTTTTTTTCTTTTTTTATGCCTTAATATATAACGTTGTTATGATAGAGGGTATGCAAAAAATCAAAAATTGTCAAAATGCTCAAAAATAAAACAATAAAGTTCAAAAACATACATTGATGTTCACAAACATTTAAGTTTAAAGTATTTCTTTACTAAAAACATTCCTTCTACACAAACAAGTTCGTAATAAAAGGATAAATAAATTTATTAATTCAAATAAAGAAATGGTCTTAGAAATATACCAAAAACATTTAGAGAAATATGGTATGACCATAAGTTATATATGAACTAAAATACGATTTATATTAAAGGTGATATGATGGGGTGTCTTGATGGAAGTGCTGGATGGGATGATATTTCGGATCGTTTATTTGTTCATTACATAAATGAATTAGATAACATACAAGACAAACTAAATTTCATTAAAGATTTATACTTGGAGAGTCATGAGAAATATTTCCGTTGGAAGAAATGGTGCATGAGATGGGAAAGATTGCCAGATATTTTTGGTACTCTTGATGATCCAATTGAAATTGATGAAGAAAAACTATAATCAAACCTTTTAACTTTTTTTAACCTTATACTTTTTTTTAAACATTTTTATTTACTTATTTTTAGTGGGGTTACTTATGACTTCTGAAGATTACACTGATGGATTTAAAGATGGTTATGCTGCTGGTTTTAGTGATGGGCAGGAAACACAGGAGAAAATCCATGAGAAAATACAATTGAAAAAATCAGAATCAAAAAAGATTTTTGGCTATGAATAAAAAAAATAAAGTAACAGTTAAATGTTACTTAAGCGTTCTTTTTAATTTTTTAAGTTCACGTTCAGCTTTTTATAATCTTTGATATAAATATTATGTTTAAAGTATTTCTTTACTAAAAACATTCCTTCTACTCAAACACATGGCAGATGAAACATTGAAAGATTACACGGTGGAGGATAAGGTATGCCTGTATACTGCATTGGTGCTGTTGGAGTCTGGTGAAGCTGAAGATGAGAAGGACATGTTGATCAAGTCATTAGATATGCTTTCACAAAAGCTAGAAGGCATCAATGATTGTACGGTAGTATCACTTGGAGGGTGATTATAATGGTGAATTTTAATATGAAACTAAGTAATTATTGATGTCTGTTCGTAAAATTACAAGGGAAGAATAATATTGATACATATATATATATAAAAAAACTTCAAAAATACCAATAGCAATTCATCGAGTAGGTAGTATGGTTAATGAAAGAATAACTGATTATTTCATAAGTAGTTTATTAAGAGATGCTAATATAGAGTATACACCAAATAAGAGTAAAATTAAAGAAATAAATGATGCATTAAGCACAGCATCTAAAAGAAGAACTGGGAAATCTGGTTTTCCTGAATTTGTAGCTCAATCTGGAGATTTTATTTTAGTTATTGAAGATAAAGCTGAAACCAGTAAACAAACTCTTCGTTGCGAAAAAAACCCTAATAGACTAGATATGAGAGTTGATGCATTAACCAACTATGCTGAAAATGGTGCTGTACATTATGGCAAACATATTGTTAAAAACACCACTTTTAAAAAAGTCTTTGCCTTTGGGTGCAGTGGAAACGAAAAGCACCACATTATCAGACCCATATTCATAGATAAAAAAGATTATCAAATATTAGAAGAAGTTGAAAATTTTAAAAACTTTAATGCGGAAAATATTGAAAAATATTATAAAGAGATAATATTAGGCGAAATTTCAGATGAAGAAATAGAAATCGAACAAGTATTAGAAAAATCAAAAGAATTAAATGAACTTTTAACATCACGAGGTAGTTTAACAGATACAGAAAAACCTTTAGTAGTATCAGCAATATTATTAGCATTAAAAGAAAATGATAAAATAGATGAAACATTAAAAGGTGACGAAATCAAAAATGACGGTACAACCATCAGCGATGCAGTATGTTGCAACCTACAAAGAATAAAAGTTGAAGAAAAAGTAGAAGCAATTATGCACCAATTTAACTTTATCAAAGACAGACCAAACCTTAACCAAATCGATGAAAATCTAGGTAAAACACCATTAAAATATTTTACCGAATATATTAAAGAAAAAATATTCCCTGCAATATCAACAACCCACGAGGACATATTAGGATTCTTTTATGGAGAATTTATTAAATATAGTGGTGGAGATGGACAATCGTTAGGTATTGTCTTAACACCTAAACACATTACTGAATTATTCTGCGACTTACTCGAAATAACAAATAAAGACATCGTATTCGACCCATGTACTGGTACTGGTAGCTTTTTAATATCAGCTATGAACAGAATGTTGGGCATGGTTGAAACTGAAGAAGAAAAACTAGATATTAAACAAAATAACTTGCATGGTATCGAATTAAAAGAAAATATGTTCTCAATCGCAACTACAAATATGATTTTAAGGGGTGATGGAAAAACAAACATAATATGTGATGATTTTTTAAAACAAGACTCTGAAAAGCTTAAAAAGAAAAAATACACGGTAGGAATGATGAATCCACCATACTCTTTAAGAAAAAACAAAAGCACAGCCCATTTATCAGAAATTCATTTTGTGAAACATTTACTTGATTCTTTAGATGATAATGCTAGATGTGCAGTTATTGTTCCACAATCATCAATGGTTGGTAAAAATCAAGAAGATAGAGATGTTAAAAAAGAGATACTTAAAAACCATACATTAGAAGGAGTAATAAGTCTTAACGGAGACACTTCTTTTTATAGAGTAGGTGTTATTCCTTGTATTGCAATATTTACTGCACATACTCCACACCCAACAGATAAAAGATGTAAGTTTATCAATTTTGAAGATGACGGATACAAAGTTAGCAAACATATTGGAATTGTTAAAACAGAAAGAGCATTAGAACGAAAAGAATACTTATTAAAATGCTGGAGAGACCAAACTGATGCCCCAACTAAATTCATGGTAAAATCAACCATTAAACCAAAAGATGAATGGTTACATTCATTTTATTATTTTAATGATGAAATACCTTCAGAAGACTTATTTTATAGAACAATGGGCGACTATTTAAGTTTTGAATTTAATATGATAATGAATGATAAAGAGTATTTATTTAAATAAGGGATATTATGGATAAAGAATGGAAACTATTTAATCTTAAGGATTTATTTTCTATAGAAAAAGGTACAAGATTGACAATTGAAAACAGAAAAGATGGCGAGATACCTTTTGTAACAGCCGGACACGAAAATCAAGGAGTAAGTTCTTTTATTGGAAATAAAGACTTAAAACTTTTTAAAAATTCAATTACTATTGATATGTTCGCAGAAGCATTTTATAGAGATTATTCATTTTGTTGTGATGATAATATACATGTTTTGACCCCTTATGATGAATTTGATAAATATACATCTCTTTTTATCGTGACTGTAATAAATGCTGGAAATAGTATTTGGAACTATGGAAAACAATATCGGCTTAAAACTTTTGAAAGACACAAAATAATGTTACCCATAACCCAAAATAACAAACCTGATTATGAATATATGTCCATGTTTATGAAAAATATTGAAAAAGAACAAATTAATAAATATACAAATTACCTAAAAGAATTGGATATTGCTAATTGGGGGGGGGCAAATAGAATAACACAGACAGAATGGAAAGAGTATTACATCAAAGATATTTTTGAAAAAATACAACGAGGCAAAAGATTAACAAAAGCTAATTTTATTGATGGTATAACTCCATATGTATCTTCTTCTGCCATAAATAATGGTGTTGATTCATTTGTTGGAAACAAAGAAAAAGTTAGAACCTTTGAAAATTGCATAACATTAGCAAATAGTGGTAGTGTAGGCAGTACATTCTATCACCCCTATCATTTTGTAGCTAGTGACCATGTTACCCATTTAAAAAATGATAATTTCAATAAATACATATATTTATTCATTGCTTCAGTAATTAAAAGACTAGAAACTAAATATAACTTCAACAGAGAAATTAATGATAAAAGATTAAAGAACGAAATTATTATGTTACCTATTACAGAGACAGGTGAAATTAACTATGAATTTATGGAGAATTATATGAAGTGTTTAGAAGCCAAAATGATTACTAAATATCTAGATTATCTAAAAGCACAAAATAAAGACCCAGAACAAATAAACAAACTACAAGAAGAATTAAACAGGCTCCTGAAAGAGGACAAGGAAGCACCAATGTTTCAAAAATTCTTCTAAAAATGAGGTGAAAAATGGGTAATGATAAATTCATAGCTTTCAAACAAGCGAAAACAATACACAAACAAGACAAAGTACTATTAACATTCAACGTAAACTGCAACCCATTAATATTAAAGATGGAGGAAATCGAACCATTACAAGATGGTTTGCTTTTAAAGGAGAAATATTTAATAAATTACAATACAATAAAGGAGGCAATATTTGAAATATTTCTTTACTAAAAAACCTGTCAAAAACTTAAAAACATGAGTCGTGCACCGACTAAAAAACAAAAAAAATCAATTAATAGGAT
>CAYPCR010000041.1:0-9231 GCA_964409285.1 uncultured Methanobrevibacter sp. | reverse complement strand
TAGCAGTAGCATCTGCCAGGATCAAACAGAATTGAAACATAAGCAGATAAAAAAATAAAAAATCTTATTTTTCGAAGTACACACTTTAAAAAAATTATAGACGAGATATTTACACATATTTGACAAATATTATATAATAATCAAATATCACCACATCTACAAAACCGTACATCATATCTAAAATAATCAGATACTCATGAAAAACATACAATAATAATATTAATAAATGAAATTAATATGAATTATAATAATTTAATTATAGCTACATGCGGAATATGCAACCATCATCGTAAAAGTTGTAAATTTTTACAACATACTCAAGGTCATCGCCATAAAACACATAGCACATACTATAGAAAGAGAAATTAGGTTAACAAATTCAATTAAAAACTATTGCAATTTTTGGTAGTAGAATATTATATAAAATTTAAACTGACATATAACAAAATAGCTATAAAATTAATAGCTAAAATAAAAAAAATAATAGTAGTTTAAAAATATTTATATGATAATAATTTATATATTTTAATTGATGAAAATAAACTCCATATCTAGAAAAAGATTAAACTTAATACTTCTTATTTTAGTACTTATTGATACAATACTTTTATTTATTTCATCTTTTTCTACCCCTTCACATGACATTGTAATTCATATCTTTTATTTTGACTTATTTGTTTGTGCTCTTTTATGGATAGAATTTATTCATGATTTATATTATGCAGAAAGTAGAAAAGAATATTTCAAGAAAAACTGGTATTATATAATAGCTATGATTCCTTTAGATTTCTTCTTTTTACGTGCAGTTAGATTTGCAGGAGTCATTCGATTATTTAGATTAACTAGAACTTTATTATTATTCAGCAGAGGAAGAGAATCATACAGACAGTTTACTAAAACTACCCACTTAGATAAATTAGTAATAGCTATTTTAATATTTATTATAATATCTACAGTGACTCTATTTATGATTGAACCTAGTTTTGGTTCCTTATTTGATACTTTCTGGTATGTTATTGTTACTTTAACTAGTGTAGGATATGGAGATGTTGTTCCAGAAACTCAAAACGGTAAAATATTAGCTTTCGTAATTATTATTGTTGGTATTATCTTTTTCTCTGTATTTACTGCAGCTGTTGCATCTATCTACATCAAAAAGGTTAATGAATCTAATGAAGTAAACTATGAAAAACGTTTGAATCAACTTAAAGTTCAGATTGATGAAATAGCTAATCAACTTGAAAGAATGAATGAGAATTACCAATCACAAAGGGCTAAAGAACTTAGTCAGATTAATGAAAAAGTTGATAATATTAACAAATCTATAGATGAAATTTCTAAAAAAATAGATGAAAATTAAAATTGATAGAAATACTTATAAATTAAATTTGATATATTATTAATTGTGCAGAAGTTTATTTAATGAATGCTTTATTAAATTCTCCTACTTCTGCACTTTTAATTAGCAATATTCTTTCGGATTTTTCTCATATTTTAAATATTCTAAAAGAGCTTCTTTATTTTTCATTCTTAATTCTTTAATCATTTTAGATTGTTTTGATTCAGATGAATTGTTAAATTCATTTTTAAATTCTTCAAATGCTTCAATTGAATCACCTTTTTTCCAATCAAAAATCATCAAATCAAAACTAGATATCATGTTAGATTTTCCAAGAACCAAAAAATCACCAATTATTATTTAAAATAATTTAGGTTAATAAAATTTATTAAAAAAGAAAGGTGCGAAGTTAATTAGCTTGAATCAACTTCGCACAAAACATGGACATTTCTTCCACGTGTGTTTAAATATTCACTTACATCTTCCTCAAAATCACCAATATGTACTAAGGAATTTGGGCTGATGTTTGCATCATCAAATGCAATTGCAAATGAGTTCCATTTTTTAAAGAAGTAAAGTTTATTTTTTACTGCTTTAGTTGTTAATTGACAGCCATCATCATTTAATTCACCTGGAAGTTTGGTGAAATATTCGTGTTGTTGGTAGCTTTTATAATTTGCCTCAAATGGGCATAAAGCTGCAAGCTGTTCTACAAGATCGCTATCAATCATGTCTGCTAAATACTCCATGTCGTTGATTGTTAATTTAAATTTCATATATCTCATCTCCCAATGCATTACCAAAACATTGTTATCTATTAGTATGTACGAACCTATTAATAAAGGTTGTTATTTTATTTTTTTATTCAAAAATATTAAAAAAATTGATACAAAATATAAAAAATTTATATAAACTTTATATATTGATTAATTCTAAATAAAATAACTGTGTTATTATTATGAAAATAGCTGAAATTAATAGATATAACAGAGTTATGAAACAAATGTCCATTAATTTACTAACATTATAAAACAGAAATAATAAAATTAAATTAAAAATTAAATATTATCTATAAATAAATAATAAAAAATGAAATAAAAATTAGATTACTTCAAATTCAATAGAAGCTATCTCATTTTGTTCATTTAAAAATTCGCATACATCGCAATCAAATCTACCCAGATAAATAATTTCATAAGGGTCAATTACCACATTTTCAAAAAATATTGTAATTGCATTTTCCCCACTATAGAAAACAATTTCATTTTCTAATGTTTCCATAATTAATTTAGCTCCAGTAACATCAATTGGAGTATCTAATTTTGAGAAATATTCATGGCCTTTATATCTTTTAAAGCCAGTTTTGAAAGGACATAAATTAGCTATTTGTTCAACTACAAGATTATCTTCCATGGTAGCTGTAAATTCTTTTCCATTAATTGTAATTTTAAACTTCATTCCCATCACCTACTTTCTAAAGAAATAATAATCATTTCTAATATATAAAGGTTAGGATAAAAGAATATTAAAATTAATAGTCTTCATTATGGAACAGTTCAACAATATCCTCCATATATCCAGGAATATCTAAATGTTGAGGACATTTTTCAACACAGTCTCCACATGCATCACAATCAGAAGCTTCAGCTGTTTTTAAAGCATAAGTTCTATAATAAACTTGTTGTGGTGAAAATTGATGTGAAGGAAGTCTTTTTTCCAGATTATAAAGTTCAAAGAATTTTGGAATAGGAATGCCGTTAGGACATTCTTCTATGCAATAATTACACTGAGTGCAAGGAATAGCTAATGAATCTTTAATTATTTCTCCCACTTCAAAGAGTGTTTCTTTTTCTTGTTCTGTAATTGGTTTAAAATTTTTCATTGATTCTATGTTTTCTTGAATTTGTTCTAGATTACTAGCTCCACTTAAAACAGCTATCACTCCATCTAAACTAGTTGCAAATTTTAATCCCCATCCGGGAATTGAAACATCTGGATCTTGTTTTTTAAGAAGTTCTTCTGCTTGTGGAGGCATGTCAATTAATGTTCCTCCTTTTAGAGGTTCCATAATAATTATATCTTTACCATATTTTCTAGCTACTTCATAACATTCACGTGCTTGAATTGATTCATTTTCCCAATCAAGATAATTAATTTGAAGTAGGATAGCTTCAATTTCTGGCATTTCTTTCAATACTTCTTCTAAAACTTCCGCATTATCGTGAAGGGAAATTCCAATATGTTTAATTTTACCTTCATCTTTAAGTTTTTTCATAAACTCATATGCATCAAACTCCCTTAAAGCATCTAAAGTCCAGGTACTTACATTATGAAGCAAATAATAATCAAAATAATCCACTCCACAACGTTCTAGCTGTTCTTTGAAAATATTTTCCATGTCTTCCTTTTTAGTTAATGCAAAAGATGGAAGTTTATCCATTAATATAAAATCTTTTCGAGGATATTTTTCCACAAGACATTTTTTTAAAGCCTTTTCACTTTCACCATTGTGATAAGGATAAGCAGTATCAAAAAAGTTATATCCAGCATCTATATAGGTATCCACCATTTTTTGAGTTTCTTCAATGTCAACAGATTCAAAAACATCCTCATCCCTTTGAGGTAACCTCATTGCTCCAAATCCATATTGTGTCATGTTTTTATATTATATTTCAAGATTTTTATAATTTAATTTTATAACAATAGCTATAAAAATTTCAGAATATATAAAATAAAATTATAAATAACTATATAACCAAATTTAAACTTAAATAACATTATCGTTATTTAAATCTATGAGGTATAATCATGGTCAGTGTAAATTTAGAAGCAAAAAAAACTGTTGACGTAATAATAGAAAAAAAAGATGATTTAAAAATAGCTGTAGAAGAATTATCTAATGGTGCTACTGTTATTGATTGTGGTGTAAATGTTGAAGGAAGTTTCAAAGCTGGAGAATTATACACTAAAGTATGTCTTGGTGGATTAGCTGATGTTGGAATTTCCATTCCTGGAGATTTATCTGAATCATTTGCACTTCCTTCTGTAAAGATTAAAACTGATTTTCCTGCAATCTCAACTTTAGGTTCTCAAAAAGCAGGCTGGTCTGTTTCTGTAGGAGATTTCTTTGCACTTGGTTCTGGACCTGCAAGAGCAATAGCTAAAAAACCTGCTGAAACTTATGAAGAAATTGATTATGTTGATACAGAATCTGATATAGCTATTTTAACTTTAGAAGCTGATGTTTTACCTGGTGAAGATGTTGCAGAAGCAATAGCTAAAGAATGTAATGTTGAAACTGAAGCTGTATTTTTACTTGTTGCACCTACTTCTTCTTTAGTAGGATCCATTCAAATTTCCGGAAGAGTTGTTGAAAATGGTACTTATAAAATGATGGAAGCTCTTGATTTTGATGTTAAAAAAGTAAAACATGCTGCTGGTATTGCTCCTATTGCACCAATTGATCCTGATGGATTAAAAGCTATGGGAAAAACTAATGATGCAGTTTTATTTGGTGGAAGAACCTATTACTATGTTGAATCTGAAGAAGGAGATAACATAGAAGAAGTTGCTAAAAAATTACCATCTTCTGCTGCAGATGGATATGGAAAACCATTTTTCGATGTATTTAAAGAAGCTGATTTTGATTTCTATCAAATTGATAAAGGAATGTTTGCACCAGCTGAAGTTGTTATTAATGATACGACTACTGGAAAAGTCTACAGAGAAGGATATGTTAATGTAGATTTACTTAAAAAATCTTTTGGTGTTAACTAAGTTTAATTAAAGTCACGACAATGTTTGTGACTTTTTTTATTTTTATTGTACATAACAATGTTAAATTAAATAACTAATTTTAAAAAACATCCCCTATCCAATTTTACTTTTATAGATGCTAATGATAAATATTTCAATTCTTAATACCTTCCAACATGTATTTTTTCAGCTTTATAGTTTTTACGAGCAACTGGTTTTTCTTTTGGATAACCAAGAGCTATAACTGAAAAAGGAACAACAGAATCAGGAATTTCAAAATAATCTCTTAAAGCATCAATTCTTTCTTGATTTGGATAAAAACCCAGCCAAACAGCACCTACACCTTCTTTAACCGCTTCCAATAAAATATTTTCATTACAAGCAGCTAAAGATTGTTGAAACCATTCTTCTGTATTGCTTTCTTTTAAAACATCCAAATTAGCTAGTGTGATGATTAATTTTTTTGCATTTGCAGCTGGTTTTGCAAAAGGACTCATTTTACTAACAGCTTCAAAATCCTCTTCATCAGTGACAACAATAAATTCCCATGGTTGGCTATTGCGAGCTGAAGGAGCTTGCATTCCTGCCTTAATTAAATTTTCCACCACAGGAACATTTAATTCCATATCACTGAATTCTCTTACACTAGCTCTATCAAAAATAAAATTCATTTTTAACATCTCCTACCAATTAGATGACCTTATGTACTATATAAATTTTCTGTTTTAATTTCAAAAATTTATAAAAATTACTGTTTAAATAAAAATGAAATTTCTTTATTTTCAAAAGGATAGTCAACAGAATCAATTAATATGAAAATTTGATCAGCATACTGGATTTTAATATTGTTCTTAGCTATTAAAAATTCCTGACCTCTTCTAATTGAAATAATAATAGAATTGTTAGGAAGAGGAATTTCCTCAATCATTTTACCTATTAGATGACTATCATGTGGAACAACATATTCCTTTAAAATATGCCTTGAGGATTTATCTTCTTTAGGTTTGTTATTGTTTAAAATTCTATCTGTCAAAGACTCATAAATAGGTTCGTTATTTAAAAGAGTTGGAATGGCATAAGCAATAACACAAACAATTAAACTGGCAACTAAGGTTTCAGTACTTCCAGTCATTTCAGCTATTAAAACAATCCCAGTTATAGGAGATCTGATTGTAGCTGTAAAAAAACCTGCCATAGCTATTACAATAAATTTATAGACCATTAGATTGTTAAGCCCGCAAAGGGGAACAAAAAAGCATCCAAAAGCAGCACCAATATATGCTCCAATAACTAGCAGTGGAAAGAAAATACCTCCTGGAGCTCCAGATGAAAAACAAAATACTCCTAACAAATATTTAGCTATAAATAAAAAAATGATTATAGTCAATGGAGGCATAGCCACATACAAAGTTTCTATCATTATATGACCACCATCTAAAATTTGAGGAATAAATAAAGAAACTATTCCTACAACTACAAAGGTAATCATTAATTTTACTTCTATACGAATATTTAGTTTATTGGAAAAGTCATTACCTGCAATCATTCCTTTATTATAGATATACCCTAAAACTCCAACAACAATTCCTAAAACAACAAATAGCCAATAATCGTTTATAGGAATATTAGGGCAGGGAAAATTAAAAATTGTAGATTGTCCAAAAAGAAGTTTGGATATAAAGTCAGCTATGATAACAGCTATTAAACCAACAAATACAAGAGTTTTATCAAAGCTTTTATTAATCTCTTCAAGAGAAAAAAGAAGACCTGCTAAAGGAGTATTAAAAGTAGCTGCCAGACCTGCTGCAGCACCTGTAATTATGGATCTGTGTTCATCAGTTCTAGAACCTTTAAAAAGTTTGCAAACACCCTTTGCTGCCATTCCTCCAAGTTGCACTGATGGACCTTCCCTTCCTAGTGAAAGACCTCCTAAAGTAGATAATGTTCCTCCAATTGTTTTAGCTATTAACACTCTCCAATAGGACGGATTTAAAAAACCTTTAACTTCAGCATCTAACTGTGGAATTCCACTTCCTTTTGCAAATGGCTCCCAATCCATTAATTTGCCTGTCACATAACCCATTATAGCTAAAATTACAAACCAACCTAAAATAAAAGCCCAATTTCCTTTAATTGCAATTAAAATATTTTGTAAGATGGATTCGCTAGATGTTAAAAGAAATCTATATAAACATACAACTAAACCTGCAAAAATTCCAATTGCAACACCCTGAACAATAAGCCTTGAAACATACTTCGGGCTTTTAATTATTGATCTTAAGGTTTTTTCTAAATCCTTCATTAAATATTATTTTATATTTATAATAATTAATAATTTTATTCTTATTAAATTAACATTGTTATATTTAGGTAAATAAAAAAAAGGAAAGAGTAACTCTTTCTAATAACTGTACTTAGTTGTAGGCATATCCATCATCACACAAAGCCATTGTTTTGGTAATAGATATATGCTTTCTTAAAAAGTAGGAGATGAAAAATAACAATCACTTAAAAAAAATGACTTCAATCCCTACAACCTTTCAGTACACATACATTGTAAATGATAGTATATAAATGTTTTTATTTAATCCAATAGCTAAATTAAACAAATATAGAATATTTATTAAAATTTTTAAATATTATAATATATTATATTATCTTTTTATAAATATAACTAATAAAAAACATTCAAATTATAACATATTATAAAAAATCTTGTAAAAACAGTGGTTTTAAATTAAAATATCATTTTGTTTAATAAAGTACGTAAATAATATTAAGAATGAAAATATAATTGAAATAAAAACAAAACAAAGTATAAATTAAAAATAATATAAAATAAAACAAAAATTTATATAATTTTTTATTGGAAAAAATTAAAAAAATTAAACAATGGACTAATTATAATCATATATTATTAAAATTATTTTAATTTAATGATGACCTAATAAAAAATAAAAATTCAATAAAGAAACACAAAAGATAGAAATTATAAAAAATCAATAAAAATCAGTTAAATAAAAAAAAAGAATTACTGTACTGAGTTGTAAGGATATCCATCATCACACAAAGCCATTGTTTTGGTAATAGATATATGCTTTCTTAAAAAGTAGGAGATGAAAAATAACAATCACTAAAAAAAATGACTTCAATCCCTACAACCTTTCAGTACACATACATTAAACTAACTACTATATAAATGTTTCGTTGATTTTAAAATTAAAAATAATATTTTGTTTTAAAAATTAAAAAATTATAATAATATTTTTTAAATTTTATTAGTTAAAATAAATAATTAAACAAAAATTTATTAGAAATATTTAATAATTATATAAAAATTGAACCGAATAAGAATAAAATAAATGTAAGTACTTACTAAATTTAAAATCCTTTTATTCATAATAATCAAAAAAAGAACTTATATTTTAATTATTGAATATTTAATAAAAATTAAATAAAACATTATATAATAATCTAAAAATCTAGAATAATATAAGGTTATGAATCAATTTGAAGAATTTCTTCAATTTTATCTTTAACAATATTAACTGCTCTTTCACCCTTTTCATCTAATCTTCCAATCTGATAAGGAGAAATATTTTCATTTTTAATAAGATCCTCAACAACTATGGTTTGAGAGACTTCCACTGATTTTGATTTTAAAATAGAATTAACACAGTTATTACCACATCCATTTACCGCAATAATTGGAAATTTATTAATCAAATTAATGAGAGATGGTTTATCTGTAGAAGTAGCTGTTATACAAATTGAAATTAAATTTTCATTTTCAGCTAAACAATCAGAAACTGCAACCCGAGAAATCAAACCATTAGCACTCATCCCATTACATGATGCTAAAGAAATTTTTGAAGACATAAATACACCAAAAAAAAGAATTACTGTACTTAGTTGTAGGCATATCCATCATCACACAAAGCCATTGTTTTGGTAATAGATATATGCTTTCTTAAAAAGTAGGAGATGAAAAATAACAATCACTTAAAAAAAATGACTTCAATCCCTACAACCTTTCAGTACACATACATTATACTAACTACTATATAAATGTTTTTATTTAATGAGATTGTAAATTTTTATAGGGTTTTTTGTTTTCCGAATTTGTGTGTCCAGAA
>CAYPCR010000040.1:0-9498 GCA_964409285.1 uncultured Methanobrevibacter sp. | reverse complement strand
GCTTGAAAATTGTCAAAATTAAACTAATATCTTTTTGAATTTAAATTTTAACATTTCTTTTGATTTAAAGTATTATTTATAAGAATAAATTTTATATTTTAGTCAATGCTATCAAATAGAGATAATAAATTAGTAGAATAATTTATAAAATATTCAATGAGAAGGATTTTGAAAATTAATATAAATTCAGAGGTAAAATTTTAATTTAACAAAATTTATATAATATAAACATATTAAATTTAATTGAAAATTTCTCTGATATGTAAGTGAAACTTAATAGAAATTTCACAGTAAAAATTAATAATCTATAAGTGAAAAAATGAATTTAGAGAATATTTACCGTAAATTACCTGACAAAATTAAGTACAATAATTTCATTTTAAATCTATTTTTAAATATATCTAAAAAAATTAGAACACATCAAGTAAATGAATTAAATACACAATATGAATTATTAAATTTTATTTTCCTTAATCAAGATATAAAAGCTAAGGGAGATTTAAGAAAAGTTCAATTATTAAGTTTAGA
Source organism: uncultured Methanobrevibacter sp. (assembly GCA_964409285.1). Lineage (GTDB taxonomy): Archaea > Methanobacteriota > Methanobacteria > Methanobacteriales > Methanobacteriaceae > Methanocatella. The sequence goes on along the minus strand of CAYPCR010000040.1, from coordinate 8,970 downwards.
ATTACTTAGATTTGTAAAAAATGTTTGTGATAAACACAATATCAATTATTGGTTAGATGGAGGAACTTTATTAGGTGCTGTTAGGCATGAAGGGTTTATTCCATGGGATGATGATATTGACATTTCAATGACTAGAAAAGATTATCTAAAATTAATTGAAGTTCTTCCAAATGAAATTTCAAGTCACGAACTTCTTAAAAAAAACTGTGGATTAACAAAAATAAAATATAAAGATATAAATTATTTTGATGATTTTAATTCTGTCTATGACATTGAAGATCCCTTCCGTATTTTAGATGAAGAAAAATTTTTATTTTTACAATTTGCATGGCTAAAACCATATGTAAAAATTGATTTTTTCCCCCGAGATTTTTTACAGGAAAATAAAATAGATTATTTTAAAAAATCCTACTTGACTTCAAAATATAAATATTATGTCACGACAATGAATAAAAATAAGGGTACTGACCAACTTTTTAAAGACATCAATGAAAATTTAGGCATTTCTCTAGATAAAACTAATTATATAGTTGATGCTATTGATGTATTGCCTTTAGCACCTTGTAGGATTTTTAATGCCGAAGATATATTTCCTTTATCTACATTAAAATTTGAGGGTATTGAATTTAAGGTTCCCAAGAATCCACATGAAATTTTAGAAATTATATATGGGAAAGATTTCATGAAACTTCCACATTCCTTAGATGATCATGATTTGATTGAATTTATCAAAACACAATTTAAAGGAAGTGAAGAGATGGATAAATCTTTTGAAGAAAGTATTGAATCATTAAAAAAAATCAATGAAGCATATTCTATTAATATGACCAAATAATTAAGAGCATTCGCTAAAATTGATTTTTAGTATTTTTTTTTACATTACTGTTGTGAGTTATGATCGATTTTTAGAGATGTAATTTCGTCGAAATCTCCTAATTCTTCTGCATGTTTTTTTTATTTCATTTTTATAGTCTTACGATGATGTAGGGGAGCATATTTTAGATTTATTATTTATATTGTTTTTATCCTCCATGTAACTGCTTATTATCTAAAAAACTATTTATGTGTATTCTTCACATAATATAAGTATAAATAATATTTATAGGTTACTTTATGGTTTTTGATAGAATAAAATATGCTATTGATTATTTTAAATATTTAGACAATCCAATCGAGGGAATTTTGTTTAAATTTGGGATTAAAGATGAATTCAGAATTAAGTTAAAAAAATCAGATGAATCTATTAGAATAAATAACATTGCTACTTTAGATATTATAATGAGAGTAATTAAGCATATAGATGAAGAAAATTTCCCAGAATTTATTTTAACACTGAAAGATATATGCAATAATGAAAATACAATCACAATAAATGATATAAATTACTTAAATTTGTGGAGTGATGATTATATTAAGACAGGCCCTAATGTAGGGGGCAATGTATGTCTTTTTGAATATTTTGGTGATGATGAATGGAGTATGGTTAACTTCAAAGATAGGGATGTTATTGATATAGGAGCTAATGTTGCTGATACTCCTTTATTTTTTGCTAAAAAAGGCGCTAATGTAATTGGTTTTGAACCTGTTAAAGAGTTATATGAAATTGGACTCAAAAATATTAATCTTAATCCAGCATACAAAGAGCAAATAAAATTAATAAATAAAGGTGTAGGAGCTAAAAGAGGTAAGATAAAAATTAATGAAGAAGAGTCTGTAACAGATTATGTAAATGAAAATTTTTCATATTATGTGGAGGTAATTACCATTGAAGATATTTTAAATGATTATGATATCAAACCAGATATTCTGAAAATGGATTGTGAAGGATGCGAATTTAAAATTATTCTAAACAACGATTTATCTGAATTTAAAGATATTATTTTTGAATATCATTCCTTTATGACACATATTGATTATAAGGAACTTGTTGTTAAATTAGAAGAACAGGATTTTAACATTGATTTATATGAAGTAAATTCTACATCTAAATCAGTAGAGGAAATAGGAATTATTCATGCACATAAAGATTAATTAAAATTTTCTTTTGGAGTGAATTAGTTATTTTTATAAATTCACCTTATTATTTAACTGATGATTACAACAAACAAAAAGGAACACACATTTTGTTGAATTTGATAAAAGAGGATCTCATAGTGTTGAAAAATATTTAAGATATTATTATGAAGTTATTGGAAAAAACCATGTATTTCTGCAACAGGATAACTATTAATTAGAAGATTAAGAATTATAAGAAGGAATATTGTATGATTAATGACTCTTTTTATTTAGAAATAAAGAAGTTAATAGATAGTAAAAGGAAGGTCAATATTGGGATTTCAAAAGAGAACCTCATGAAGATAATAATTTATTGTTGCATGATATATTATGTTTAGCTAATGCAAAACATGAAGGGGATAGATTTTTAATTATAGGTGTAGCCGATCCTAGCGAAAATTGTGAAATTATTGGTTTAGATGAAAACAGCACCAAAAGAAAAAAGGAAGCTGATTTAAATGATTTTTTAAGTGGTAAAGAGTTCGCTGGAGGGTATATCCCTAAAATTAACATTAAAACATTAAATTTTGATAATAAAGAAATCGATGTTATAATAATAAAAAATAGTGATAAAAAAACCATTTTATTTAGAGAAAAATCAGGATAAAGTAAAGGCTTATCATATTTACACAAGAACTGGTGATAGGAACACTCCTATAAATAAGAATGCAAGTTTAGGAGATATTGAATACATGTGGAAAGAACGTTTCGGTCTTCATTTAGATGTTTATGAAAAATTTAAATTTTATTTGAAGGATATTGAAGAGTGGAATATCAGGTTTGAAACAAACGAAAGTGCATTTTATAAACCCGATCCTGATTTTTCAATTGAATTATCAGAATTTTATACTACTGATTATGTAGAACCATTTAATACTTTTTGTTTGGATAATTCTCTTTTATATGGGGAAATTCTGTTTAAATGTGGTTCTAATGTTGTACTTGAATGTGATTGCGCATATTGTGATGGCGGTAGGTTTTTAATCCCTCTTCCGAAATTATATAGTTATCAAGATACAGATGATGAACTAGTTTATTTTTACTATTATAATTTAGATGAATTTGAAGGTCTGTTTGTGAAATTAATAACTAAAAATACTTTTATTTTTAATTGTAGAATTCCTAATTTTCCATTTATTACAGTAACTAATACAAAAATGTTAAATAAATTTATTGAATATTTAAAAGATAATATAAAAGCATCAGATATTAATTGCGATACTTTTTTCAATATAAATAATCCTAATGAATATACTTCTTCTGTGAATTTAGAAAGTTTAGTATATATAAAATCAGTGTTTGAGGAATGGAAAAGAGATTATACAAAATTTAGTTTTAATATTTAGGGTATGTTATTAAACAATTCTTAAACTTATAGTAACGATTAAGCAATATGGTTAAAAGAATATAATGTAATTCAGGAATTTGGTAAAGGGGTGTTTTATTGAAAAAGAATTTAAAATTTGTTCGGGACGAACCTATAGATTTTAATGATGAAGGTGATTTATTAAATTTTAATAAATTCGTTGAAAGATTAGAGGATATAATTATCTCACATGAAGAAAATTATTCTATTAATATTGCACTATTTGGAAAATGGGGATCTGGAAAATCATCTATTATTAAAACACTTAAAAATAAAATAGAAAATGAAAATAATTCCATTAAATTTATAGAGTATGATGCATGGAAATACAGTGGTGATTCTTTTAAAAGATCTTTTATCAATGAAATTAATAAGAGTTTGGGTTATGAAAGTGAATTATCGGATGATAATAATTTTTATTCTATCAGGTCTTATAAACCAAAATCTATCACCTCATGGGTGTTAATTATTATTTCTATTATACTAGCAATTATAATTTTTTCAAATAATGAATGGGTAGGGATTGTAGCAATAATTTCATATCTTATTTCAATTATGGGATTTTTAACCAACGAAGAAAAGATACATGTTGAAAAAACTTTTGCTATCGAACAATTCGAACTAAAATTTAAAAATTTGATTAGTAAAAATACAAAAGAATATTCTGAAGATAACACTAAACAAAGGAAAGAGAAAAATCTAATAAAAAATTTGTTACATAAATTATCAAGAATTCGTAGTAAAAATTATGAAAAATGGGTTATTGTTATTGATAATATTGACAGATGTACATCATCTGAGATTTTAGATAGGTTATCTGAATTAAAAACATTTTTAACAATAAATAAGAATGTTATTTTTTTAATTCCTCTAGATGAATATTTTTTAAAAATAGCTTTAGAAAAGGAAATACTAAATGAAGATTTTTTAAAAATAGCTTTAGAAAAGGAAATATATGGAATAAATAAATATAAGAAAACTAATCTATTTTTAGAATATGTGGGAAAAATATTTGATATTGTAATTAGGATAGATGAACCTAATTTTAGAAAAATTAAAGAATTTGCTTTTCAAATGGATCTTCAAAATGGTTTAGGATTAGATTTAGATACATTAAGCTTGATTGATGAAACTTTTGTTTCAGATCCTCGTAGAATAAAACAGTTTATTAATAATTTAATAATTGAATTAAATAGATATGATGATGAATTTTTAGAAAAGAATGAATATACCATATCCTTACTTTTTTTAATAAAAGAAGAATTTCCAAACATATTTAAAAACTTATTAAACAATCATGATAATATCGAATTGTTAATTCAAGATTCCAAGACCACTTGTAACAAATGGGGGATACCCGAGAAAGAAAAACAAAAATTTTTAGATTTTATAAAACTCAAACCTTTTAAAAATATTTCAACAATCGATAATGTGTATAACAAAATTTTATCAAAGTCAGATAAATCAAATTCATCTAATTCTTCTTTTCTTCCTCCAGATATTAATGAAATTTTATTTAAAGATGAAGAAGAAATTAAAAATAATTATGTTGATATTAAAAGATATATTAATAAAAATAATCAAAATAAAAAAGCATTTTTGTTTAAGATTTATACTAATATTGAAGATTGTTATGAAAAAGGAGGTAATAGAACTTTAAATAACCATATTTATATTTTAATAGATTTACAAGATGAGTTTGATTTGGTTACATTACCTCCAAAAATAACTTACATACTATCTGAAAAAATAGATTTTTCATTTATAAAAAAATATCAACAAAATCCTGAAATTTTAATTGGTTTTTGTAGTAAAATAAAAGATCAGGATTTAATAAAGAATATTTTAAATGAATTTAAGAGAAATCAATTCGATGAAAACAATTTATATGATTATTTAGTTTCTATAATAAAGATTGATGGTAAAAAACATATTTCTGAAATTACTCATATTGTTGGTATGAATATAAAAATATTACAATTAGATAAAGATAAAATTTTAATTCCAAATATTGGTAGCGGCCATATTATTGATAGATTATGTTCTAATTTAGATATTAATTTTGAAGAATTTATGATTTATATAATGAAGTTTAACCCTGATTTAATATCTTCAGATTATATGGTTAAAATTTTACACCAGATTTTAAGGGATTTGCAAAAAGAAGAAAGAGTACAATCTAAACATAAAATTGAAAATGATGATAATAAAACTATGCAGATTCTACATGAATTTTTTTCATTGTTTAATTTTAAAGAAAAAGAACTTGAAACTGAAATTAGGAATTATATAAAAGAAATTATTAAGATTCTTAAAGGAAATTATGTAAATGAGGATAATTCAGATTGTTATGATAAATTATTAGATTTAATTTAATAATTTTTTGTATAATATTAATTTTTTTAAAAATTTTGTATATCATGTGTGCAGTTATCTATTATATAAAAAGTTAGTCTATAGTTTGATAATAGCTGATTTGAAATCATATTAATAAATTCAATGTTTAATTTAGCATTTTTTGTAGATGTTAAATTTACACACTCTCGCATAAATATTGCTTTCAAACTGTATTTTTGTTAATACACTGCAATATTGCTTTAATCAAATAAATAAATGGATTTAAATAGAAGTTAATCCAATTAATTATAGGAAACGCATTAAACCCATCAGTAAGATTTTAATAATTGAATTTAAAGAAGGCAATAATTCATGACTGAAAAAGCAAACATCAACCCTGAAATGATGAAATGGGCACGTTTACGAGCAGGTTTTAAAGATGGTTATGAAAATAGCTTACCTAACAACATTAAAGAAAAATATAAATCTTGGGAAAGTGGAAAAACCAAACCAACCTGGAATCAATTAAGGGATCTAAGTAAAAGGTATGATTTGCCATCAGCATTTTTCTTCAAATCAACACCTCCTAAAGATTATGATTTTCCTGATTTAACAAACTATAGAAGGCCAAATCCTGAAAAGATGTCTCCTTCATTAATACACAATATTAGAAAATCTCAAAGAACAAGGAAAATTTACATTGATTGTTTTGAGGAAATCAACATCGGATCTCCATCATTTAAAAAATATGATGGTAAAATCACAGTTAGAAATATGGCAAACCATATGGAAGAAATATTGGATATAAACATTTCAAATCACGAAAAATGGAATATTAACAAATGGAAAGAAATTTTAAAAGAAAAATTGGGAATTCTGGTTTTTGAAGCAGGAGATGTTGAGCTTTGGGAAATGACAGGAATTTGTATTTTCCATGATAGAATTCCAATCATCTTATTAAACGATAAAGATAGTCCCACCAACAGGATTTTTTCATTGCTTCATGAATTAACACATTTGTTGCTCGGTGAAAGCACCATTTGCAACGGCAGCCAATCAAACAGGGAAGAAACTTTTTGCAATGCAGTTTCAGAAAAATTTTAGCCCATATTTTGAATTAAAATTATGAAAATAATTTAACCCTAATTGGGTAAATTTCTTAAAAAAAGGTGATAATATGGAAATTAAAGAAATATGGTTAGAGAAAGAAATAGAAAAGGATTTGGGCGAAAGAAATAAAATGGAAGATTTATTCAACATGTTAAACAAAAGTCCTGCAAAAAAGGTAATAATGAATTTTGAAAATATAAATTTTATGAGTAGGAGTGTAGCTCAAGAATATTTAAATCAAAAGAAAAATGCTAATTTTGAAGTAGAAGAGAAAAATATTCCTGATGAGATTAATGAAATGATGGAAATTATTATTCAACAAAATAAATAAAAAAATGATTAATAAAAACAAAAGATGTATGGTTTAAAACAAAATTTTTTACAAAACTTAACAAATTAAATATATTAAAATTTTAATAAACCAAAGAGATTTTGAATATATTGTTCGTAAATTGGAGTCATATTATGAGAAAATTCATAAAATTTACCTGTAAACTTTCATTTGAAATATAATTATTCTTAATAGTTTTGTAAAAGGAGATATTATGGGATATAAGGAACTTGGAGTTAGATTTAAAAAACTAAGAAATTTTTATGGCTATAGCAGGCAACAACTGGCCGATTATCTAAATTTAAATAAATCAGAAATTTCTTTAATTGAAAATGGTGAAAGAAAGATAAACTTAACATTAATGGATAAGATATGCACACTTTTCAATTGCAGCTATGACTATCTTACAGGAGAAAGTGATGAATTCACTCCTTCAAATAACCATCTCAAGTGCAATGACTTAAATGGAATAGCTAAAATGAATCAAATAATGAGCCATATAAAATATTTAAAGGAATTGGATGAGAAACCATAGGGAGTAATACATGTCCAGAAAAATAAAATATGATTATGATTGCAACAATGATTCATTATTTTTATATGGTGAAGGTAGATATTACTATGATTTTTCAGAGGAATTGGATAATGGAATCATAATTGATTTCGATAAAAATCAGAATCCTGTAGCTTTTGAGATTCTAGATGCTTCTAAAAAGTTTAATGTTTCAAAGGATTCTTTTCAAAAACCTATTTTCTTTAACATAGAAATAAACATGGATGAATATGATAATGTTAAAGATGGCATTGCTTTTTCTTTTATTCCAGACAATAACCGTAAAGACAACTATATTAAAGTAACTGTTGAGCATAGGCAGCATAATAATTCAAATTTTACATCTAATGATTTAATTAAAGATATAATATCAGAAATTAATTTTTTAGTTGAATTTTTAAAGGATAATGGTTTTAAAAGAGAATTTATAAATTTTTCTTCAATTCGTGACATGTTTGATTATATATTGAATAACCAAACCTTATTAAAAAAACATATTAGTTTTTTAACGGATTTAATAGATTCTTTCGAAAGCATTGTCTTAAAAATGGGAGAGGAGGATTATGATAGTCAATATCAAACATTCTCAAGAAAATTTTTAGAGTTAGAATCTTATTTCTATACAGAAATATACGAATCAAGTGGGAGAATGAATAAGGAAACGTTGGATAATTGTATTAGTTTGATTACAAGGTAATTATTTTTTTTAGGTAATTCCATTTCAATAGCTTTATTTTATTTTCAAATAATTCTTTAAATATAAATAATAAATTATCTATTAATTTTCAGGTGTTTTTATGATTAATAAGGAGATTGGTGATAGATTTAGAAAAATTAGAAATGAAAATAACTATAGCCAAAGACAAATAGCTGATTATTTAGATGTTGAATCTAGTCTTATTTCAAGAATTGAAAATGGAGAGGGAAGTATAGATACTTTACTTGTTTATAGATTATGTGATTTGTACAACTGTCCCATCGAATATTTTGAAGGGGAGGATGTGGAATATCATCAGCCAAATATGCGTTTTAAAAACAAATCAACTGTTGATGATTTGAAAGTAATTGCAAGAATGAATAAAATTTCAAATATCATCAGATTTTTAAGGGTGATTGAGGATGAAAAGACTATTCAATCAAAAAAGTAAATTAATAACAGAAATAGAAAATAAGAACGGGTGAAATTTTTTAGGATTATAGTCATCTATTAAATACAGA
>CAYPCR010000039.1:0-9922 GCA_964409285.1 uncultured Methanobrevibacter sp. | reverse complement strand
AACTCATCGATGTGAAATTTCAAATGTAAAAAATATGAGGTTTGCAACAAAGCTCCTTGTTATTAGCAATATAACTAAATAAAAAATATTAAAAAATATTAACTTTTATTGAACAAAAATCAATATTGATTGAAAATAATCTTAAAATTTTAATTTTAATATACATTAAGAGAAAAATGTCAAATATTTATTTAATAAAAACACGAACTAAATATTATATGAAAGGTACTTACTGCTTAATTATAAATCTCTCTAAAGATTCTAAAATAAGAATAGGAAATGTTCTTGGAAAAATAGAATTTAAAAAAGGTAGCTATGTTTACATCGGCTCAGCAATGAACTCTCTTGAATCAAGAGTAAAAAGACATCTTAGTGATGATAAAAAGAAACATTGGCATGTAGATTATTTACTTTTAAATAAAAACTCAAAAATCGATGAAATCCTGCTTAACATCTCAGATAAAAAAATAGAATGCGATTTAGCTAAAGCAATTCAAAAAAACGAGAAAATCATTCCTAAATTTGGATGTTCTGATTGTTACTGTGACTCACATTTGGTTTATTTTGAAAATTCCAAGCTAGCTATAGAAAAAGTAAAAGAAAGTTATGATTCAATTGAAATGCCATATACAACATTAGAAGAATTTAACCGTTTTCTATAGCTTTTATTAATTTATTGGTTTTTCTAGAAACATTTTTATAGTTAAATGCATCAGCTATTCTTTTTATGGCGTCCAAATTTTTAATGTAATTATCTAACCAGGAAAAGATATCCCCTGGATAAACTTGGATTTGATACTTTCTAAACAGCTTATTTGAAATATCAATTGGATCCTTTCCCTTTAACCGTTCATTAATAATCATCTCAGATATTCCAAGCTGTAAACATCGGCAAAATGGTCTGTCTTGACAATTACACTTTAAAAAATCACTTTGAATCCTGATTAAAGCATCCTGAAACTTAGAATCTACCTTTTCAATAGCTTCACCACTAGAAATAATATCCAATGTTGATTCAGCAAACAGTCTTGTTGAAAATTTAATTTTAAGAGCATTAGCTATTTGATTATGGATAACAGAAGATAAATAAGCATTTTCAAAAAGCTCTAAATTCAATCCAATAGCTAAAATCTTTGCCTTTAATTTATCATACTTCTCCTTTTTCTTATAGAATGGTGATTGTTTAACATAATCAATAAGATATTGTTTGGATTGTAATGCATTTTTAATATATTCCGCATTTTCAATTGTTAAAAAGGAAGTACTGACCGCTCGACCATATTTTGTAGTTGTTAATTTATTAGACCCATCTATATTTATAAGACCAAAATCATCCATTTCCTCAATAGCTATGTCTAAATCAATCGGAATGTCAATATTTTTATAGAAATCATTTAACTGTTGCATATTCTTAATTGATTTTGATGAAATATCAGCAAGAATTTGTTCATATGAACTTTCCTCATCATATTCAATATAAACATCCTCACAATCACTTTCAAGAAGCTGTAAAGCCATTGCCTCTTCACTTTCTCCTTCAAATTCATTATTGATTTCGGGAAGTAAATATACAATTCCCCTATCATGATAACTTGGTCTTCCAGCACGACCAAACATCTGGGAAAATTCATTTGGAGAAATCCATTTATTACCCATTATTAAGCTATCAAAAATTACCTGGGAAGCTGGAAAATCCACACCTGCTGCAAGGGCAGCTGTAGTTACAACAGCAGACAATTTTCCTTTATCAAAATCCTTTTCAATTTTTGCTTTTTTGGAATAAGATAAACCTGCATGATAAGCGGCAACTTTAATTCTTTTATCCTGAAGGAAATTAGCTATCTGATGAGTTTTTCTTCTGGAGTTGGTAAATATAATGGTTTGGCCTTTAAATCCCTTGCTGGATTTTGTATTAAACTCTTTTTTTACAAGTCTAGCCATCAAATGTCTTTTATCGGATTCATTTCTCATATAAACCAAATGTCTTTCAAGAGGAACTGGCCTATCTGGATATTGAACTAACTTCATGTTAAACTCTGAAGCTAGAAAATCAGGATTTTTAACAGTAGCTGAAAGACCGATAATTTGAGTTTTAGGATAAATGTTTTTTAATCTTTTAATCAATCCATTAAGCCTAACTCCTCTATCCTCATCATCAATCATGTGAATTTCATCTATTAAAACAACACCTAAATCATTTAAACTATTGGAATTACCACTTCTTAAAAGATAATCAATACCTTCATAGGTACCAACAATAATGTCTGCATCATTTACATTAGAATCAGGTAATTTAAGTTCTCCTTTAGCCTTGACTCTATTTCTTCCAACTTTAATAGCTACTTTTAAACCTAATTTTTTATATTTTCTTTTAAAATCCCTATACTTTTGATTAGCTAATGCAACCAAAGGAGTTAGAAAAACAAATTTCTTACCTTTAAGAGCGCTGGTTATTCCAGCTAGTTCTCCTACAAGAGTTTTTCCACTTCCAGTTGCACTTACAACAAGCTCATCTGTTCCTTTTAAAAGACCTTCATTGATAGCTAGTATTTGAACCGGCAAAAGTTCTTTGTTTCCAGTTTTAATTAAAACTTCTCTAAAATTTTTAGGTAATTTAAGCCTTTTCATTTCAACTTTAGGTAATTTAAGCTTGGATTTTGAATCGATTTTATCGAAAAGAGTCAAATCCTTATTTTTAAGAGGGTTAAAATGAGGAGATAATATCTCTAAAACTCTATTTAGATTTCCTGTTCTATCTAATTGATCTTTTAGATTTCTAAAAATCTTTTTATCAAATCCACGAAGTTTGATTTCATTTTTAATTGTTTCATGAGCACAATCTTTACATATAATTTGATTATTGTGATTGTAGGAATACTGGGAATTTACAATTGTCACATAACCCTCATAAGCACAAAAATCACAGGTTGTAGTGTGGCGAACCTTAATGTTTAGTGATTTGAGAAATTCCTCAACCTTTAAATCTTTAGTAGCTAGAAAAACAGCCTGGCTTCTAAGTAGTTTAACTACATCCTGAGGAGCCATTAACTTTTCATTGATTATTGAATTATCCTTATATTCAGCTACAAACTTATTAATAGACAATTTAGAATTATTTTCCTTAAATTTAATTGTTCCTACAAATTCAGGTGTCCTTTTAAAATTTAAAGCGTTTTTAGGTGATCCGATAGGATATAATTTCCATTGTTTTTTAACTTTCTTTAAAACTAACATGAGCTATCTAATAAAAAACTTTATATTTAAGAACTTTAATATTTTACTATACAAATTCCAAAAGGAATATTGCTTAAAAGGAGATGAGTAATATGATAAATTCATGGATTGCAACAATTATTTCATTTTTCCTTCCGGGAATTGGTGAAGTAATCCAAGGAGAACAACAAAAAGGAAGTATGATGTTTTTAATTGCAATAATTATATGGTGTTTAGTATTGATAATAGGGCCTTATATGTGGGGACTTGCATTTATCTATTCATTATATGCTGCATACGACACATACCATTTAACTGGGTGGTAATAACACCCAAATTTCTTTTTTTGATTTAAAAAATAAAAAATAAAAGATTTAACTAATCATCGATATAATCAAATCTTGTTTCCATTACAATAACTAAAATTAGTCCTGCAACAATAGCTACAATACAAGTTATTATATCTAATAAGCCAGCTCCGCAAGAACCGATAATGTTAATTGCCGGAATTCTTAAAGTTCCAACCATTACACCAATAAGAAAAGCCATGGTTGCTTCTTTATATTTTTCAAGAAGATAGTTTAAGACTTTTGAAAATCCTAAAATTCCAATAATGGCTCCAATAACAAAAATAATAATTTCTGTTAATCTCATGCCTTCAAGAGCACCTAACATATATTCATATTGGCCTAATAAAAGTAGCAGAAATGATCCGGAAATTCCCGGTAAAATCATTGCACAAATAGCTATTAAACCTGAAATGAATATGACAGGTAATGTATGAGTTGCAGCTATTGGATTTAAACTTACAAAAATATAAGCTAAAACAAAACCTATGATTGTTAAAATCACATGTTTTATATTTAGTTTAGCTATTTGTCTGTATAATACATAAGCTGATGCTAAAATTAATCCTAAAAAGAAGGAAAAAGTAACTGCAGTATATACATCCATACAGTAAGTGATAACTCTAGCTAAACTTATCATAGCTATTCCAATACCAAGTATTAATGGAATGAAAAATTTATAATCTATTTCTTCTTTAAATCTACGTTTAAATTCAGAAAGATTACCTTTAACTAAAGGTTTTATAAAAGTGAAATTAATTTTACTGATAGCATGAACAAGATGTTCATAAATACCAGTAATTAAAGCTATAGTTCCTCCAGAAATTCCAGGAACTATATCTGCAGAACCCATTAACAAACCACGAATAAAAATCATAAATGGTTCTAAATATTTTTTCTTCACTAATATCTCCTCATAAAATTAAAAAATGTAAATTAATATTTACATTAAATAATCTTATTTTAATACTATTTATAAGCTATTATTTTCCTATATTCTGTTCAACCAATTCTTGAGCATAAGGAGTTATGTTATTGGTTAACATCTGTTTTAGGAATTTTCCAGTATAGGTATCCTTTTCAGCTATTTCCTCTGGAGTTCCAGTAGCTATTACTTGACCTCCACCATCTCCTCCTTCAGGGCCTAAATCAATAATATGGTCTGCTGTTTTAATAACATCCAAATTATGTTCGATTACAACAACAGAATTTCCAGCATCTGTTAAACGATTTAGAACAGCTAATAATCTTTTAATATCTGCAAAATGAAGACCTGTTGTAGGTTCGTCTAATATATATAATGTTTTACCAGTACTTGTTCTTGAAAGTTCCTTAGCTAATTTAATTCTTTGAGCCTCTCCACCAGAAAGGGTAGTAGCTGGTTGACCAATTTTCATATATCCTAAACCAACATCCTCTAAGGTTTGTAAAATCTTTTTAATTTTAGGAATATTATCGAAAAATTCTAAAGCTTCTTCTACAGTCATTTCTAGAACTTCATAAATGTTTTTACCTTTGTATCTAATGTCTAATGTTTCTTCATTGTAACGTTTTCCACCACAGACTTCACAAGGAACATAAACGTCAGCTAGAAAATGCATTTCAATTTGAACAATACCATCACCAGAACATGCTTCACATCTTCCTCCTTTAACATTAAAACTAAATCTACCAGGTTTATATCCTCTAGCTTTAGCTTCAGGAGTGTTTGCAAATAATTCACGAATATGTGTAAACAAGCCAGTGTATGTAGCTGGATTGGATCTTGGAGTTCTACCAATAGGTTTTTGATCAATATCAATGATTTTATCAATATTTTGCCAACCCTTGATTTCCTTATATTTACCTGCAAATGCAAATTTCTTATTTAATTTTCCATAAAGACCTTTATATAGTATTTCATTGATTAAACTACTTTTACCAGACCCACTAACACCAGTAACACAGGTGAATTTACCTAATGGAATGTCTACATCAATATTTTTAAGATTATTTTGCTCAGCTCCAATAATTGATATGAATTTTCCATTTCCTTCTCTTCTAACTTGAGGAATGTCAATTGTCTTAGATCTTGATAAATATTGGCCTGTAAGTGAATCTGGAGACAACATTATTTCAGCTGGAGTTCCTTGAGCTACTACCTTACCTCCATGTTCCCCTGCTCCCGGTCCAATATCTACAACATGGTCTGCTGAAAGAATAGTTTCTTCATCATGTTCAACAACAACCAATGTATTTCCAAGGTTTCTAAGTCTTTTTAATGTTTCAATAAGTTTTACATTATCCCTTTGATGGAGTCCAATACTTGGTTCATCTAAAATATAAAGCACCCCAACCAAACCTGAACCTATCTGAGTAGCTAATCTAATTCTTTGAGCTTCCCCACCAGATAATGTACCTGAAGATCTCTCCATTGAAAGATAATCAAGACCAACATCTACTAAAAATCTTAATCTTTCACGAATCTCCTTTAAAATTTCTTTAGCTATATAATTTTCCCTATCAGTTAACTCAATATCCTGGAAAAACTGATAAGAATCTTTAATAGACATTTCAACAACATCAGCTATTGATTTTCCTCCTACAGTAACGGCCAAAGCTTCAGGACGAAGTCTTTTTCCATCACAGACATGACATTTATGATCACTCATGAATTTAGAGATATATTTTCTGTTGTAATTTGATTTTGTTTCTAAGTATAATCTTTCCATTCTCGGAATTACACCTTCAAATTTACGATTAACTTGATAAGATTTATTTCTACGTTTAAATGAAAATGGAATTTTTTCATCACAACCATATAAAATAATCTCCTGTTGTTCTTGTGTTAATTCGTTGAAAGGTGTATCCATGCTAAAATTATAATATTTAGCTACTGCCTCTAACATTTGTGTGTAATAATTTTCTTTTTTATTGGATTTTGACCAAGGAACAATAGCTCCTTCACTTAAGGTTAAATCTTTATTAGGAACAATCAAATCAGGATTAATTTCCATTTTAGAACCAATACCATTACATTCAGGACATGCTCCTTGAGGTGCATTAAATGAAAACATTCTTGGTGTTAACTCTTCAAAGTTTATTCCGCAATCAACACATGCAAAATGTTCTGAATATTTCTTCTCATATTCTTCACCATCTTTCTGGAAAAGAACTGTAATGATACCTTCACCAAATTCAGTAGCTGTTTCTAAAGAATCTACAAGTCTTCTTTTAAATTCTGTGTCTTTTCTTGTTTTAAGTCTATCTACAACAACCTCGATGGTGTGTTTATAAGTTCTTGCAAGCTTGATATCTTCATCTAAATCTCTAATTTCACCATCTACACGAGCTCTAACAAATCCTTTATTTCTAAGCTCTTCAAAAACTTGTTTGTGCTCTCCTTTTTTATCTTTAATTATTGGAGCTAGTATTTGAATTTTGAGTCCTTCCCCTTCTTCAAGAATATTATCTCCAATTTGACCAATTGTTTGTTGAGATACTTCATTTCCACATTTTGGACAGTAAGGAGTACCAATTCTTGCATAAAGTAATCTAAGATAATCATAAATTTCTGTAATAGTTCCTACAGTTGATCTTGGATTTTCTTTTGTTGTTTTTTGATCTATTGAGATGGCTGGTGATAATCCTTCAATATAATCCATTTCAGGTTTTTTCATTTGCCCTAAAAATTGTCTTGCATAAGCTGATAATGACTCTACATATCTACGCTGTCCTTCAGCATAAATAGTATCAAAAGCTATAGATGATTTACCAGATCCACTTAATCCGGTTATAACAACAAATTCATCTCTCGGAATAGCTAAATCAATATTTTGCAAATTATGCTCTTTAGCTCCTTTAATAACAATTTGTTTTTTTAAATTATCTTCCATAATATCCCCCACATAAGATATAATAATTAAAAGTCAGTTCATAATTTTATAGTACATTTATATTATATATTGCCAGAGCAGTTGAAAAGAAATAAAAAATTGCAATATATAAAAATAAGATTATAGTTATTATATATCATTCGTAATATATAAAACTTATTATAGTTATTGTCGAAAATCAATAAATCGAATTTTAAACTCTACAAATTTATAGAGTTTTTTAAAAAATATAGAAACCTCCAAAGGTTTTAGTTAAAAAAATTAAAAATTATAAAAATTAAATTTTATAGATTAATCTCTTCTGGGGAAAATACTTGAATATCTAAATCTGATTTTAACAAACCATCAATATTTTTACCAAATTCTATGAAATGTTCTGTTTGTAAATGGCTATTTAAAATTTCAGTTGATTCCCATTTTTCAACAAATAAAAGGCTGTTATCTTCTATATTTAAAAATAAATTATAATCAATATTGCCTTTTTCATTTCTTGACTTTTCAATTAAGTCTTCAGCAAAGCCTATAATTTTATCTTTTGCATCTATATTTATGGGAATTGCTTTTGCTTGTACGATTATCATAAACATCAAAAAAATAAAGTTGTAATTAAAATTACAACTTAATAAAAACTGATTTAATTATCTATCAATACAACAGGTTTAATTAAATCTTTAGGTTTATCTTTCATAAGATAAAGTGCTTTTTCTACATTTTCAAGACCTTTAAACTTGTGAGTAACTAAAAGTTCTGGGTCAGCTCTTCCATTAAGTGTCAAACTTGCAAGTCTTTCCATTCTAACACGGCCACCAGGACAAAGTCCGTTTTGTATGTTAATGTTAGACATACCTGATCCCCATTCAACTCTAGGAACCAAGACATTGTCAGCACCACTTAAATAGTTTACATTTGAAACAGTTCCACCAGCTTTTGCACTAGCTATAGCTTCTTTCCAAGTGTTTGTTAAATTTCCTCCTGCAATAATTACAGAATCAACTCCTGCACCATTAGTAAGTTCCCTTATTTGTTCATCAATTGGTGCATCTTTATAATTGATTATTTCTGTTGCCCCATATTTTTTTGCTACTTTAACAGATACTGGCCTTGTACCTGCTGCATATAAATCCCCTGCACCTAATAATTTTGCACCAGCTATGGCTGAAAGTCCTACAGCACCAATACCAATTACAAGTACACTACCACCTAATGGGATGTTTGCATTTTCAGCTCCCATCATACCAGTAGACCACATATCTACTAACATAACAGCAGCTTCATCAGATAAATCATCTGGAAGGATTGCTAAATTTGCATCTGCAAGATTTACATGGAATTTTTCACCAAAAACACCATCTTTAAAATTAGAGAATTTCCAACCTCCTAATGGCTCAGTTGTTTGAGAAGGAAATCCTCTTTGGGCTGCTTCATCATCCCAGTCAGGAGTAATAGCTGGAACGATAACTTTATCCCCTGGTTTGAAGTTTTTAACCATATCTCCTACTTCTTCAACAACACCTACAGCTTCATGTCCAAGAATCATGTCTTTACGATCGCCTATAGCACCTTCCCAAACAGTATGTACATCAGATGTACATGGAGAAACACATGTAGGTTTGACAATAGCATCTAACGGTCCACATTCTGGACTTTCTTTTTCAACCCATCCAGTTTCATTTAATTTCTTCATTGCAAATCCTTTAATAGTTGCCATTTAAACCACCCCTTCAAAATATAGGCTTATACTTATTATTTAATATCTTAGCTATTAATTGAAAATCTAAAAATTTCAAAATTAACTAAAATTTAAATATAATATAAGCATGTTCAGTATTATGAATTAATTTTTATAAATATTTTTCTACAAATTGAAATATATCAATCATTCTTTAGTAAAAAAAATATATTTAACATGTTTTGTTTATGTAATAAAAAAATAGTCTTCAATTTTAATGTTAAATATTCATTTTAAAAGTAGAATACCTTCTATTGTCATGAAAATTTCAATAGAGTCAATTTTAAAAAAAAGAGTTGTAGTGAAAAGAGTGTTTTATTTCACTACAGTAATTTTATTTGAATGGTATAAACCGTTATACTCAGCTGTAACAATATAAGTACCTGCATTTAAATTGAAATTATATGTAGCTATACCATTACTATCACTAGTTTCAGTAGCAACTTTACCGTTTACATTAAATATTACTTTCTGATCAGCAGCAGGATTACCTACATCATCAAGAACCACAACTTTATAAGAACCTGCCACATTAGCTTTAACTCTAATATCAGTACCACAATTATTGATAATACTTTGATGTTATTAGAATACATTAAATCATCAATAGGGTTAATTGCGGTAACAATATAATTACCTAGGTTTAAATTAATATCCAATTTAGTAGTACCATTTTCATCTGTAGTAACATTGTAGAATTTACCGAGATTGTAAATTTTTATAGGGTTTTTTGAAGATTTTTTTAAACACATTTTATG
>CAYPCR010000038.1:0-10700 GCA_964409285.1 uncultured Methanobrevibacter sp. | reverse complement strand
GATAAAAAAAATAAAAAATCTTATTTTTCGAAGTACACACTTTAAAATAATTATTTAGACAGGTATAAAAAACACATCTAAAAAAAACACATATTAAAAATATATATTTTTTTTACACCACATCCTACAAACCGTACATCATATCTAAAAAAAAATATCAGATACTCATAAAAAACTTATTTCAATTTTTATTAATTATGAATTAAACAATTGAATGTTTAATTTATAAATATGAAATTATTTATAGCTATATGCGGAAAAGCAACCATCATAGTAAAAATTATGAAAAAATTCATTGTACTTAGGTCATCGCCATATAACACATAGCACATACTATAGGCAGAGAAATAACTCTAACAAAAATAAATAAAAACAATTGCAATATTTGCCTAATATATAAACTAACATTAATTTATAGCATAATAGCTGAAATAAAAAAAATAATTTATTAAATAAAAATTTTACACCAAAAAATGTTAAATATAAAATAATTTAAAATAAATGCAAATTAGAAGAAAATAAAAATAAGAGTTATTACTAAAATTAACATCTGTAATATGCTAAGTTTTTTAAACAATTTTTTGGTATGACAAAATAAATAATATATATAATTTTCTATCTTATTCAAATAAAAATTACTTTATATAGTCCATTACTTAATTTAAATTGGTGATAAAAAATGAAATTCGGTATTGAATTCGTACCAGATATGCCAATAGATAAAATAGTAAAATTAGTAAAATTAGCAGAAGATGTCGGTTTTGAATACGTATGGATTACTGACCACTACAACAATAAAAACGTATATGAAACATTAGCATTAGTTGCTGATGGAACTGAAACTATTAAAATGGGTCCTGGTGTAACCAACCCATATGTAAGAAGTCCTGCAATTTCCGCATCTGCAATAGCTACTGTAGATGAACTCTCTGATGGAAGAGCTACTTTTGGTATTGGACCTGGAGATAAAGCAACTTTCGATTCTTTAGGAATTCCATGGGAAAAACCTGTATCCACAATTAAAAGTGCTATTGAAACTATTAACACTTTAGTTTCCGGTGGAAAAACTGAAGGAGGAGCATCATTAGGCGGAGTAAAAGCTGTACAAGAACACATTCCTATTTACATGGGTGCTCAAGGACCTAAAATGTTAGAAACTGCTGGAGAAATAGCTGATGGTGTATTAATTAACGCATCAAACCCTAAAGATTATGCAGCAGCAATACCTCTCATAGAAAAAGGAATTAAAAATGCTGGAAAAGATATTTCAAACTTCGATGTAGGTGCATACACTGCAACCTCTATTGGACCTGATTCTGAAGCAGCTAAAAACGCAGCAAGAATTGTAGTAGCATTCATCGCATCTGGTTCCCCTGCTCCTGTATTAGAAAGACACGGATTACCAGCTGGAATTAATGAAAAAATCGGTGACTTATTAGGTCAAGGTGACTTCGGTGGAGCTATCGCAGCTGTAGATGATGACTTACTCGATGCATTCTCTGTATGTGGTTCTGTAGAAGACTTCATACCAAAAATAGAAGCTCTTGCTGACATTGGTGTAACCCAATATATTGCTGGTTCCCCAATTGGTAAAGACAAAGAAGAATCTATTAAATTATTAGGAGACGTAATTGCTAGCTTCTAAATTCTGATTCTTTTTTCTTTTTCTTTTTCTTTTTTTAAAAAACAACTTTTTTTCGTAATATTTTTATTTATCAACTTCTTTATAATTATATAATTTACAAATTTTAAAGGTATTAATTATATGGAAATTGAAAATTTAACAAAAGAAATTAGAGATACTGCTTTTGAAAGAAAAGATGACATAACTCCTAATCAAGTAGCTGCTAGTTGGTATAATGATGATTTAACTTATGATGGAGTTCATAAAACCTTATTTTTAATTTTGCCTACACCGGGTTGTTGGTGGGCCTTAGGAGATAGTGGAGGATGTAGTATGTGCAGTTATGTTTCTGATTGCACACTTAAACCTATTGAATCTGAGGATATTATTAGAATATTTAATGAACACCTGGAAAAATTTGACTTAGAAAAAGAAGATCAAATAGCTGTAAAACTTTTTGCTTCAGGTAGTTTTTTAAATCCTTATGAACTTCCTATTGAAGCTAGAAACACTATCTTAAAAACATTAGCTAATATGGATAATGTTTCTGAAATTATTGTAGAATCTAGGCCTGAATATGTAACTGAAAATGTTCTGGATGAAATTTTTGAGATTATTGGAGATAAATTATTTGAGGTTAGTATAGGTCTTGAAACTTCTAACGATTACACTCGTTTAAATAAAATTAATAAAGGTTTTACTAAAAAAGACTTCGAAGATGCCGTCAAAATAATTCAAAATTTAAGAGAAAATAAGAACTATAATTTGAAAGTTAAATCTTATGTTTTCGTAAAGCCTATTTTAGTATCTGAAAAACAAGCTATTGATGAAGCTATTGAAACTGCAAACTATTGTAATTCTATTGGGGTAGATAGATTATCTTTTTGTCCAGCTACAATTCATGGAGGAACCTTAATTGAAAAACTTTGGAGAGCAGGAAGTTACCAACCTCCTTGGATTTGGAGTTGCATTGAAATTATCAACACAGTACGTAAAAATCTTGATATTCCTGCTCTTTTAGATACATCTGGTTTTGGTTCTAGAAGAGGACCCTACAATTGTAAAAAATGTAATAAAGAATTGAAACATAAGATTATTGATTCAAATTTAACACAATCAATAATAGAACATGATTGTGATTGTAAAAATCAATGGTTAGCTGAAATTAATAGCTCCAATATGAATCAATCTAGCTGTTTTACTAAACATTTACCTTTTTACTAATAAAATTATTTTTAAATAATTTTTTATATTATACACTATAGAGTATAACTATTAAGTTAGGGAGGAAAATGATGAAAAATAATTTAGTGAGTTTACTTGCAATCATTTTAGGAATAATTATAATCGCATTCCCAATGCTTGGAGTAATCGGAACTAGTGCTTTATTTGGATTATCAATCCTTTTTATTGGAATTCTACTTTTAATGACTGGTGTTTCCATTATTGATTATAAAGCCTTTGGAGCCGTTGTTTATTTCTTTTTAGGAATTGTAATGTTGATATTTAGTTTAATATTAATTTTTAATCCTACTTACTTTGCATTCCTTGGAGCTATTATGCTTTATTTAGCTGGAATTTTTTTAATAATAATTGGTGTAGTAGCACTTATAAATAATCGTCATAGTAAATACGGATTTTACATTGGAATATTTGCGATTATTTTAGGAGTAATTTATATTATTGTAGGAACTTATATTGCTGATCCATTAATTTTAGGTACTTTAATAGGTATTTGGTTAATTATTACTGGTATTTTAAAATTTATTGAAGGTTAATGCCTTTAATTTTATTTTTGGTGTTTGAATGATAGCTATAACTGCAGATTTTGATCCTGTACATAAAGGACATGAAAAATTAATTAAGGAAGGTAAAAAATTAGCTGATGAAAAAAGTAGCTCCTTAGTAGTTTATCTTAATAAAGGATTTAGTGCCAACCATGCTCCTTTTTTTGTTGATTATGAAGCAAGAAAAGAAATGGCTTTGGCTTTAGGAGCAGATGAAGTAAGGCCTTTTGAAAATTTACATCATCGCCTAATTTTATCCTATAGTGTTCCTATACGTCTTTCAAAAATGATTAATGAAGGAGTAACTGATTATATAACAGCAGCAGATATTTCTATTGATGAAATAGCTAAAAAGGCAAATAAGTTTATTCAAGAGGGAAAATTTGTAGGAATGCCTCAGAATTATCCTAATAGAAATGAAATCCGTTGGTATGCTATAAATAAATTTTTAGGCTCAAAATTAGATTTTCATGTTATTGAACAAGTTAAAGATGGAGGCAAAATTTCAGGTAGAGCTATCAGACAATCAATTCTTGATAATGGTTTAACGATAAGTAAAGATGTTAGAAAAGTAATACCTAAAACCACTGCTGAAATATTAGAAAGAGAAATAGCTATGGATAAGATTCCAGGAGTGAGGAATTATAAAGAAATTTATAAAACATTAAATACAACTTCTAGGGCAAATTTAACCAAATTAGCTTATTTAAATGGAAACTCCATAAATGAAATAATTAAAAAACGAGTTTATAGAGATAGTCAAACAATATGGGCTGCTTTTAGAAAAGCAGATTATGGGCCTGTAATGACAAGATTAGCTACAAGTGCAGTGGAAGAAAATGTAACCAAAAAGGAAGTTTTTGATTTAATGAAACATTATGAATCCTTAGGAGTAATACCTAAAGAACAAAGTGTTAAAAGAGTAATTGATAGAGCATTTTATGTAGCTAGTGAAGTTGAAAAAGGAAAAAGTGCACGTGAAGCTAATGAAACATTTAGAAGTCAATCCATTGAAATTGATTCTCCATTAACTATCTATGCAGGTTTGAATTTGACTAAATTTGAAACTAAAATTATGAAAGAAAATCTTAATGCAGACATTTATGTTGATAAAAATAATAAATTAGCCTGTGAAATTAAAAGTGAAGGTAAAAAAATAAAAACAAATTTAAAGCTACATTCACGGGATGTGACATATTTACGATATATTATTGATTCCAATTTTATTCCTATAACTGGAACCAGTCAAAAAGTAAAAAATAGCTATAAAGTTAAATTTGATATTGGATCATAATTTTGATAACTTATTTAAAGTAGCTTTAGACATGGTTAAATCACAATCTTCAAAATATTCAATGATTTCTTCTAACTCTTCTTTTTTTCTTTTGGAATTATTTTTAGTATTTGTGATTCTTGAATCAGCTTTTTTAATAAAATCATTGCCTTCACTTACAGCTAAGCTAGATAATAGCTGATTTTTTAAATTAAAATTTTCAGCAATTTCTGTTGCCTCTATTAATGTAGTTGCTAATGTTTTTGTGTAAATACTTCTAAGCAATTTAAGCCTAGATGCATCTCCAATTTTATCAGAGATTATTTTAACTTCCAGATAATTGTTTAGAAATTCTAATTGTTCACAATTTCCAGACAAATATAAAATAGGATTATGATTAATATTTCCAATAATTGATGAATCAACAAAATTTGAAGTTAAATTACTTATTTTTAATGCAGTAGTAGGATTGATATTGTTTAAATCTAAATATATTCCATTAGTTTTGTCTCCATATTTTTCAGCTATTTTAATAGCT
Organism: uncultured Methanobrevibacter sp.; assembly: GCA_964409285.1. GTDB lineage: Archaea > Methanobacteriota > Methanobacteria > Methanobacteriales > Methanobacteriaceae > Methanocatella. Next base: position 5,478 of record CAYPCR010000038.1, on the reverse strand, counting down.
GTTTTAGGACTGTTTGCTGAAATTAAAATGTCTGACTTTTGTGCCACTTCATTAAAATCATCTAAAACTTCCACATTAGATTGTTTTATTCTTTCAATTGTATTTTGAGATCTATTCTTGCAGGAAGTTATTAAATCCTCATTTGTAAATAGCTGTGAGAGTTTATATGAAACTTCACCAAATCCTATAAAACCTATTCTCATAAAATCACAATCCCACTTGCAGTTAAAATCATATATATTGAACCTATTACAAATAAGATTCCAATTATTTGTCTTAAATATATAGAGTTTTTAATAAATCTCTCAAAATCTATTTTTGTCAATATTAAATTTAAAATTAGAATAGCTAGACCAAAGCCAATTGAGTATAAAATAATGTTAAATGAATTATAAATTACATTACCTTGAGTCATTAATATTGATAAAAGAGAAATTAAATATCCACTATAACAGGGAGCCCATGCAACTGATGTTAATATTCCCAATATAAATGAATTAAAAACTCCTGAATTGTTATTGGGACTTTTAATAGTTACATTAAATGATTTGTTAAATATAAATAATAAGCCTATAATAGCTAGTATGATAGCTGCAATCAACCTTATATAATAAATATAACTACGGAAGATAACTGTAAAAAATGAAGTTATGAAAATTATAACTGTGAAAATCAAAAACAGACCTGTTGTAAATGCAACAAGTTCTATATTTTTACGCTGTTTTAAAGTAAACCCAAATAAAATCGGAATTATAGGAAGTATACAAGGAGATATGATTGAAACTACTCCTGCTAAAAAAGAAATTAAAGGTAAAATATTATCTGGAGATATTAACATTTCACTTTCCTACATATATTCTAATAACTCTTCCGGTCCATAATAACCATCTAATCTTTGCTGTTCATTACCATCTGGGTCTAAAAATACCATAACTGGTGTTGCATAAACATTAAATTGTTCAGCTACATCAGGATGCTTATCTATATTAACTATAGTTGTAACATATTTATCATTTAATTTATCAATAATTTTAGCATCGTTTAATGTATCCTCTTTTAATTGTTTGCAATAGCTACAACTATCAGATTCAAAAACTACAAAGACGGATTTATTTTCAGCCTTGGCTTTCTGTTGGGCTTCGGAAATATTATTTGCAGTGTCTACTACTGTGAAATTAGAAGTTTGATTGTCCATTGCATCCATTTCATCAGTTTCCACTGTCATTGTAAATAAAATTACAGCAGCTATTATAATTATTAAAACTATAATTATTCCATATTTAACAGCTTTTTTCATGTTTAATAGTTACATGTGCTTATATAAATTAATTTCGATTTTTTAAAAGAAGCATGTCTTGATAATCTACATCTAAATCTTTTGCAATAGCTTCACATTTAATGCATAACAAATAGTAAATCTCTTTATTTGATGTGTCGATTTCTGTTAAACCTTCATAGTTTCCCATTCCTTTGGAAATTATAAACTCATGTTCATCAAATATCTCTCTAAATTCATCGGAAATTTCACTGTCTACAAAACCTACAGTTCCAGCCCCAATATCTACAATTTCTCCATACTCATCTAATCCAACTTCAAGAGCATCTTCTAAACATGCATCGTTAAGAATAGGTTCTGATTTGACAGCTATTGTAATATCCAAATCATATTCTTTTAATTTTGAAAGTAATAATTTATCAAAAACAATCTCTCCGGTATTATCAACTAAATATAATACCTTGTTATGTTTTTTTAAAGAATTCTCAAATTCATTAATATCATTAATCATTAAATCTTTTTTAAGGGATTTTTCTATTATTTCTTCTACATCAGTGTCAATTGTAAATGCTCCAAAATCTAAAATATTTCCAATAATAGCTATTTTAACATATGTTTCTAATTGGTTATTATTAGAAATGATTTTTTCAACTTTAGGCAAATATTTTAAAGCTATTTCATTTCCTAAAATCTTTTTCTGTTTGTATGGATCCTTGCATCCAGTCTTTTGTTTAATAATATTATGTATAATGGAACCTGTTTTATTGGAATTAGTTTGGGGTGAAAAATTATTTGATAGGAATTTGAAAATTTCATTAAATATTTCGATTTTCAATTCACTATCATTTGTAGCTAAATCAAGAGCCTCTCCAGCTTGTCTTAAAAAGCAAGGGCCACATTCGTAGCTTATTTTCAATTATTATCCCCCATATATTATTTGAACTAATTGAACTTCATCATCATTATTAATTTCAGATTCTTCAATAACTAATTGACCATTAACTTTTGATACAACATTTTGAGAAGATAAATCTAAATCATTTAATAAATCATTAATTGTATAATTTTCAGTGGGAATTTCTCTTTGCTCATTTATTTCTTTAAACTTTAATGTAAATACCATTTTATTCAACTCCTAGTTCTTTTAAAAAAGTACATTTTCTACATAATTCATTAGCTGCAGGTTGACCGCATTTACTACATCTGGAAGATTTGAATTCTTTGTTTAAATCATCACCAATAGCTTTTTTAACTTTATCATACCCTCTTAAGGTTGAATATTTAATAGTTGGATGATTTTCACTTAAATTACTAATCAATTCAGACACTTCACCTCTAAAGGATTGTTGGGCATAAGGACAGCTATCAAAATGAACATCTAACTCTTTTGCAACTACGTATAATCCAATATCATGTTCTGGAATTTCTCTTAGAGGTTTGATTTTTACTGTAAACTCCTGAGCTTTAGATTCTGTTTTTGCACCTAATTTAGTTAAATTATCTATATTTCCTTCTAAATAATTCATCATAATAGCTTGTACTTCATCATCTAAATTATGACCAGTAGCTATTTTTGTAGCTCCTAATTCTTTTGCAGTTTTATTAATTATATCTCTTCTAAAAACTCCACAGTAAGTACATGATCCTCTATGGTTATCCTTTTGCATTATTTCATCTAAAGTTATTCCATACTCATCTTTTAGACTGACAACTTTATGTTCAATTCCAAGACGTTTTGCATGATTGATTGCTATATCAACCCCATCTTGTCTATAATTAGCTATTCCCTCATCAACAGTAACAGCACAAATATCAATAATATTTCTTTCACGAAAACTATTTAAGATTTCAAGAGTTGTTACACTATCTTTTCCTCCAGAAAGTGCAACTAAAACTTTATCTCCCTTATCTAATAAATTTTCTTTTTTTATGGTTTTAATAGCTTTCTTTTCAATTGATTCTATAAAACAATCTTTACATAAATATAGGCCTGATTGATTATTTTTGGTAATTACTTGAGAACTACCACATTTACTGCATTTCATTTTATCCCTTACATTGTTTCTACAAATTGTGCAAGTTGATTTAAGCTATTAACTTCATATACTTTAGCTCCTACGTCTTCATAAAGACTTACACAGCTATCAACTACATCCCATTTATTTCTATCTTCAGGATTTAAAATAACAACTTTTTTAGACTCCTTAACTATCTGTTCTACTAATTCAACACTTTTAGGTATTTTATTATCATTTTTAGGACCGCCCCAATCCCTACAATCTGATAAAATCAACACATAAGATTTGTTGTTTAAATCAGCCTTTTTAATAAATTGTTGAAAAGCAGAATACATATTTGAGCTTCCATGTATCATACCATTTTTCATTCTTAAATCTTTAACCTTAACAAATGATTGTAACATTTCATCTTCTTTTAACGCTTCAGTAGTTTCAATTACCTTATTATCAAATTCAAAAGTTCTAGAATTTTTAAATGCTGTTTGACATGAGTACATTAACATGAAAAACCAGCTACTAATCCATTCACAAGATCCACTAATATCATTTAAAAACAAATGTTGATTTTTGTGTAATCTTGGTTTTGATTTGATAATATTAATAGGAGTTCCACCATATCTAAGATTTGCCCTCATAGTCCTTCTCATATCAACTTTATGAGAATTAGATTTATTTTTTCTTCTGGAACGTTTATTAGCTATTTTTTTACCTAATCTTTGGCAAATCTCTAACATCCTAGGATCAAACTTGTTTAACTTAGTTAAATCCCGGTTCATTAATTCTCCTTCTTTTTCTAATTGATCTATTTCTTCTAAAAGAGGTTGGCCTGATAATTGTTTGAGCATTTCATTGTTTAATTTCTCTTTTCTCATCTCTTTAACTCTATTATCAGTTTTTTTAATAATATATTTATTAGATCTAGGTCCCTCACCACTATATGCTTTTCCTCTATTCTCATGTTCTACTTCTTCTTTAATTGGAGAATCTTTTTTGAAAATATTGTCAAACACACGGTCAAATTTTGCCATGTCGTATTTATCTTTAACATAAATAGACCTAAGAGCAGTTTTTAATGTTTTATTATCAATTTCTTCTAAATTTTGATAGGCTTCAGTAGCTGCGTGAGTACTTCTAATACTAACTGGAATACCCTCTTCCCTTAAATCATTAGATAGTTTAACAATTTTATTAATCATGATAATCTACTTTTTATCAAAAAATTCTTTCAAAACTCTTTTTTTATCATTTTCAGTTTTGATAACAACCCCTATACTATCTTCTAGAGATTGGTCTAAATTTTTATTATTTAAATTAATAGCTGATTTAACCCAGTCTACAGTACCTCTTACTGATGGTTTTTTCATTAAATTAAGATTTCTAATACCATGAACCAGATTAACCACTTTTCTAACAGATTCTTCATCAGCATCTGGAAGTTTGGATTTGACGATTTCAACTTCTCTAGGAACCGTTGGATAAGGTATGTATAAAAACAAACATCTATCTTTTGTTTCATCCAATAATGATCTTTGAGAATTAGAGGTTAAAACTACCATCAAATCATTTTGCAAATCAAAAGTTCCTAAATCATTGATAGTTATTTGTTGTTCTCCTAAAGCTTGTAATAAAAAACTTTCAACTTCCTCATCTGCTTTATCGATTTCATCGATTAACAATACAGAAGGTTTATCGTTGAGAAATGCATTTAAAAGTGGTCTTTTAATAAAATAATCTTCATCGAAAATTTCTTCTTCTCGATTTTCACTTTTTCTGGCAGATTCTAAATGTAATAATTGTTTTTGATAATTCCATTCTCCAACAATCTGTTCAAATGTAATTCCTTCATAACATTGAATTCTGAAAAAATCTCTATCAAATGTTTTGGCTATTACCTTTGCTAATTCAGTTTTACCAACACCTGGAGGTCCTTCAATTAACATAGGTTTACCTAGCAATAAAGATAGATATAAAGTTGTTGAAATTTCATTGTTGGAAACATAATCATTTTTTAATAGACTTTTATCAATATCTTTAATAGTAATATCATCTTCAAGCAAAAGTAAAACCTTCTTTTTAATTTATTATATTAATATTACTGATAAGTTAATTTAAATTTTGCGAATAGGAAAAAAGAGATTGTAAATTTTTATAGGGTTTTTTGAAGATTTTTTTTAGACACATTTT
>CAYPCR010000037.1:9729-11974 GCA_964409285.1 uncultured Methanobrevibacter sp. | reverse complement strand
TTACAGGATAAAATGTTTGAGTCTGATTTTGATAATATGATTAATGAAATTAAACGGATTGAAAGAGAATAATCTTTACCAAAGACAATAAGAATGTGATTGATTATGGGAAAGTTATCAAAAATAGAATATAAATCTAGAGGAGGATAATTTGTAGAAGTAATTTTTTTTTATAGGAAAAGGTTTTATTAGTATGAAGTTTTTTCCTTTTCTTTGCTGAAGAAACATTTTAAACAAAAATTAATAAATTAAAATTAGTTAAATATTATGATTTTTTAGCTCTATCGAATCACTGAAAGTATCCCTTTTACAACATAACTTAAAAAAGAGAAATAATTAGAGTTAATCTAATTATTTATTAACAGTAATTGTATTAGATTGGTAAGCTCCATTATATTCAATTGTAACAATGTATTTTCCAGCTGTAAGAGTTATTGGTAATTTAACCATTCCCTCAGAATCTGAAATTTTTGTATAAATAATACCATTAATATTAAAGGTTACAACTGCATTAGCTTGACCTTTACCATTTTGATTTAAGACTTTTACATTAAATGTTGATCCATCATTATATTTCATCACTAAATCCTTAGATTCAATAATTGAAAGTACTTTGATGGTGTTTGAATACATTTGTCCATTTGTAGGATTTGTTGATGTGACAATATATGTTCCAGGATTAAGGTTTATTGGTAGTGTAGCTATTCCATTAGAATCAGTTGTAGCTTGGTAGAATTTTCCTATGATGTTAAAGCTTATTTCTCTATTTTGTAGTGGTGTTCCATCTGGATTTAGGAATTTAGCTGTATATTGTGTGCCATTTTTATAATATTTGGTTATATCGTTTCCTTCTATTGTGCTTAGAACTGTGATTGTATTTGAATACATTTGTCCGTTTACAGAATTAGTAGCTGTAATAGTGTATTCTCCAGGAATTAAATTTATTGGTAGTGTAGCTATTCCATTGGAGTCTGTTTTTATAGTGTAAATTTTACCTATAATGTTAAATGTTATATCTGTATTTTTTAAGACTGTTCCGTCTAAGTTTAGGAATTTGGCACTGTATTGGGTGTCATTTTTGTAATATTTTCTTAAATCATTTCCTTGTATTGTTGAAAGTACGTTAATTGTATTTGAATAGCTTTGGTTGTTTACAGAATTAATAGCTGTAATAGTGTATTCTCCAGGAATTAAATTTATTGGTAGTGTAGCTATTCCATTGGAGTCTGTTTTTATAGTGTAAATTTTACCTATAATGTTAAATGTTATATCTGTATTTTTTAAGACTGTTCCGTCTAAGTTTAGGAATTTGGCACTGTATTGGGTGTCATTTTTGTAATATTTTCTTAAATCATTTCCTTGTATTGTTGAAAGTACATTAATTGTATTTGAATAGCTTTGTCCGGTTACAAGATTAAAACTTGTGATGGTATATTCACCAGGATTTACATTTATTTGTAATGTAGCTATTCCATTAGAATCCGTAGTTAATGTATAATTTTTTCCAATAATATTAACGATTACATTTGTATTTTTTAAGACTGTTCCATCTAAGTTTAGGAATTTAACACTAAATTGTGTGTCATTTTTATAATATTTTGTTAAATCATTAGCTATTATTGATGAAACTATTTCAACAACATTTACAGCATTTTGAGAGGTATAAAACTCATCTCCATTATAATAAGTCTTAATTTGATAAGTACCAACACCATTCATTTTTAAAATTACCTTACCGTACATATCAGTGGTTAAAGTTTGATTAGAATTATTAATTTCAACATTTAAGATTTGATTAGCTAATGGATTGTTATATTGATCAACCAAGGTTATTTGGAATTCCCCTGTATAATATAAAGTTTCATTTTGTGTTTTTAAAATAGTGTTGATTTTTTTTACATCAAATGAAGTTGAATTTGTTGATGGATTGTAGTAATCATCACCTTTAAAATTAACAATAGCTGTGTAATTTCCAGGATTCAAACTATTTGAAATGTTAAATGAGCCTTTTCCATTAACTAAAGTTTTAGTATAATTTTGATTGTTAATTGTTATGGTAACTTCTCCATCAATAGCTACATTTAGTTCAATATTAGCTATTAGGTCTTCTTTTGCAAAACAGTCATTTACAGAGATTGAAATAGCTGTATTATTTTTAATAAAGGTTAATGTTCCATTGGTTATATTGGAGTTTGCACAATTGTAGTAGTATCCACCTATTGTAAGATTTTCTGGTGAGTCTATT
>CAYPCR010000037.1:0-9719 GCA_964409285.1 uncultured Methanobrevibacter sp. | reverse complement strand
CTATTGTATATTTACATTCATATGTATTGGTTGTTGAATTGTAGTATGATTGGTATTCCTGAGAGTTTATAATGAATTTAATTCCATTTTGATCATATAACTTGACATGGTCATTGTTTGTTAAGATAGCTTGTAATGTTATTGTTTCACCATAATAACCACTAACATTATAAATTTTAAGATTTGCATTGTCAACAGGGTCAGTTACATTAATTAAAGTAGTATTATACACATTAAAAGAGCAACTTCCAGAAGTTGCAATATATTTGAATGTTGTTTTAAAGGAAACTTCCACATTATATTTTCCAATAGCTAAATTATCAACAGTTAATGAACCTTCACCATCTTTGATAATTACATAATGGGAACTTCCATTTAATTTAACGGTAACATAACCTGCTATATTTTCTGTGGATGTTTTTAAGCTGATTTTAATTACAGCAGTTTGACCCTCATAAATATCTTCTGCTGTAACTGTTAAAAAAGTTTCTAATTTATAAACTGTAAGAGTAGCTGTCTTAATAGATTGAACAACATAATCTAAACAATCAGCATTGATTTCATAGGTTGCAGATGTTGCAGAGGAAGATAATATTGGTTTATTTATTAAATAGCTAGCTTCATATAATTTTGAACTTTCATTATAATAGGCTGGAATTTCATAAGAGCCTTCTATTGTTAATATTATACCTCCAGGAATAATTACAATTCCATTACCATCACTTACAGTAGCTTTTAGTGTAATTGTTTCTCCATAACAGCCTTGTGCATTTAATATTGAGATAATAATAGGTTCCAATTCAGTAATTTCACTGTTTATATAGTTATTATCATTGTCTGTAATGTTACCAATGTTAATAATATCAGAATCTGTTAAATTATTTTTACTGAATTTAACATTACCCTTATTATAAATGGTGTTGTTTGTAATATTACACTGAATTAATTCAAAGGTAACATCATCTAAATCATAAGCGTATATAGCATCACCAAAGCATTCTGCTTTGTTGTTTTTAAAGGTAGAGTTTTCAACATAGCTTTCATGACCATAAACTTGGTTGGTGTACATATATAATGCACCACCATTTTTAGCTTCATTAGCTATAAATGTTGAATTGGTAATTTGTATATCATTTGCATAGTCATTAAAAATAGCTCCACCATTTGACGCTGTGTTATTTTCAAAATAGCTATTATCTATTATTACTGAAGCACCATATGAATAAATTCCTCCTCCAGATCCTGCAGATGGTGTGGTAGCATCATATTGGCCTGTAGCTGAATTGTTTACAAATGAAGAATTATTTATTGTGACTGTACTGCTACCAGATGCATAAATTACCCCTCCAGAGTTTGCAGTGTTTCCAATAAATGTGGAATTATCAATATTGACAATAACAGTTGCTTTAGAACTACTATTACTTTGGAATGTTTGTGAAAGAATCACTCCTCCCATTTGAGTTGCCTGATTATTTATAAAAGTTGAATTGTTAATATTTAATGTACAAACAGCATCGGCCGTTGCAATATTGTTAAATACAGCTCCATCTGTAGCTGAATTGTTGAAAAAAGTACAATTAATAACATTTACGGTGTTATAATATTTAGCTATATTATTTCCATTATTGTTATAGATGATTCCGCTTTCTCCTTTGTTGTTATAGAAATTGGAATTGGTTATAGTAGTTGTTGCAGAGTAATAATTTTCAATAACTCCACCGGTTTCTCCATAATTATCATAAAAATTACAGTTATTAATTGTTAAGGTTGCCTTTTGATTAGCTATAGTAGCATAAACACTATATGAATTGATAAAGTCAATGTTTTCCAAGGTAATTGTAAATCCGTTTTTATAGGTATTTCCTTGAATATTAAATATATTTCCCTCATTATTTGCATCAATAACACTTGAGGCAGATCCTTTAATAGTTAAGCTATTTAAACTATATATGGATGAGTTAATGTAGATGTTTGATTCTTGAATAGTCCCATCTAGAATAATAATTGTATTAATATTGTTTGAACTCGCTGTTTTTAAAGCTCCGTTTTGCCCACTAAAGGTTGCTTTAGGTGAGTTGATGCTTCCATCATTGTCATCACTTCCAGTTGATGAAATGTAAATTTCTGAGTTCACAGTTGCGCTTATCACATCTGAACTTTCAGTTGTTGTATTAACAGCTACTGTCTGATTTGAATCATCAGCAAACGAACAGTTAGCTATTATTAAAACAAAAACAAAAATCAGAATGCAAGCAGATAATTTATTTTTAAATTTCAAAATCGTATCCTCCAAATAATTATTAAGAAGATTAAAAAAATTTTTCAAATGTTTAAAAATTAGGAAAAATTTCTATTAAGTATAGGATTGTTTATATTTTGCAAATTATATAAAGTTATATATTAAGATTTAATAGATTATCTCATAATTGTTTGATTTTTATGTTGAAAATTGTTTAAAAACTCCCAAAAATCTTTATCATTAATTTCATCAATATCTATAAACTCATAAGTTTCAATTAAATTATCCTGAATATTTTTACCAACTTTAATAGCTGAAATATTTTCATTGTTTAATAAATTATTAATGAATTTTTCTGCAGTGTTATTTTCCTGAATCACATTTTGAACTAAAAATTCCCCTTTCACATAGCAGTTTTCAAGACCGTGGGCATCGATAAACTGCTTGCATGCTTTTTTATAAAATATTTTTGGCCCATAATTTATTTTGACTTTATTTGTTTTTGTGTTGTCCATTTCAAAGATGAAAACTGCAAAATCTTTTTCATCACTCCAATAGCTATAATCAAAAACATTAAATTTGTTCTTATCTAACTGTTCAGCTATGGATGTAGCTGTTTTTTTAAGTTGGGGATGTAATGTATCTAAAGGTATTTTGGGGATTTTAAATTTAATAGCTATTATTTCACTTTCACGGTTTTTAAACTCCTCAATAATATCTTCCTTTGCCACGTCAAATTTTACTTTATAAAAATAGTTTAGTTTATTATCTGAATTTAAATAGTTTCTAGCTGATTGAATAAATTCAGCCATCTTATCTAGTCTTAATGCAGCTCCAACATTTCTATTTTTATCTGTTGGGTCAATAGCTATTAATGGATCTGTAAATAGGTTTGATGTTTGATAATTTTCTAAATCTATTACTTCACCATACTTCCAATTGGAAGCCTCTTGTAATGTTTTTTCAAATGTTCCATATCTTATTATTAAAAGTTCACATAGATATCCTGCAAAGCCACCTACTTTAAACTCTGAGCCGTAGGTTCCTGTTGCATCCATAAATCTTTTTAATAAAAGAACTTCATCTTTTTGATTATCCTTTAGATGTTTTTTTACATAATTTGTGTGAAGTATTGTTCTATCTACAGCCGATTTAAGTTCACTTCCATCCTTAATCTTATAACAGGGTACAAAATCCACTTCAAAACCCTTAATATCAGCTGTTAGGTAAGGATGTGATGCATAATGTTGATAGGCCTTTGCATTAAAATGTTGGCTACATTCGTAACCTAAAAATAGTCCAATTTCCTTTAATTTTTCTTCAGCTACTTCAAGTGGAAAAGCTATGAAAACATCTATATCTGATTTGCCCTTAAGGTAGGTTCCTTTTGAAACAGATCCTACAAGCACTCCTTCAGCATCAATATTTTCCTTTTTAATTAAGAGGTTAAGATAGTCTAAAATTTCTTCAGACATATCTGTAATCTCTTTTTTTTCTTCTTTTGTTGGTTTAATCTCATTTAATATTGAGGTAAAATCCAATTAAATCACTCGAGTTTATATACTTTTAAATCCTCATAGATTGGTCCTTCAGGTTTTAAAGTACTTTTTTTGAGTCTAATATCTTTTATGTTCATGGAACCTATTTCACGAACTTTATATTTTTCGATTTCTTTTTTAACTTCATCTTTACATTTAGATGATTTCATTCTTCCAAATGTAAGATGGGTACTGAAATTATCGTCTTTCTCAAAACCAATTCCATTCAATGCTTCATCTAAATCATCGTGAAGTTGATTTAAGATTACATTGTCTTGTGTTCCGAACCATAATACCTTTATGTGGTCTTCATTTGGAAATGCTCCACAACCTTTAATGTTAATTCCAAATGGTTCGTAGTTTTCAAGTACTTCTTCGACTTTTTCAGATATTTTATCAATACCGTCTTCGTCGATGTCTCCTAAGAATTTTAAAGTGAAATGTAAATTTTTAGGTTCAACATAGTTAATATCTGCATCGATTTTTTTAAATTCTTTTTCAACATCGTATACTTTTTGTCTTAAATCTTCTTTAAGATCAATAGCTAAGAAAGCTCTAATTTCAGACATATCTATCACCTTTTATTTTATTGTTCAATTATAGTCTCATCTATAGCTATACCAAAATGTCTAGCATTAGATTCGATATAAACTTTAACTTTATCTCCTATTTCTAATTCAGAGACTGAAACTGGATTATTTTCATTGTCAACTATTCTTATTGTTTCTGCATTTTGAAGGAGAGTTCTTATTTTTTGACCTTCATATTCAGCCTCAACCAATATTAAAGGTCTTCTTTCTATTTTACTTCTACCTACATATGCAGTTCTAGTTTCACCTTCAGTGTTGACAATTAAAACTTCATCTCCTGCAACCAGTTCAGATAAATAACGAGTTTTATTTCCAGGAACCATAACATAAGCTTGTACAGGTCCTGCATTAACTCTAAATGGTCTTGAAGCTACATATTCACTTTCAAGACTTTCACTATGCACTAAGAATAATGATTTGGAATATGAACCAACTAACATTCCTTCTCCAAGTTTCATCATGTCAGTTGTGTCTAAACAAACTCTGTCACCAGAACCTAAAGGTCTTACTTCAGTAATAATAGCTTCTTTTAATTCATATTTAACATTAGAAGCATTATCTATAAGTTCAGCAACTTCTTTGATTTGGTTAAAGTCATTTGCTTCAAATATTACTCCATCAGTTCCTATTTCTAGGGTTTCAATAGCTACTTTAGCTTCTTCTGCGTCAGTTACTGCAGCTATTATTTCCACATCCTCTTTTTGAAGATCTGCAATAATATTTTCTAGTGGAATTACAGTCCAGTCTGTTCCAACAAGAATTACGTAATCGACGATTTTACCAAGAGCTACTGCTAATTGTTCATGGATTTTATCTGTAATCTCAACATATGCACAGACAGATTTACCTTCAGATTTAGCTTGTTTTGCTGTTAGTATATCTTCAGATTCAGATAAATCTTCACCAAGGATTAAAGATCCATCTCCTTCACCATTAATTCCAACAAGATAGATATCAGCATCAGGATTATTGGCTATTATATTTACATTTCCTAGTTTCCTAATTTTATCATTATCCTCTAAATCAAGTACATAATCTATACCTGATTCCAATGCTGTGGTAATCATTTCTTTTCTATCTTCCCATGGTTTGTCTGGAGTCATTATCCAAGCGAATTTATTTTCCACAAAATCACCTATTTTAAGAATTTTAATGCTTCATTTACTTCTAAATCATTATGAACTACTTCTGAGATAGCTTTAGTTATTTTTCCAGGATTTTCTGCTTGGAATAAGTTACGTCCAAATGCTACACCAGCTCCTCCAACTTCTATGGAATCCTTTACCATTTGAAGTAATTCTTCATCAGTATCAACTTTTGGACCGCCTGCAATAACTACAGGTACCAATGCCCCTTCAACAACTTCTTTAAAGCTATCAGGATCTCCTGTATAATTAGTTTTTACAATATCTACTCCAAGTTCAGAACCAACACGTGCAGCATGTTTAACTAATTCTACATCGTTTTCGTTTTCAACCTTTTGTCCACGAGGATACATCATTGCAAGTAATGGAATTCCCCATTGACTACAGATTTCAGCTACTTCACCTAATTCCTGAAGCATTTTACTTTCTGTTTCAGATCCAAGGTTTACATGTACAGATACTGCATCTGCTCCAAGTTGAATAGCTTTTTCAACAGATGTTACAATTACCTTATCATTTGGATCCGGTGCAAGTGAGGTACTAGCTGATAAATGAACGATAAGTCCAATGTCTTTTCCATAACCTCTATGACCTTGTTCAACAATACCTTTATGCATTAATACAGCATCAGCCCCTCCTTGGGAAATACTTTCAATAGTTTTGTCCATATCAATAATACCCTTCATTGGACCGCTGGAAACACCATGGTCCATAGGTGCGATAACAGTTCTTCCTGTATCTCTATTAATGATTCTTTCTAAACGAATCTTTTTTCCAATCATTATTTTTACCTCATTAAATAATTATCTAAATTAATCTATTTAATATTTTAGCTCTGGTGTCCATAATTCAAACTCCTTTATTTGAGGTGGAATTCCCCCATCCTCACAGGATTCAAGATATCCATTTTTGGATTGATATTTTTCATCTGATTTTTCTGTACTGTTGCAAAAATCTATTAAACCTTTATTCCTTATTAATGTTTCCTTTGGTTTAAAAGTTGATGACCAAATATAAAAAACTTTAAAAACCGTATCTGGATGATAGCCTCCACCTAAATCAATGGATAGAACATCACATTTTTGAGTTAATCTGTAAACTTCCTTTATCTTGTCATGAAGTCTTACATCTCCAGAAATAAATTTAAGATTATCGTTTTCATCAGCTATCTTTCCCATTTCCCCAACAGCTTCAGGACTGTTGTCAAGAGATATTAATTGGCAGCTATCAAGAGCTTTTAAGATGATTTCACTGGTTCTACCTACATGACAACCAAGTTCTATTATTGTATCTCCTTCTTTTATTGTATCAAGCAATTGTTTTCTGTATTCCTTTATGTTATAGCTAAGTTTTATCATATTTTGATTCCTGTGTTGTTTATTTCATAAATTTCTAATCCTTCAAGACTTTCCTTATTTTCACTAAAAGCAAAAACAGTATTTCCAAGCATGGCCATTGAAGAGCCTAGAACATCTCTATTTTTTAAATCATTAACAGCTGTTTTTACTTCTTCTGTTAAAAGATTTGTTTTTCTGCAGAATTCTAAGGATTTGTCCAAAAAGTTTTTAGGGGTTGGATTTTTCATAAAATCTTTTTGTATTGTAGAGCCTGTTAAGCTTATTATCTTTTTAAATTTAGGATTTTGAATGATTGATTTTGTTGAAATTTCTCCAAAACATTTACATCCTACATATAAATCCTGTTTGTAGCTTTCTATTTCACAGATTCCCGGAGCTCCTGGAGTATTTCTAATTACCATTCCTTTTCCAAGTTGGGCTGATACATCTCCAAGGCCTGTTGATAGACTGACTTCTGCTAAATGAGCGATTTGACCGGATTTTATTCTATCATGATTTAGATTGAACAGTTTAGATATTCCAATAGCTATTGAAAGTGCTGATGCCGCTGAACTTCCAAAACCTGCACCGATTGGAACTTGAATTTCTTGAGATATTTTTACATGCCCATCTACATGTAATAAATCCAAAACTTTAAGAATTATAGTTTCATTCCATTTATCAACTTTACCGTTGATTTTAATTGAAGTTTTATCTTTAGTAGTATGTTTGATGGAAGTTGTAACTCCTTTATCAAGAAGAAATCCTGCACCAGTTGAACCGTTTTTTAAGGGATTTTGACTATTGTGAATACTAAAAAAACCAGTAATATGGGCAGGTACAAATATTGAAACAGTCATTTTCTCACTGCTAGTTAGATTTATTTATAATTTTTAATAAACCTTATAGTATAATAATATTGGAGAGTTAAAGGTTGAATAAAAGAATTGATTTACATATGCATAGTTTATTTAGTGATGGAGAATTATTACCTTCTGAATTAGCTAGAAGAGCTCAACAATTAAATCATGAAGTAATAGCTATTACAGATCATGTTGATTGTTCAAATGTAGATACCATTACCCAAATTCAAAAGGCCATTGATGATGTTAATAGCAATTGGGACATTAAGGTTCTGTTAGGTGCAGAGGTTACTCATGCTCCTGTTGAGTCAATTGATAAAATAGCTAAACGTGCTAAAGATTTAGGTGCTGATATTGTTGTGGTTCATGGTGAAACTTTAAATGAACCTGTAATTGAAGGAACTAATTTAGCTGCTGTTAACTCAGAACATGTTGATATTTTAGCACATCCAGGGTTGATTACTAAAAAAGAAGCTGAAATAGCTAAGGAAAATAATGTTTATTTGGAAATTAGTGCACGTAAAGGTCATTGTCTATCTAATGGCCATGTTGTTAATGTTGCAAAAGAGATAGACAACAAATTGCTTGTAAACACTGATACCCATTCTCCTGATGATTTAATTACCTTTGAAAAATCTTACCAAATAGCTAGAGGAGCAGGTTTAAGTGATAAGGAAGCTTTAAAAGCTATTGTTGATAATCCTCACCAGTTAGTTGATAAATTATGAAAGCATCCAAATTACTTAAAGAAATCAGAGAAAATATAAAAGATTACAATATTGACTATCTTAAAAATAAGGCTGTTGACGAGCGTTACAATGACCCATTGGCACGTGAACTTGCAAGATACAACTCTGAAATATACGATGAGATTTTTGATTTAAAAATCATGAATGATTATGAGATTAAAGACTCTAAAATTCAGAATTTAAAAAATGATATTGATTATTACTTTGGAAAATACAATCCACATGATGAGGAAAATCAGAATCTAACTAAATATATTTGTCTTTATTTAGCTTACATTGCACATAAACCCCTTCATCCTTATGGAGAAAATAAAAATAGAGACGTTTTTTTAAAGGACAATGTCTTTTACTGTAAAGGCCGTGCCAATTATATACATGATAAAAATTCTTTATGCAGATATTGCTGCTGTAAAAATTTGCCTTTTAATTTGATGTTTTAGAAGTTTAAGAAGAATTATTCTTCAAAAACTTCTCCTAATTTTGCATTTAAAACTTTATATCTGAGGACCAAATCATTTCCAACCATGGTTGATTCAAGTAATTCAAGAGGAATTGCTTCATCCATAGTATCAAATCCGTCTCCTCCAAATAATGTTTTTGCATCTACTCCACCAACAACCATTGGAGCAACTGCAACTCTAATTTCGTCAATGAAACCTTGTTTAATCATTTCGAAGTTTAATGTAGATCCTCCTTCCAACATCAACATGTTAATTCCTTTTTTAGATAAGTAATCTAAAAGATCAGATAAATCTACTTTGTTACTACCACTAAAGAAAATGTCAGCTCTTTCTTTTAAAGCTGCATATCTATCACTTGTAATAAAATCATGTTTATAATCATTTGCAACAGCTATTATTGTTTCTGCATCATTATTAGTAACTTTAGCAGCTATTGGGGTTCTTGCCCTACTGTCAACAATAACTCTTACAGGATTATCTTCTAACTTAGCATCAATCTTATGAGCGGTTAATTTAGGATTATCAGCTATTACGGTATTAATTCCAACCATAATTCCATCCGCTTCTTTTCTAAGTTCATGTACTCTAGCTATATCTGCTTCGCAAGAAATATTTGAACTGCCTGTTTTTGTTGCGATTTTACCATCCAATGTCATTGCTGCACTTAATATTACATATGGTTTCATTTTTCATCACCATTTATAAAGTTTAATGAACTGATATAAATACTTTTATGTAAATTGAGATTGTAAATTTTTATAGGGTTTTTTGAAGATTTTTTTAAACACATTTTATGT
>CAYPCR010000036.1:0-12562 GCA_964409285.1 uncultured Methanobrevibacter sp. | reverse complement strand
AATTTATTAAAATTCCTATATAAAGGCTACTGTTACGATAAAATAAAATTGAAGTGATCATGTAAAATTACAAGTCCAAAGCAATATTGATATGAGAATAAAATAAAACTTGTTAATAATAGGTTTATATCAAATTTTAAAAAACAAAAATAAGACAGATTCAAAAGAATGAAAAATATTTAATACTGAATAGGAAATTTAAAGAGATTATATCAATAAGAAATAGAAATAAATCTTTAAAGAAAGATTTATTGTGGTAATTGTGTTAATTTAAATGGATGGATGGTAATTACTACTAAATAGCTATTCTATTACAATCAATCCATCTACTTTCTTAAAATCAGGATCAAAGGTTACAATTTTATTTACGTCATTATTTTCCATTGTTTCTAAAATTGTACAATTACTATAATTTATACTGTAATTGTAATGATCAAATTTATTAAAAGCTTTGTTGTAGTTCTCTGCTTGCAAATAGTCAATGAAATAATTTTCCATTAATGTTTCATATAGTGATGTAGGATTTATTCTACTATTATATCTACTAATTGTATTTAGAACTTCAACAAGAACAGTATTGTTAATAATTCCATTTTCATGTTTTAGAAAGTGGTATAGTTCCAAGCTTCTAATGTGGTTTTTATCCTCTGGAAACATCATAGCTATAAAAAATGAGGAATCTAGAAAAATCATTTTGGATTTTCACTCCTGTAGGTCTCTTCCTTTAATTGTACTGAATCTGTTGGCTCATCTGTTTCAGCAATTCCAATTATGTTATCTAAATTAACAGGTTTTACCCTATCGTGTTCCAATAATTCTTTTATTTCATCATCGGATAATTTATCTTTATTTTGTTCAATTCTTTCTAATCCTTCCTTAACTAATTGGTTTAATAATTGTGCTTGTTTAATTTTCATTTCAGAGGATTTTGTTTCTAGTCGATGTTTTAATTCTGCATCTATTCTAATTGTTGTAGAACCCACATGTAACAACTCCTTGATTGATTGTATATTATGAAACAATATTTATATTATTGTTTCGATTTCCTGTCTATTAAACGAAACAAAATAATAAGTCATGTTGTGAATTTTAAGTATTGAATTGGTTGATTTAATATAACATTATAAATTTAAAATCCAATTAGCTATTGGTACTGTAAAATAACTTTCAACAATACCCGCAACAAACATTAAAATACATCCAATAGCTAAAATTATCAAAGATTGTTTTAATAAGGGATAATTTTTATCTAAGCTATCTAAAAACTTTATTTTATTTTTATAGATGTCTCTGATAAATTTAAAGATAAATTTAAAAAGAACCAAACCTGAAGTTGTAGCTATTATTATGGAGGGTAGCTCAAAAATTCCATGAGGAATCATAAAAACAAGATTTCTTACTAAATCTCCATAACTAGCTAAAAAATATCCTAAAAAGAAGCCGTTATAGATTAATAAAACCACAGAAAAGCAGAAAATTATTCCAAAAATGAACATTCTTAAAACTATAAAAATGTTGTTTAGAAATATTGATTGAAAGGTAACTGATATGACTCCCCTAGCTAATTCATCCTGTAATTGATTTACAACAGGATTAAATAAACTGTATAAATAAGGTTCTAAAAGAAAGCCAGCTAATAATGAAACAATGAAAAGAATTGTAGATGTTAAAAGTAAGTATTTATTATCTACAAATGCATTTCTTATTTCATTTCTAATGTTCATTTAAATCACAGTTTCTGCAATTTCATGAGCTTCTTCTTTTTTATCAGCTAAATCATCAAATAACTCTTCCATTAATTCACTAGCCATTGTTTTACAATCACCGCAACGAAGAGTACCATCTAAACATTGTTCTCTAATTTTAGCTAATTTCTCATCATCATCTATTAAATGATAGACAAGCATTTCATAAACAACACATTTATCAACTTCTCCTCCAAGTTCTTGTTGTTCTTTTAAACTTTCTCTTCCACCAGTTTTAGCTGTTTTAACTTTTTTAGCTGCAGTTTTTGAATCCTCATTAAGATAAATTGCAGTTGAAGGTTTACTACTGCTCATTTTATCTCCACTTAATCCTGTTAAGAATCTATGATAGGTTGAGGCTGGTGGGATAAAACCAAGCTCATCTGAGAATTTAGCAGCTATATCCCTTGTTAACCTTAAATGAGGATCTTGATCAATTCCAACAGGGACTACAACTTTTTTAGGACCTCCAAATTCTTCAATTTGAGGAATTAAAATATCAGCTACTTGCATTAAAGGAGCTTGCAGGTGTGCTATGTTAGTTGATTCTGTAAATCCATAAATAGCTTTAAGCTGATTAAAATTAGTTTTTTTAGAAGATTTAAATGCTAAATCATGAAGGGCATTATTTTCTGACTGCAAATAAACATGAACATTATCTTTTGTTAAATCCAATCCTAAAGCAATATAATTGGTTAGATATTCATCAACCGCAATTTGGCGAGCTTTTGTAAAGCTCATTGACCGAGCCGCATAGGATTCCATGTCTGCAATAGGTAAAGATAACATTGCACCTTTATCCTGATACCATTTTAACTGATCCACTACCATTTTATGACCAATGTGCATTTGTCCACTTGGCATCATGCCTGTAACAACTGCAAAATCTTCACCATTATTTATTTTTTTATTTATTTCATCAAAATCTCTATGACCAAATACTACTCCTCTTTTCATTAAATTTTCAGGGTTTTTAATATCATCAATCATGTCAGAAATTTTTTGAATTCCAAATTGATTTACTAATTTATCATAATCTACACTTGATGATGCCCATGGATCAATCAAAAAAATCACCTAACTCCTTGAACTTTTATTAAAATAAAATAAATATTAATTAAAATAGTATGTTTTAACTTAGCTATTAAAAATATTTAATATCTATTAAATAATTACTCATGGTCTAACCCATTCCACATTATAATAGGTAATATCAAAATCCTCATCAACAACAGCTAATAAAAGATTCTTATTTACACCATGAGCTACACGAACATAACTTGAAAAATCAAGAACATTAACACAATAATCCTTAAAAATTATTTTAACCAAATAATCAGAATGACCGTTTCCAGGATTTCTTCCTCTATCATACAATCTAAAATCAGAACCATACTTAAATCCTGTTTTAATTATATATCCTCTATCTCTAAGGTCTCTGTAAACAATATACTTAGCATATAATCCTTGATTTTTAAGTAAATCTATAATATAATCTTTATCACAGGGTTTGTCATCTTCAAAAATATTTAATCTTCCTTTTTCTAAAAGATAACAGCCCTCAATTAAAGAAAGTTGTAAATAGCCAGATTCAATTTTTCCATAAAAACTCTTTTCATTTAACGAAATAGGCTTTTTGCTACCTTCTTCAATCTTAATTGATACAATATTATTAGATAAATCGCCACGCATTAAAACACCTATATACAATTAAAATATTGTTTCAATTCTATATAAATTATTGTACTAAAAAAAGTTAGATTTTTACAAATATGTTATTTGCAAAATCATTATTTAAATCAATTTCCTTATCATCTACATAAACTGAGATGGAATCATTATTGTTTTTGTTAAATTCTATTTTGGTACCAATATCAATTCCAAGTTGGTTTATTTGATTAACTAAGTTATTGTCCCCTCTTATAAAAGAAACGACACCATTAGAAGCAGAAGTAATTTCAGAAATAGCTAATAAATTACTGACTCTTCTAAGAACATTATCAAAGTCAGATTCACTAAAACAATCATTACAATTATTAAAATCAAAATTACAGGCTGGAATAATCTTTTTATCAGGACATGCATCAGGATGATCTAACATAAAACATAAAGCTCTTTCTGCTTCATCAGATAAAGAATGTTCCATTTCACATGCTTGTTCGTGAACATTTTCCTTTTTAATTTTTAAAATATCAGTTAAGAATTTTTCAAGAATCCTATGTTTTCTTGTAATCTTTTGAGCTATTCTCATTCCCTTATCTGTTAGAGAAGCTCCTTTATATGGAACATATTCAACATAATCTAAATCTCCTAACTTTTTAAGCATTTGAGTTACACTGCCTGGTGCAATCCCTAATTCTTTTGAAAAAACAGTAGTTGAAACTGGTTCTTTATTACTGCCATTACGATAAAGAACTTCTAAATATTCTTCAATATTTTCACTAATTGAATCTTTTGTCATACTTCCACCTGTTCAAATATTATATTTAATTTGGAAGTATAAAAAAGTTTTGGTAAACCTAAAAATAATAAAAAAAGAGTTAAAAATCAGTCAAAATAGCTGATTTTCTAATAATGTAATACAGTGTAGGTACCTTTACTAGTGTAGCTATTAGTATTCCAATTTTTAACTGATCCTAAAGAATTTCTTGAACTGGTAGTATCTGCAATAACCCATTTTCCATTAAGATAAAATTGGGTCCATACATGGCCGTAAGTATTTCCACTAGTAAACTTACAAGTACCAGTTGCAAATCTAATTGTTAATCCTACAGATCTAGCCATAGCAACTAATAATTGTGCTTGATCACAACAATTACCAGAACGAGTTGATAAAGTTAAATCTGCTCCTTTTTGAGTGTTATAATAAAATTGATAAGAAATTTCATCTCTTACCCAATTAAATAATGCTTCTGCCTTCGCATATTCAGTTGTAAGACCACTTGTTAAAGATGCAGCAAGTGCTGAAATACTTTGAGTAGATGATCCATATGTTATTTGAACATAATTTGGAAGAGCACCATTGTTATTATAATAAGTCAAGATTCTTGAAAATGCATCTAATAACTCATCATAAATTATATTTCCTAAATCGGAAGTAGAGTAATTTGGAGCTAGACCATTAGCTATAACAAAGTCCACTAATCTTGATGCAACATCATAATAGTCATCCTTATATAACTTATCTGAAATTATAGAACCAGAGGGACCAGTAGGAGCTGAAACATTGATTAATTCAATGTTGTCAAAGTTAGAATTATAAATATTTTTAATTGCAGCTGCCATTAAATATAAGAACTGAGGTAAAGTGTAATAGCCATTATCGATTAAAATGGAATCAGGGAGATTATCATTTGCTTCGATATAAGCTTTTAACTCAGTAGCTGCTGTTAAAATTGATTTTAATGAAATATTATAATTAACTTCTCCTCCAGCACTAGGTTGACTATCAGTTACTTTAGTTAATATATAAGTTGGATTAGTGACTTTTTCATTTCCGGAAACACCGCAATAATCTGCATCGCAATAATCACAAGTTAATTCCCCTTCAACAGTGCCTTTAGGATTAATTAAAAGAGATCCGTAATAACCACAATGAGGACAGTAATTTAACCAAGTTGTAGTGTAAAGTTTATATTCATATTTATTACTGTTACTTGGATACATATTAACTGTTAAAGTAGAGTTATTTAAATAGTTAGCTACGTAAACAAATGCCGGAGCTGCACTATTAGAGCCCATATAATTAATTACTTTAGAAAATGAATAAACTAAATTATCAAATTCTATTTTTCCTAAAGAAGAATTCATATATTCAGGAGCTTTTTCATATGTATTTATATAGCTAATAATATCTTTAGCAAGAGAGCTGTATTCAGTTTTATAAATACTTCCATATACAACATCTCCACTTGGATTAGTTGGACTAGAGACTGAAATGGCTTCAATATTTCCACCACTTCCAAAATTAGCTATGTATTTACTCATTAAATATAAGAATTGTGCTGTGTTAAATTCATATCCATCAACTGAAACGGAAGAAGGTAAAACTCCATTTGTTTCGATATATTTTTTCATGTTTGCAGCTGCATTATAAATCGCTGACATTGAAACAGAAACACCACTAATATCACTACCACCACTAGGATAGACTAAAGTGTTGAAATCAATAAGGTTTGATAATCCAAATCTAAACATTACTACTCCAGTTGCTCCTGCATTAATAACTGCTTGAGCATCAGAAGCTAATTCCGTTTTAGATAAAAGACTAGTATCTGAATCAGATTTATAAGTTTGTAATCCAACCCAAATTTGAGCACCTTGTGAGTTTTCAACAAACCATTTAGTTGTAGAACTAATCCAAGAAGTACCAGCATTATAATTTCCTTTATAAACCATTGGAACAATTACATCTAAATATTTTCCTAATACAGTAATGTCCTGACCATAATAATATGTATTACTTGATTTTTCAGGCATTACAGCTGCAGATAATATTATATTTGAATTATTTCCTCTGACTGCGTTGGAAACTAATTTTACAAATTCATTAATAGCTGCAGTTCCTCCAGTATACTTATAAGCAGTACCTGGGAATCTTAAATAGTCTAAATGAATTCCTGAAACTCCCGGAAGAGTAGCATAGTATACAGCTTCAGCTATTTTCTTATTAAAAAGACTGTAATTTGGTGTACCATCACTTAAAACTGGTGAAATCCATCCACCATCATAAAATGATTGCATCCAAATATGCACTTTAATATTATAGCTATTAGCTTGACTTATCCATTGTAAAACTGTAGGTTCTCCATATAATGTAAATGCATAGAAGTTAAGGAATATATTTCCAACACCTTGACTAGCTAAAGTAGCTAAGTTAACATTTTTCATATCTTTTCCTTGTACCCAATATCCAATTCCATTTGTGGTACCTGAAATAACATTTATAGAAACTGAACCTTCAGATTTTAAGTATCTTGCAGTTCCATCATAAACATATTTTACAGTGTAAGTTCCAATTGCCAAATCAAAGGTTACAGATGCAACTCCATCTCCATCAGTAGTTACAATATAATTTTTGCCGTTAACAGTGATAGTAATAGCTTGATTAGCTAGAACATTTCCATTTGAATCTTTTAAGACTACAGTAAATGGTGTACTGCTACCTTCAACGTAATCTGTTACGCTGGTATAAGTTAATGTAGTGCTTAATGGTTGGAACACTTCGATTGTAGCACTTCCACTTGATGCCATTAATCTTGATGATCCATGATATTTATATTCAATGGAATAAGTTCCAGGTATTAAATTAATTGGTAAATAAGCCACTCCATTACTATCAGTTGTCATTTGATATTCTTTACCTATTATGTAAAATGTAACATTTTGATTAGCTAATGGAATATCACCTACCATTAATGTGACATTAAAACTTTCTCCTGCTCCATACTTAATATCAGTGTCTTTTCCTATAATTGTAGTTTGATTAGTTGAAACTACAGTAATACTTCCTTCACCTACAACTCTATTGTAACCTAATTTATTTAATGTATATGAAATATCATAGATACCTGGAATCAAATTGATAGGTAATGAAGCTATACCATATTCATCTGTATAAACTAAATATTCTTTTCCAATAATACGGAAAATAACTTCACCATCAGTTACAATATTACCATTAATATCTTTAACCAATACATTAAATGATTCTTTGTTACCCCAATAGATGATAGTATTATTAACATCATAAATTACATCAGTACCATTAGCAACATTAATTGTAGAAGATGCTGTAGATGCACCATATGTTGATGTTTTATCAAAACTATATGTTACGGTATATAAACCAGAACTTAAATTAATAGGTACAGTTGCAATACCATTACTATCAGTAGTAACTTGATATTTAGTATTTCCAATAGTTATAGTCATTGTTTGATTAGGTATTGTATAACCTAATTGATTATATAATGTAGCTGTTATATTTTTTCTCTCTCCAGCATCTACAGTAATATTTTCCACTTTAATTAAAGTATCAGAATATGGTAAAACTTTAATCGTATTGGAATACATTAAACCAGATTGAGGATGAATACCTGTAATAACATACTCACCCACATTACGATCAATATCTACTTTAGCAACTCCATTACTATCAGTAGTAGGAGTATATATTTTACCCATAATGTTAAAAGTAACTTGAGTATTAGCTAAAGGACTACCATCATAATCTAAAAATGTAGCATAATATTGATTGTTATCTTGATATACTTTAACTAAATCAGAACCATTAATTGTTGATAATACTTTAATGTTATTAGAATACATCAAACCATTGTTAGGTTGAATGGCTGTAATAATATATGTTCCTGGATTAAGCCTAATATCCAACCTAGCAATCCCTTGACTATCTGTGACAGCCTGATAAAACTTACCTATAATATTATAAGTAATTGTTGCACCAGCTAAAGGATTACCTTGATTGTCTAAAAACTGAGCACAAAATTGTGTGTCGTTTTTATAGAATTTTACAATATCACCATAGCTTAAAATGGTTGAAAGAACAGTGATTTTTACTGTAGTTTGACTAGATTGATAAATGTCATTACCGGCAAATGAAACAGTTGTTGTATAAACACCAGGATTTAAATTAATTGGTAAGCTAACAACCCCTTTTTCATTGGAAACCATAGTATAATCTTTACCAATAATATTAAAGGTAACATTTTGATTAGCTATAGGATTTCCATTTCCATCTACTAAAGTAGCTTCAACAGAAGTACCGTTTTTATAATAAAGTTCCCTATCGGAAACATCTACATTTGTTGAATTTTTAGAACTAACTTGTTCAATGGATTTATTTGAATCAGAACCTATCTGGGGTTCTTCATTCACGGTATTTAATCCAGAGTTATCTGAATCGACATTGTTTATGTTGCTATTTGAATAAACATTTGAATCTGAAGATGCACAATCGATGTCAAGAGTATCTACATTTAAATTAGCTGATTCGATAGATACATCGCTTAAGTTATTTTGTGCATCGCTATCTGTTGCATATATAGAACTAGCTGATAAAAATATTAAGCTAACTAACAATGCAATAAATAAAAATCGCTTTTTCAAAACTGTTTACCTCCTATAAACATAAATTTAACAACTCATGAATAATAAAAAAAATACACTATTATTCATACAACATAAACTTTCGCTTGCATAATATATAAATCTATTTATTTAGTTAACCTCATATAAAGGCTTCAATTTTAAAAATAAGCTCTAATAATCCTTAAAATTTTATTGATTTATTCAAATTAAAATAATAATGTAATTAAATGTTACTAAAATAATAGGTGTTAAAATGCTAAATTTAAAAATAATAGCTTAATGAAAAATAGCTGATTAAAGATGATTTTGTAATGATATATTCTATTTTTTAGTATATTTTAAAATAAAAAAATAATAGCTAGTTATATTGGATAAAAGAAAATAAAAAAAGAGATGTAAATAAATTACATCATAGGAGGCATTCCACCCATTCCACCTGCTGGAGGCATTGGTGGCATACCACTATCATCATTTCCAGATTCATCAGGTCCAGTTGAGTTTAAACCATTTCTAGCAGCTATCATATCATCAATACGTAATATCATTTCAGCTGCTTCGCCGGAAGATTGTAAAGCTTGGATTTTAATTTTTAAAGGTTCTAATACTCCTTCTTCTTTCATGTCAACAACTTTACCTGTAAATACATTAATTCCCATATAAGGTGAGTTTTCATGTGCTGCTTTTAAATCTGCAATAAGGTTAATTGTATCTAAACCTGCATTTTCAACTAATGTTCTTGGAATGATTTCAAGAGCTTCTGCAAATGCTAAAATAGCTAATTGTTCTCTTCCTTTTACAGAGTCTCCATAATCTCTTAATTGTTTTACAAGTTCAATTTCACAAGCTCCTCCACCAACAAGAACTTTTCCATCTTCAATAGTTGCTGCAACTACACCTAAAGCATCATCTAATGCTCTATTGATTTGTTCTGTTACATAACGTGTACTTCCTCTAAGAACAATTGAGGTTGCTTTTGGATTTTCACATTCTTCAATAAATGTTAAATCATGATCAAAAATCTTTTTAGTATATATATGACCAGCACTACCTAACACTTCTGGTGTTAAATCTTCAATATCTGTAACAATTTTAGCTCCAGTAGCTTTGTTAAGTCTTTCCATATCTGATTTTTTAACACGTTTATAAGCCATGATTCCAGCTTTGTTTAAGTAATGTTCTGCCATATCATCAATACCTTTTTGACAGAATACAACATTAGCTCCTGATTCAACAATTTTATTAATTAAATCTTTAATCATATCTTCTTCATTGTTAAGGAAAGCTTCAAATTGTTCAGGACTTGTAATATCAATTTTAGAATCAGTATTAATTTCTTTTAATTCAATAGGATATTTAATTAATGCAACTTTTGCATCTTCTACATCTTTTGGCATGTTTTTAGAAATTGGAGTTTTATCCATTATTATTCCTTCTGCAAGGAATGAATCTTCTACTGAATCTCCAGAAATTCTTTGTATATTAATACTATCAATGTCAACTTCATTATCTTCTTCTATTCTTAAAGCTGCCTCTACAACTAAATCAGCTAAATGTTCTTTTGCAAAATCTGATCCTTTTCCAGACATTGCAGTTATTGCAACTTTTTTTAGAGTTTCTTCATCTTTAGCATCAATAGCTATATCATTTAATATTTCAAGAGCTTTTCTACCAGCGTTTTTAAATCCTCTTACTACAACTGAAGGAGCAATTCCGTCTTGAATTAGGTTTTCAGCTTTAGATAGTAATTCTCCTGCAATTACTACTACTGAAGTTGTTCCATCTCCTACAATATCCTCTTGTTTTTTAGCTATTTCAACAAGCATTCTAGCAGCAGGTTGAGCTATGTCCATTTCTCTTAATATAGTTGCTCCATCATTAGTTACAGTAACATCACCCATGGAGTTGGTTAACATCTTATCCATACCTTTTGGTCCAAGGGTAGTTCTGATAATATTTTCTAATATTTTAGCAGCTGTAATATTCATTCTTAAAGCATCTCTACCAGTGTATCTTTCACTATCCTCTGGTAAAATGAATATTGGTTGATTTGCCATTATATCACCTTTAATTAATTGAAAGTTAAATAAAAATTATCTAACATTAATAAATGAGTTTAAGGTTATATAAAAAGCTTACGGGAAAAATAAATTAAAAAAAAGTTAGACGAAATTATTCGCCTTTAATATCTTTAGCTAAGTTCTTACCCATTTCATAACAATGATCAAGAACTTCTTCAGTTGGAATAAAAGTTGTGTCGTATTGTTCTAATACTTCAAAACCAGCTGCTGTTAAATCAGCATCAAGTTTTCTATTAGCTCCACCACCCCAACCTTTAGAACCGAAACAAACTGCTTTTTTAGTAGTTCCAGTAGCTTTAAAGTTAAGAGCTGTTAAATAATAAACAATATCTCCTAAACTTGGATATGGATTATTCATCATTGTTGGAGAACCGAAACAAACAATTTTAGAATCTAAAATATCTGTTACAACTTCACTTCTGTCATCTTCATGTATAAAGTACATTTTAACTTCAATATCTTCACTCATAAGACCTTCTGCAATAGCTTGAGCCATTTTAGGAGTGGAATGATGCATTGTATCATATACAAAAGTTACTTTATCTTTACATACACCATTAGACCATTGGTTGTATTTTTCAATAATCTTTTCAGGTTGAGTCCAAATTTGACCGTGAGAAGGAGCAATCATTTTAATTTTTTCAAGTAAACCTAAATCTTCAATTTCTTTAATTTTATTTCTATACATCATTGAAGATGGGGTAATTAAATTAGCATAGAATTTTTGAGCATAGTCCATTAAAATAGTTTCATCAACTTCATAATCATATCTTTCACTTAAACAGATATGTTGACCAAATGCATCGTTAGAGCATAAAATTCCATCTTCCTCAATTAATGTAAACATACTATCTGGCCAATGGAGCATAGGAGCTTCAACAAAAGTTAAAGTTTTTCCACCTAAATCAAGTTGGTCGCCGGTTTTTACAGTGTTGAAATCAAAGTCTTTTAAATATGGTAAATGATTTTTTAAACCTGCAACAGCCATGTTGGAACAGTAAACTTCAGCATCATCAAATTTTTTAACGAATTCTACAAGTGATCCACTATGGTCATTTTCAATATGGTTTTGTACAATGACATCTATATTAAATTCTCTTCCTTCTTGTTCAAATGCATTTTTTACTCTACCCCATAATTGAGCAGAAGTACCAGGATAAACATTATCAATTAAAGCTACTTTATCTTCACCGAAAACCACATAACAGTTATAAGTGGTTCCTGTTAACTTGTAACCATGATAATCTCTTAAATCCCAATCTAATACACCGACCCAATATACACCGTCGGCTATTTTTACTGCGTCTGCTTTCATAATAAACACCATTAATATTATATAGATAATTTATAACTTTCTATTTATAAAAAAGTTTCCAAAATAAGGTCTGTTTGAAACCTAATATTTTTATTCTCAAAATTTAACATCAATAAAATTGTTTTTAGTATAATATAAATATTATAAAAATAAGTCTGTAAGATTAGAAATAAGCTCAAAATACTAATCTATAATTTATTGGACTAAAAATCAAATGATTTTCTAGTAGAGTTATAATTTAGTTAAGATTTTATTGTTCCAACAATTTTATATTTGTAAATAAATATTTATTTAAGCTTGTAATTTAATATAAT
>CAYPCR010000035.1:0-14265 GCA_964409285.1 uncultured Methanobrevibacter sp. | reverse complement strand
TATACGGGCAACATATTACATTTATTTTATTTTTATGTAAAATTAGATTTTTTTAACTCTTCTAATATAATTAATAAGAAGATATCCTGCAAGAAGGGCACTAAATATAAATCCAATAAGACCTAATATTGGTACATCAAATAATTTATAACCTCTATTTGAGACTATTGTTAATGAAGATCCTATTAAAAGTGCAGATAAAATTAGTGAAATGGATAGCTTGTCTGTTATTCTATCTATTTCGTCATGTTTCAAATTAACTGTTAAATTTCCATCTTCTAGTTTATATAACATTCTATCTAATCTTTGAGGTAAGTTTTTAGCTAGATGTTCTAAATTTAAAACATAATTTGATGTTGCTCCAAACAATCTTTTAGGTTTATATTTATTTATAATAATTTTTTTAGAAAGTCTTTTCATTTCTTTTACTGGATTAAATTCAGGATCTAGTTTTTTTCCAGTTTCTTCTATTAATGTAACCCCTCTTCCAATCATTACAAATTCTCTTGGAAGCCTTATTTTATTTCTTACCATTACATCCAGAAGATCTTCTAGCCCTCCATGAGCATTTTTCAGTTCTGTTCCATAATATTTATCCATTAAATCATTAATATCTTCTTTGAAATCTTGTGTATTTTGTGATTGAGTTATAATTCCCATATATATTAGCTGATTTATTAAATGGTCAGTATTTCCACTTATTAATAATATTATTAACTCTGCAATATTTTCCCTAAAATTATCGTCCAGAGTTCCCATCATTCCCTCATCTATGTAACATACAACATTATTGTCCATTATCATTATATTTCCGGGATGAGGATCAGCATGGAAAAATCCATCAATGAATATTTGTTTAAAATAAGATTTTACTCCCCTTTGAGCAATTAATTTTTTATCATATTTTGGATCTTCACTATCAAAAACTTTAGAAACTTCAACTCCATGAATAAATTCCATAGTTATTAATTTTTCTGTACAATAATCTGTATAAGGATATGGGACATGAATATGCCGGTTATTTCTAAAATCATAAGCTAAATGTTCCATATTTTTAACTTCATCATCATAATTTAATTCTTTTGCCATGGAACGTTTGAATTCGTAGATAATAGCTGGTAAATTATAGATATGTATTCTTTTTATGTATTTATCAGCATTATTTGCTAAGAATTCCATAATCTTAATATCAGCATCAATCATTTTTTTGATATGTGGTTTTTGGACTTTAATAGCTACTTCTTCATTATTTTCTATTAAAATAGCTTTATAAACCTGTCCTATTGATGCAGATCCTATTGGTGTTTTATCAAAATCTTTATAAATTTCTTTAAGTGGTTTTCCTAGTTCTGTTTCGATTACCTTTTTCATTTCATCAAATGAATCTGCAGGAGTATTATCCCTAAGTTTGTGAAGCTCATTAGCCATTTCCCATCCTACTAAATCTGGTCTTGTACTGAGCATTTGACCTAGTTTAATATAAGCTGGACCGAGTTCTTCAAATGTTTTTCTAACTCTAACTGGGATTGATTCATCTAGTACTCTTGTTTCTTCATTGTCTTTATTTTTAAGAAATGGAAATTTTTTTAAGAAGGTATTTTCTTCAATTAAATATCCAAAGTCATTTTTCTTTAAAACTTTGTATATCTGGTCTAAACGTTTAAGGTATTCATTGTTTGTACTAGGAATAATATTCATAAAATGAGATTGTAAACAGTAGTATTAATACTTTACTTTAAACTTGAAAATAAATAAAATAGAGGATTTAAAATTTTTCTAATATTTTTGAGTATACTTCTTTAAGATTGTCATCAGATTTTTCATATATTCTTCTTAATATTAGTTCTGGAGTACTGTTAGCTAAGAAATTCATTTTTGGAGTTCTGTCTACAATTAGATTATAATCTTTATCTAATCCTTTAGCTTCTATTCCGTCAACACGTATATCAGTATAATTCATCAATTCTCGTGCCATATGGGTCACTATAACTCCGTAGGAGTTTGTTTCTTTTATCATATCAATAAATGTAGAAATTATTTTAACTGCAGCATCTAGTTCTGTTATTCCTTCTAATTCATCAAGTAAAACCAATTTCTCATTATTTGTGGTGACTATTGGAATAAATACATTTAAAAATGATTCAAATGCCCCTGCATCTAATGATCTTTTTTTGGAGAAGTGGTATATTTCATCAAATAATTTAATTTCAGCATAATCTGCACTTACAGGAAGGCCCATTTGAGCCATTATTGATATTTGGGTAAGTGTTTCAAGTAATGTTGTTTTTCCCCCACTATTAGCTCCTGTAAGAAGAGCAATATTATTATTTTCATCTAATCTATAATTCACTTTCTGAATTCCTTTCTCTCCTTTTTTATGGGAAAGTTCTAAGTGAAGAGCTCCTTCTAATACAATATCGTTAGAAAATATAGGTGCTGTTAATTCATATTCGTAGGCAAAACTTCCTAATGTAAATTCATAATCAAATTTAATCACATCTTCTACTTCTTGGATAGCTTTTTCTTTTATTGTATTAAGTTCAATAGCTGCAGTTTTTTTAATATCGAAGATATCATTTTCCTTTTTGGAATTTTGTTCTAATTTGACTCTCTCTATTTCTTCATCATCAATTTCAAGAGGATATTTTTTAATGTATGGATCAAAATCTAATCCAGTTTCTTCTTTAATAATTTTTTTCCTTTTACTTATTACTTCTTCAAATATTTTATCAATCTTTGGAGGGAAGTTATTGTTTAATAAATTAAGAATTTCATCTCCTTCAAGATCTACATTTTGAATAGCTAATTCAATTTCTTCATCCATCTCCTTTTTAAGTGAACTAACTAATTCATTAATATCCACTTCTCTTTTATCTATGATATTTAATTCTTCAATAATTGGAAGTATTTCACCAAGTATTGTTTCTTCACCTCTAATTTTTTGTATTTCATAAACTCTGTTGAAAAGGTCTTGATTTGTTGTAAAAAAATTAATTATTTTTTCTGGAACGATTTCATAATCTTCTTCTTCAATGTTTATCATTACTACATTTGGCATTCCTTCAAAATCTAAAAATCCTTGTGAATATACATAATAAATTAAATCATAGCTAAGTAATTCATCATTCATTAAAGTTAATTCATTAGCTGTCATTATTGGGTAGTATTGGTTTAATCCTAAATCAGTAAGATAAGCATTGTCTTCTTCATTTTCCACTAGGATTACCTTGCCTGCATCATAAGTTGGTTTAGGTTCTTCTATTTCTTTAAGGTTTTTCATCAATCCTCTAAGTTTAACAATTGGAAGTTTTGAAACCATTTCTTTGGCGTTCATTGTGAATTCTAATTGTTTTTCAATAGATTCCATATCTTTTGAAGGAGAGAGTAATAAAACACGGTTTTTGGCATAGACAGTATTTGCATAAGCCAAGATTTTATTTATGATATCTTCATATAATTCCATTGCTCTATCACTTTTAATGAAATTATTCTTAGGTTTATTTAAAAGTTGATTCATAATATCTATAGCTTTTCTTTGACTAATTCCTTCAATGTCTGCTATTTTTTCAATATTTACATCTTCAACTACTTTTTGAAGATTTTCTTCTCCTCCAATATGATTTAATATTTTTTCAGACATTTTACTCCCAATTCCATCTATTTTTTCCAATGTAGGTACCTCTTCTTCCATTTTACCAAACCCTTTTTTCAATTATTATTTAATTTATATAATTAATTATATTCAAATTGTGAAAGTGTCCATTTGAAAAGTAATAATTTTAGAAATTAGCTTTTGAATTTTTTGGTGATACTTTATTTAATTTTTTTATATTAATTTCTCCATTAATAGCGTTGTTGTAAATGTCTATCATAGCTAAATAACTTTCATCTTTCCATCTACCATCTATTGAAAAGTTTGTATAACCAATTGATTGAAGATATGGAATTTCAGATAGTAATGATAATTCTTCAGAATTTAGAATGATTAATTCTTCATTTGATAAGTTTTCTTTAACTTCAAATTTGTTGCCATTTCTATCTATTATGAATGTTTTGGTTGGAGGTATAATTTTTTTAGATTCTTTGTAAGGTAATAATTTATTTCTTGTTTTCATTAATTCGATATTTCCTTGAACCAATAATTCCAATTTAGAGGGATTTTCCACATATTTGATTAAATCACTATAATCCTCTTTTTTAAGTTCAACTGAGAGAGTTAATAAATCATAATTTTTTAAGCTTTTTACACTTTCACTATTTGTTACATTCAAACTGTAGGGACCATATTTTGAATTAAAATCAGGACTCATAATAGCTAAATTTATTCCTTTTTTATTTAATATGCCCTTTACTTGTTGTAGTGATTTAATTAATTTATCATGAGCAATATCTGGCCATTTCCAGATTAATTCATATTCCTTATTTCTAGCTAATTCTATTGCCTTTTCAAGAAATTTTACCATATAATTTATATTGGTTTTAGATTCTTCAAAGCTGTAGATATTGTTGTTTTGAGGAGGAATTTCTAAATAAACTCTTTTAACATTTTCTATCAATGGCAATAGATTTAGATTATTGGTATAATAAGATAAACTAGATTGTTGTTTTTCATGACTAAATTCCTTTCTATTATAGTTTATTATATTTTTAGGTTTTTTATAAGAATTAATTAGTTTGTTCTCTAATTTTTTAAGTAAATCTCTTCTTAAGCTATTAATTTCACTGATTGGAATAAACTTGTCATTGTTATAATTTATGTTAACTTTAGTTAATTTAAATGGATAATTATCAAGTTTTGATAGTTGTTTTTCAATATTTTGTGATATAGTTGCTCTTTTTAAAGGTTCTTGAACTTTTTCATTTCCTTTAACTTCAGCTTTTAATCCCTTTAGATTTCCTTTTAAAATAGGATATTCATTCTTAATGGAAAAGGTTAAGGTTAAAGGAGATTTTTTATAGCTTTTAGAATTATTTTCAATTTCTGTAGCTTTTTTAGAAAGTTCATTTCTTTTATTTAAATAAACTGATGCATTTTTCAAGTCAAAATGAGATTTTTTATTTTCTTTAACTTTTTTCAATATAAGAACTCTATTCTTCCTATTAAAATCTTTAAGTGGTTTTATTTTATTTTTATTAAAATGATTGAGAGTGGTTATGGTGGGATTTTGTGAAATTTCAAAACCATATTTATCGTTATCTTTAAATATTAATATTCCATCTCCCTTTTTTGGTATGGTTTTAACATCATCATTCAATTTAACAGCTATTTGATTGTGTTTGTTTTCAATTACTTTTCCTAGATATAATCCAATGTGGCCAGGTTGTTTTGTTCTAGAAGAAGATTTTTTAAATTGTCCAGGGGTAAATTCTCTATTAAATACAAGGTTTAAATTTTCAGAAGGGTTTGTTTTTTTATTTTTAAGTTTATTGAGGGCTTTTCTATATTGACTTATTACAATAGCTAAATATTCTTTATTTCTCATTCTTCCTTCAATTTTAATACAATCTATATTTAATTTACTTATTTCTTCCAGATAGTTATATAAAGAAAGGTCTTTTGGAGATAAGTAATATTTGCTTTTATTTAAAGATGAAAGCCCATATTTTTGTCTACAGGGTTGCGCACATTCTCCTCTGTTTCCACTTCTTCCTCCTTTTAAACTACTCATTAAACATTGACCTGAATAGGAGTAACATAATGCTCCATGAGCAAAAATTTCCAGTTCCATAGAGGTTTTAATATTTTTTATTTCCTCTGCTCTCATTTCTCTTGGAAGAACAACACGTTTAACTCCTTTTTTTTCTATGTAGTTGATTTTCATTTGATTTTCTATATTCATTTGAGTAGAAGCATGAATGTTTAGGTTAGGTATATGTTTAGTTATAAGTTCAATCAACCCTAAATCCTGGACTAAAACAGCATCAACACCTATTTCATATAGACTGTTAAGATAATCAAGAACATTTTCTAACTCATCTTCTTTTATTAATGTATTTACAGTAACATAAACTTTGACATTATGGAGATGAGCAATGTTTACAGTTTCTTTAATTTCATCTAATGTAAAGTTTTCAGCAAATTTACGCGCTCCATAATTTTTCCCTGAAATATAGATAGAACTAGCGCCTGCATTAATAGCTACTTTCAAATAATCTTTGGAACCAACGGGAGCTAATAACTCTGGAATTTTCATAATTTCACTTAATTTATATCTAATTGTAATTTTCTATCTTTATCTTCATGAAGTCTTCCTTCAAGAAAATTTCCTTTGTTAATGTATGAATGAGAAAGATCCATGATTTGATATTTGTATTTGTTTAACTCTTCTGCCTCTCTTCCTTTTAAAGCATCATTATAAATGGAAAGAATATTTTTGGCATAATTTTCATTACTATATCTAAAATCTAAAATTAAACTATCGAGACCTAATGTTTTAATATCATTCATCTCTTCAATTAGACAGAGGCAGTCTTTGTTTATAATATGGCTTTGTTGGTTATAATCAAAAGAAACTTTATATTTGAATTTTTTACGTTTTTTATCTTCTAAAATAGCATAATCTGAGTTATTAGCTATAATAAAATCTTGTCCATTATTTAAATTTGAGAAATCATCTTTAGTCACAATAACTTCTAAATTTCCATTTACAATCATTCCCAAATCAATATTATTAGCTGTATTTTTCTTTATTAACTCTTTTATTTCTTCAATTGACAGTTCATTGGATAAAAGTAAACCCTCAAAGCCGGATTTTGCAAGGCTTTCAACTGAAAAGCTATTCCAAATATTAAGATTATGATTTCCATAGATAGGGCAATCAAATATCTCACCCATTCCCGGGAAATCTCCCATTACTGAGATGATGATTCCTTTATTTTGAAGATTTTCAACAATTTCTTTTGCTTTTAAAGCTTCTTCCTCACTAATAAAAGATGATAAAACCCAAACAAGTTCACTTCCAGAACACATTAAAGCAGCTTTTTCAAGTAGGTTTTCAATATTGTCATAGTAATCTTTTGGGTTATTATACAAACAGTTTCCATCAAAATAGACTCTTTTTAAATTAAATCCAGATGTAGCATTTAATACATCTAAATTATCTACGAAAATTGAAAGTGAAGGATTTATATTGAGATCATTATTTTCATAATTTTTATATTCATCAACAAATCTATGGAGATTTTTTCTAGTTGCTTTAACAGATTTTTTTGTTGGAGTATAATGATTTAAAAGTAATTGAGTAGCTTTTTCAACGATATCTCTTCTAATCTGGTTAAGAGAACTCATCGGAATAAATAAATCATCTTTCATATTATTGATCTTAATATCTCCAATATAAAAAGGAGTTCCTCCAGTTTTTGAAAGTTGTTTTTTAATTTTATCTTCGGTTATTGGTTTGTTAATAGCTTTTTGAAAAGAATCTTCTGTTTTATATTTAAAATTAAATAATTCATCATCTAAATAAAATTCTACTTTAAAAATAGCATCGTTAGTTTCATCAAAATCAATGGTTATGTCAAGTTTTATATGAGATTTTATAGTTTCCTTTTCAAATTTTTTCAAATTCTCATGTATTGATTTAGAATAGCTAATAAATACTTCGGTTCCAGGTTTTACACGTCTTGTTGTATCTATTACAATTTTATTTTCATCTTGGCTGATTATTTTATCTAAATAAATTCCTTTAATTTTCCCATTATATTTAAAAGCAATTCCATCTCCAATTTCAAGAGGAATATAATTTTCTTTATTTTTTATTTCAATTGTGACTTTAGTATCATCAATATCTACAATATCTCCAATGTAGAGACCTTCATGACCAGAAGCAATTCTTCCCATTACATCTCCAGGTTTTTCATCCATTAAATACCCGTCAGTGAATTTACGATTAAACACCAAATGTAGATTTTTAGCATAATCTCCTTCATTTTCATCGATAATATTTCTATAGCTATTAACTATGGTTCCTACATAATCTTTGGATTTCATTCTACCTTCAAGTTTTAATGAAGTAACTCCTGCTTCTTCAATTTCTTTAATATTATTATAGCTAGCTAAATCGCGTGTGGAAAGCAAATAGCCGTTTCCAACATTATATCCTCTATATTTAAGTTTATACTCTCTTCTACAAGGTTGGGCACAGGCTCCTCTATTTCCACTTCTGCCGCTGTTATAAGAAGAGATGTAACAATTTCCAGAAACAGAATAACAAAGTGCTCCATGACCGAATACTTCAATTTCCATATCTATATTATCTTTTTGAAGTTGTTGATTAAATTCTTTAATTTGATTTATATTTATTTCACGAGGAAGAACTACCCTTTTAATATTGTTTTTTGCTGCCCATTTAACACTACTGTAATTATTTAAAGCCATTTGAGTAGATGCATGAACTTCTAAATCAGGAATTAACATTTTTAGCAAATAAACTATTCCAAAGTCTTGAACAATTACTGCATCTACTCCCATTCTATATAATTTAAATAAATAATCTAAAACATCAATTATCTCAAAATTATTTACAAGGGTATTTACTGTAACATGAACTTTAACTCCATTTAAATGAGCATATTTGATAGCTTTTTCCATTTCTTCTAAAGAAAAGTTCTCAGCAAATGCTCTTGCTCCATATTGATTTCCTGCAATATAAACAGCATCTGCCCCTGCATTAACAGCTGTAATAAAAACATCATAAGAACCAGCTGGAGCTAATAATTCTGATAAAACCATTTAACATCTCTCCTCATTTAGTTACTAATATTATTTATGAGTACTATACATATTATATATTATTTTAAGCTATTGGTGTAAAGTATGTATATTGTTTTTGAAGGTATTGATGGTGCAGGAAAATCTACACAAATTCAAATTTTAAAAGAATGGTTGGAAAATAATGGATTGGAAGTTGAAACTATTGTAGAACCTACAGATTCAGAGGTAGGTAAATTAATCCGTAAATTATTAAGAAATCCTAATGCAGAAACCGATAAAATGCAAAAAACTTTAGGATTGCTTTTTGCTGCTGATAGAATGCTTATTATGGATAAGCTAGAAAAAACAGACAAAATTATTATTTCCGACAGATCATTTATATCTAGTTTAGCTTATCAAGAACCTCGCAGTTGGATTGAGCAGATTAATAGCTATGTAAAAGAACCTGATTTAGTATTGTTGTTAGATTTAAGTGTTGACAATTCCACTAAAAGGTTTTCAGGTGAAGATGAATTTGAAAATCCTGAATTTTTAGAAACAGTTAAATTAAATTATTTAGAAATAATTGATAATTTTAATCATGAAATCATCGATGCCAACAATGGAATAAATAAAGTAGCATCAGATATTAAAAAAGTTGTAGCTCCCTATGTAGGTCTTTGTAAAGATTGTATAGATTAAAAGAAGGTTTATTCATTACCTTCTAATTGTTTTAATCTATCTTCAATAGCTTTTATTAAAAAATCTTGTGTTTTTTCTAACTCTTCATATGATCCTATTAATTTTGGACCATATTCAGTGTGTTCGAGTTTCACATCAAATTTATCAATAGCGTGGGCAAGCATTTGCTCTCCAACACCATTAGGTAATTTCATTTCAAATTCTTGTTCTTCTTCCATTTTATTCCACTCCCATATATTCCCTGACTGGAGCTAAATATTCAATTAAGAAATCTTTAATTCCATTTTTTAAATCCATTGGATGAAGTTCTCCATCACCAAAACTTTTTAAGAGCTCTTCTTTTGTAAGCTCAATATCTCCACCAAATTTTTCAGGTCTTTTTATAAGTAAAGTTTCCTGGTTTGGATAGACAAAAGTTTCAGCTATTTCAATCATAGGATTGTCTTCTATTTCTCCTTGTGGGCAATAGCTCTTATTAATCTTTTTGGTTATCTCCTCAACACTATCATCTACAGCTATAAAGTTTCCTTTACTGGATGACATTTTATCATCTCCATCAAGACCATGTAAAAGAGGTGTGTGAATGCAAACAGGTACTGTTTCATCTATTTTTTCAAGATTTTCACGAGCTAACATTTGTATTTTTCTTTGTTCCATACCACCAAGAGCAACATCTACTCCTAAAGCAGCCATATCTACTGTTTGCATAATTGGGTAAATCACACTAGCTACCTTTGGATTGTCATCATGTCTACTTACTTGATCCATACTTCTTTTAGCTCTTTTTAATGTGGTTTGAACAGCTAACTGATAAACTTTATCAGTATAATCAGAGTCTAATTCAAAGGATGAACCTAAAATAAATTCGGTTGTTTCATCTAATCCTAAAGCTTTGAAACACTCCATATTATATTTAGCAGTTTCAGCTATTTCATCTAGAGTTCCTTTTCTATTTAAAAAAGCATGATAATCAGCTAATAATATTTTAATTTTAAATCCTAACTTCTGAAGGGTTTTAAGTTTTTCAATTGTTACTGCATGACCTAAATGAATTTTTCCAGAGGGTTCATAACCTGTATATGCAACAGGTTGTTCTTTTTCAAGAACATCTTTTAATTCATCAATATCTACAATCTCTAATGTTCCTTGTTCAATCAAATCTATTTTTTCATCTACATTCATTTAAATCACTATTCTAATAAATAATAATAATCATCAATTTTAATAATTTTAACTTTGTCTCCAATTTCAGCATTTTTTAGATTATCTTTGATTTCTAAATCAACCACAGAATAGTCTGCAGGATCTAAAATTTGTATTTGTGTTGGAGATTTTGAAATAATATTAGTGGTTTCAATATCTTTAGCTTTTTTTATTAATTCAACATTTTCAGTATCTTTCCATGGAAGTGTATGTTTTTTGTTAGTTTTAATGTCAATAGCTACTACTCTATTTTTACCAATATCTTCTATTTGTAGGATTTTTCCTTCATACTTAATGAAATCTCCTATTTCAAATTCAGGAATTCTAACAGATATCCAAATCCTATATAGACCTTTTCCAGTTGATTTATCTTCACTAATAAGACGTGGTGATTCTTTAATAATTCCTCCAAATTCATCTTTTAAAGCATCAGCTACTTTTCTTCCACTTTTCAAAGATCCAATGTAATAATCATAGCCTTCTTTTAATTTTGCACGCTGAGGACAGTAAGCAAGTTTGTCTTTTTTATATTGTTTGTTGAGGGTTCTTTCAACAATTTCATCAGCTTTATCATATTCCTCTTTTTTAATATCTCTTTTTTCAGCTCTAAATTGAACTACTGATTCATAATAACCTGCCTGAACTTTACTACATGTTGGACAAACTGTTTTTAATATTCTTACATTTACTTCATGAATTTCTTCTACAGTTTCTCCATATACGTCTCCTACAGCCTCAACAATACATTCAGCTATTGTTCCTCTCATAGCTTCAATTTCAAGATTTATAATCTCATTTTCAACCAAATCATCAATAGCTATGTTTCTTTCTAGAGCTCGATAAATTATTTCTTCTTCAGGTAAATAGGATTCTTGCCATTTACCCTCTTCTAATCTACTATTACAATGGCTACAGATAGTCACATCAATAGTTTCAGGAACTTTAATTAGCCGGAAATCTTTTAAAAAACAATCGATACAGATATCTCCAATCATTTTTTTGTTATCGCTTCCACATTCAGGACAAAACATGTTTAGTTCCTCAGGATAAAAATAAGTAAAAAAAGAAATTATAAAGGTTTTAATGGAGCTGTTGCACCACAAGCAGCACATTTGAGTAAAAATATTCTGCCTTCTCTTATAATTTTTGTATCTGGTCTATTACATTCATGGCAAATTACATATCTTTCCACATAATCTTCTAATCTTTCATTTATTAGGTAATGTGTGAATTTTCCTTGTAAAATTGCTCTTCCGCCCTCTAAGTTTCCAGCTGTACCTAATTCTCTTAATAGGAATTTTAATATATGTTGAGGGTCTCTACCTAATCCTTCTGCAACATCTTTAAAGTTTTTAATGAAGGTTCTGTTACCTTGAATATCTGAATAAGCTTTAGGAATTTTAAATCTTTTGTGTTCAAAAACTTCAGGAGGTAATTGGTCTATTGCTCTGTTTAATAAATTTTCATATTCTTCCATATTATCACTCCAAAAAATTAATATCAATTATAATATTAATACTTTATTTTTCCTTACTTATTAATTTAACTTATGCTCTTTTAAGATATCCATTAGTTGGTTCGTAGATTATTCCTTTGTGTTTAAGGTTTTGGATAATACTTTCTACTTTATCCTCACCAATATCATATTTATCTGCCATATTGGAAATTAAAACATTGGTAGGAGCTTGACCACCATATTCTTCCTCAAGAAGAGCAATTTCTTCAGTAACTCTTTGAAGTTTATCTCTATCAGATTTAGGAGTTCTACCTTCAACTTTATCAATATCAATTTCACCAGTTTCAGGATCTATTCCCACTTCTTTTAAACAAGCTAATTGTAACCTAACAGCTTTTTCAGCATCTTCTTTATCTACAGTGTCTTTAAGTCTAATTTTAGCACTTGCTTCAGCTAAACGAATAATAGCTTCTAATTGTCTTGCAGTAATTGGAACTGGTGCTTCTTCATCTCCTGTACTATTTCTTGTAGATACATAGAATTCTTTTAATACCTGGTTAGCTTCATCTGTTAAAACAGGATTAACATTTTTTCTAGCATATGCTATGTATTTTCTAAGAAGTTCTGGTTCAATTTCATAATTAATTGTATTTTCTTGGTGTATTTCAAGAATATGTTCAGCTAATTCCGAATCATTTTTAACATTAGGTTTGTCTTCAACAACAAAAATCAAATCAAAACGAGAAAGAATCGGAGAAGGTAAATCTATTTGTTCAGCTAATAATTTGAATCTGTCAAATCTTCCAAATTTTGGATTTGCAGCAGCTAATACAGAACATCTTGAGTTTAATGTAGCCATAATTCCTGCTTTTGCAATACTAACTGTTTGTTGTTCTAATGCTTCGTGAAGTGCAGACCTATCTTCAGATCTCATTTTATCCAATTCGTCAACACATACATTTCCTTGATCTCCAAGTACTAAAGCTCCTGCTTCAAGAGACCAGCCACCTAATTCATCCCTAACTGCAGCAGCTGTTAAACCAGCTCCAGTTGTACCTTTACCACTTGTATATATACTACGGGGAGCTAATTTTGAGACATATTTTAACATCTGGGATTTACCAATACCTGGATCTCCTACAATCAAAATATGGATATCTCCTCTTAAACGAGTTTCATCTTCTAGTTCTTTGGCTGATCCTCCAAATAATTGAAGTGCAATAGCTTCTTTTACATCACGATATCCTTTAATGGATGGAGCTGTAG
Source organism: uncultured Methanobrevibacter sp. (assembly GCA_964409285.1). Classification (GTDB taxonomy): domain Archaea; phylum Methanobacteriota; class Methanobacteria; order Methanobacteriales; family Methanobacteriaceae; genus Methanocatella. Next base: position 946 of record CAYPCR010000035.1, on the reverse strand, counting down.
ATTTGATAATCTTATCATAAATATTAGGATCTTGTGAAAGTTCTAATATTTCTTGTTCATCTTCTTCAGTAAGGTGAAGTTCTTCAAATTCTTGTTCTAGAGGCTCAATATGATTTACATAGATATAATTTTTAAATTTTCCACTACGTTCTTCTCTGAAAGTTTTTAAGGTTCCTGTAATCCTAACTTTATCTCCGGGATTTAATTTATCTACTAAATCATCTTCTAGAATCATTAACATCTGTTTTGGTTCAGTTCCTCCAGCTAAATTTTCTAAAGGTTCTTGCATTCTAGCTGTTTGAGTATCGATATATTTGGATTCTTCTTGAAGTAGTCTAAATGATCTTCCTCCACATTCACTACATAATGAAGGCTCTATAATTCTATTTTCAGATGTCTGTTCTACTTCATGTAATCTCATACAGCCTCTACATTCAAAAGTAGCTGTTTCAATTCTAGGTCTTATTTCATCTGTTTTTCTCACAATTCCATCAGCAGCTACAAAAGTACCAATATATTTACTTAAAAGAATATTTAAAGGAATTATATTAGTCAAATTTTCAATTCTAACGTTAATATCAGCATCTTTAACTAGGGGGTCAATGTTTTTAATGGCATTAGATGCAGCATCTAAAACTTCCTCTGGTTTATCAATTAATAAATCTGCTAAATCTGGATCAAACATTTCAAGATTTTTATAATCAATAGTTAAGGATCTTTTATCAGGATATTTTTCAAGTGTTTCAAATAAATCATCCTTATATGCGGTTGAAAAAAATTCTTCAAATTTAGCAACTGATGTTTGTGCTTTGGTAGTTGTTTCACTCATTGAAATTAGTATTTATTAAATATATTTTAAAATTTTTTCTATAGTCCATGTGATAACTAAAAGGAGATTGTAAATTTTTATAGGGTTTTTTGTTTTCCGAATTTGTGTGTCCAGAAT
>CAYPCR010000034.1:0-16624 GCA_964409285.1 uncultured Methanobrevibacter sp. | reverse complement strand
TATTAAAATTCCTATATAAAGGCTACTGTTACGATAAAATAAAATTGAAGTCATCGTGTAAAATTACAAGTCCAAAGCAATATTGATACGAAGATAAAATAAAACTTATTAACCTAATGAAAGATTTAATTAAATTTAGAAATAACAAAAATAAAGCTAGATTTAAAGAATAATAAATATCAATAATCAATTTAAATAAATAATAATACTCAATAGAAAATTTAAACAGAATATACAAGTTAAAAAGAAAAATAAAAACGTTTAAAGTAAATAAAAAAAACTCGAAAATCATCACTGTAAGATTTCATCTAAATATTTGTTTACACCAACTACTTTCATAAAAATTATTAATATTGATAAATAGAATAATAAATTAATTAAATATAATAGGTAAAGATAGAATGGATATTCCTCTTTTTAAAATTTATAATGATGAAGATGATATTAATAATATAACTCGTGAGATAGCTTCTGGTAAATTTTGGGCAGTAGGGCCAAAAGTAGCTGAATTCGAACAAGAAATAGCTGATTATATTGGAACTAAATATGCAATTGCATTAAATTCTGGAACATCTGCTCTTCATGCTCTATTACTTGCTTATGGAATCGGAAATGGTGATGAGGTAATTGTTCCTTCTTTTACTTTTATTTCAACAGCTAATTCTCCTCTTTTTGTAGGAGCCAAACCTGTTTTCGCTGATATTGAAACAGAAACCTGTGGTTTAGACCCTGACAGTGTTCAAGAAAAAATAACTGATAAAACTAAAGCTATTATTCCAGTTCATTATGGAGGATGTCCTGCAAAGGTTAGAGAACTTAAAGAAATAGCTGAAGATAATGATTTAATTTTAATTGAAGATGCTGCAGAATCTTTTGGAGCCACCATTGGAGATAAGCAAACAGGTACATTTGGAGATTCTGGGATTTTAAGTTTTTGTCAAAATAAAATAATTACAACAGGTGAAGGGGGAGCTGTTGTAACTGATTCTAAAGAGATTTACGAAAAATTAAACTTAATCCGTTCACATGGAAGACTTGAAAGTGGAGATTATTTCTCATCAGCTGATTTATTTGATTATATTGATTTAGGATTTAATTGGAGAATGTCAAATCTTACAGCTTCTTTAGGATTATCTCAAATTAAAAAAGCTGATGAAATTATTGAAAAAAGACGTAAACAGTCAAATTATTTAAATAAACGAATTGAAGAAGAAACTGATAAGATTGAAATATTTAAAGTGCCTAAAAATTACAATCACGTTTACCAGCTTTACAGTGTTATTGCACAAAATAGAGATGATTTAATAAAATATTTAGGGGAAAATGGAATATCTGCAAAAATTTACTTTGATCCTGTTCATAAATCTTCATTTTATAAAAATAAATTAGGATATGATGAAAAATTACCAGTTACAGAACAGATAGCTGAAAAAACAATAACTTTACCTATGTTTCCAGATATTACAGATGCAGAAATCGATTATATGGCTAATACGATAGGGGAATTTTACAAAGGTGATTAGATGTTAGAAGATTTTTATAAAGGTAAAAAATGTTTGGTAACTGGAGGAGCAGGTTCTATTGGACAGAAAATTGTTAAAGAACTTATGAAATTTGATGTAGATTTCATAAGAGTTTTTGATAACAATGAAACCGCTTTATTTGACCTTCAAAATGAAATCAACTCATTTAAAATTAGGCCTTTTGTAGGAGATATTAGAGATCCTAAAAGACTTGAAAGAGCTTTTAAAGATGTGGATATTATATTCCATGCAGCTGCTTATAAACACGTCCCATTATGCGAATATAATCCTTACGATGCTGTAAAAACAAATATTGAAGGAACTCAAAATGTGATTGATGCAGCTATTAGTTGTGATGTTAAAAAAGTGATTTTTATAAGTACTGATAAGGCTGTAAATCCTGTAAATGTTATGGGAGCTACTAAATTACTAGCTGAAAGATTAATTACATCATCTAACGTTTATTCTGGAAGAGGAGGAACAATATTTTCCTGTGTCCGTTTTGGAAATGTTTTAAATTCACGAGGATCTGTAATACCAATATTTAAAAAACAAATTGAAAAGGGAGGTCCTCTTACTATAACCGATGAAGCTATGACTCGCTTTATTATGCATATTCATGAAGCTGCTAAATTAATTCTAATAGCTGCTGAAATGGCTGAAGGTGGAGAAATATTTATTTTAAAAATGCCGGCTGTTAAAGTTACTGATTTAGCAGAAGCTATGATTGAATATTATGCTCCAAAATGTGGTATAAAAGCTGAAGATATTGAGGTTGAAATTATTGGAAAACGTATAGGTGAAAAGCTTCATGAGGAGCTAATGACTCCAGAAGAAATTATTTATGCCTTTGAGGATGATGAGCTATTTATTATTAGAAACAATCAGGAAAATGAGAATCATCCAAAATTAGTATACAATTCCAATGAAATCAAACATTTAACTAAAGATGAAATAATTGAAGTTTTAAAAGAACTTGATTAATCATTTTTTAATTACTTTTGCAGGAACTCCAACAGCTGTACAATTAGCTGGAATATCTTTATTTACAAAGCTAAATGCTCCAATAATGGAATTTTCACCGACAGTAACACCAGGCATTACTACACTGTGAGTTCCAATTCTTGAATTCTTTTTTAACACTACTTTTCCTTTCTTATCATCAATTGTTGAGACAGAATAAATTGAGCAATGAGATCCGATTTGAACTTCATCTTCAATTTCCACACCATATTGAGCATTGATATAGCTAAAAGCACCAATATCAGTTTTATAACCTAATTTTAAATTATTCTTATGTTGAACTAGCCAGTTATATTTTGTTAATTTTCCATCTTCAATTTCAGGAGCTTTCCATTCATTAAATCTATCTTCAGTCATTTTATCACTTTATATTGTCATGAATTTCTTTAAATTCTTTCTTGTTTTTAAATAAATAATTAGCTATTACTTCCATTAATTCAAAATCAGTAGGATGATCCAAATCTAAAATTCCTGTATCATACATTTTTACAATCCCACATTTACCATCAAAAAGATTGTTTTGATTTAATAGAAAATCTCTGGAATATGCATAAATTGAAGCATTCATATCAAAGATTTCAGGAGCTTCCTGACGGGTGTTAAAATTTGAATCCAAAACACGTTTATATCCATCCTCAGTTTTTTTAACCATGTTAAAATAAGGATTTCTACGACTGTCGGTTACAGAAAACACCAAATCACAATCCTCATTGATTTTTTTATTAACTAACTTGTTTAAATCCTCTTTAGTTCTTAAAGGAGAGGTAATATCTAAATCAACGATAATATCATATTCCTTTGAAAACCTATTTTCCATCTCTTCAAGACAATTTTTAATAACATCCATTTTAGCTACATCATCTCCAGCTAATTGAGGTTTTCTTTTAATGATTTCAGTTTTTCGAAGATTGTTATTCCTAAAAATATCCATCAATTCTTCACTGTCTGTGTTTAATACAATATCAGCAGAATAATTATTTTCATTTAAAAATAAATCAATAGCTGAAAGACTATAAAGGGGTAAGGGTTTGTCTAGAAAATCTCTAATATTTTTATTTTTAATTCCTTTTGATCCAGCACGGCCACATATTGTAAAAAGTAAATTCATCTTAACTCTCCCTGGGTTAATTTTAAAACATCTAAAGCATTTTCAATATCATTAATATTTTCCTTTTTATTTTCAATTAAATCAAAGAAGTATCTTAACTCCTCTAACTGATAATCATTCCTTTCTTGTGAAAAATCAATTACACAATCTTGATTTTTAAAAATAAGTTTGTTATTTTGAATATCAGCTATTATGGTATCCTCACTTGTAAATATCATGATTTCTCTAATTGGAAAAGTGCCAAAATAATCCAGATGCAATTCCAAAAGATAATTGTCATAGCTAGCTATATAGATAGCTGAGTCTTCTGAGTTTATTTCAAGATCTGATTTTTTATCAAGAATTGAAAAGATTTCTGTTGGTTTTCCAAATAAATAGCTTAAATAATCCCATTCATGAATTAAATCTATACTTACTCCTCCACCTAATTCTTTTTTTGCACTGTAAGATTGTCTATAATCTTCATCTGGATGCCATGAAGGCAGATAAGTTGAACAGATGCATCTAACTCCATTTACCTTATCCAAATCAAGATTTTCTTTTAAATATTTTATAATAGCTGAGTGGCGAATGGGGCATGCAACATAATAAGTTTTATCTGGTGAAACTTCTATTAAATTATCCACATCAGATATATCCACTAAAGGTTTTTCAATGAAAAAATTATTGGAATAATTATTTAGAAGTTGTAATGTAGAATAATGGAACTTAGTTGGATTTGTTATAAATATTGCATCGTAATTTTCGTTAATATCATCGATATCAAAATATTGATTGTCAATGTAGTCAAAATCCAGATTCCTTGAAGAGGATCTTAATGCATCAATTGTAAATGAAGTGTTTTCATCCTCTAAAAACTCTTTTATGTTTGTAATATGTCTTTTAGCTATTGAACCTACACCAACAAAAAGTATTTTCAAATCACTCATAATTAATCATCTAACCTTCAATTGAATCGATTAAATCCAGAACATATTTGTCTTTTTCAAATGAATATAATCCATGAGACTTATTTTCATTAATAGCTTGTAAAAAATCCTTAATTTCTTCTAAATAAGCATCTTCAATAATGGTTTGATTGTAGTTTTCATTGTTTTCAATTTCTTCATATAAATCTATTTTAATTGATTCTCCATTTTCTATATCATAACTTTCAAAACCATCAGGAGAACCATCCCAACTAAAGTAAAAGTCTTCATTAATAATTTCAAGATTTCTAACAGGTTTTCTGGAAACTAAATCCACAATTAAAACACCTTTATCTTTATTTTCATGTTCAAATGTTATGATGAAATTATCCGGATAATTAATTTCCAGATCTGAAATTTTTGATTTAGAAACATGAAAATCTTTAACCTTTCCAAATGTCTCAACAATCCATGGAAGTTCAATAGCTAATATTTCCCTACAACCATTTGTTCGTCTATCTGCAACAAAAAAATCCTTATAATTCTCCCATGGGTGCCAATCCGGAAGATAATTTCCAATATGATAAATATACTCTGTTGGTTTTGAGGCTTTCTTAATGTTTTTAGAAATCTCAGCTATTTCCTTTCTATATAATTGTGTAGATGATAAAAATAAACAAAGGTCGTTTTGATTAGCTATTTTAATGTTTTCATCATATAAATCATCAACAAGATTGATTTCTGTAAAAACATTCAAATCATTTTTTAAAGCCTCATTAATTAATTTAGAGTGGGATAAAGGAGAGGTTGATATAAAAACAGCATCCAACATTGAAAATAATTCATTGAAATTTTCATAGGTTTCAATTTGAAATAATTCTTTAACCTCTTCTCTTCGATTACCATCCAAATCAAAGCCATAAACATTAATATCTGGGAAATTAGATTGTAATAATCTTATTCTTCTCTTTCCCATTGAACCTAAACCAACTACTCCAACATTCATCTTATCACTTTATTATTTATTTGGAATTAATTCAATAAATTCTTTATTTAATAATTGTTTTTCAAGTTTAATATCTTTTAATGTTTCAGTGATTATCTTATAAGCTTCACCATTCCCATAAGGGTTTTGAGAATCTTTAATTTTTTCTTTAAACTCATCAGAAAGAGCTAGATTAATGGCATCTAAAATCTCTCTTGATTCATAATCACAGTTAATAACATTCACTCCAGCTTCCCTTCCATCTTGCCTTGAACCAATATTTACAACAGGTAAATTAAATAAACCTGATTCGATTATTCCACTACTTGAATTTCCAACTAAAACTTCACATAAATCCAAAAGGGCAATGAAATCATCATGAGGAATATTTTTATAGCTATTAAAAGAAGTTTTATTGATTTCTTTCATCATAGCAGATGATCCTGCATCAGAATTTGGATAGATTACAATAACATCTAAATCTGTTTGGATTAATGCATCTAATGTTTCTTTCATTTGTTTTCCACTTTCTGTAACTTCCAAACTTACAGGATGTTGTAGAACCAAAGCAAATGGTTTTTGAACATCGTATTTTTTAAGAATTTCATTTTCATCATATTTTATTTTAGCTATTGAATCTAAACCTGGTGCTCCTGAGATAAAAATATAATCATCGCTTTCACCCATCTGTTTAATTCTTGAAGCACTTTTTTTAGTAGCTGGAAAGTGAATAGAGGATAATTTAGTAATTACATGGCGAACAACATCATCTACTGTTGAGGAAATATCCCCTCCATGAATATGAGCTATTGGAATCTGTAGGTATGAGGCAGTAATTGCAGCTGCAAGCATTTCTCCACGATCACCTAAAAGCAAAACAATGTCTGGATTAATTTCAGAAATCTTTTTTGTAAGTTTGGATGTGAGATTTCCAACGAAAATTCCCATAGCTTCATAGCTATCGTTTTCTATAACCTCATCAACAATATGGATATTTTTATTTGTAATTTCATCTAATGAGTTTCCATGACGGTCCATTAAATGCATACCTGTAGCTATTACATCTAACTGTAAATCTTCATCCCTGTCAATATAATCTAAAGTTTCTTTCATTAAACCATAATCTGCCCTTGTTCCGGTAACATAAACAATCTTTCTCATGATAAATCCTCAAATAAAACTAATGAATCAGCTGGAATATCCTTTTTTGCAACCCTGAAAATTACCTTATCAATATATTTTGGTTCAATGCCTGTACCTGGCCTTTTAAAGACTAACTTATCTCTTGTTAATGTTTCACCTTTTTTAATATCCTTTTTAGCTATTATGCTTTTTCTGGCAACTTCCTTAATTTCAAGCTCGTTTTCACTAAACTTACGAATCCCATCACCTAAAGCAACTTCCACATGCCTGATTGACTCCACCATGACTTTAAACTCATATGGATTTAAGGAAGCCTTTTGGTCTGGGCCTGGAAGTGATTTATCAGTTGTGAAATGTTTTTCAATGACTGTAGCACCTAATGCTACTGCAGCTATTGGAAGTTCAACACCTGGACTATGATCTGAAAAACCTACATTAACATTGAAATTATCCTTTAAGGTTTTGATAAAATTAAGATTAGCTTCACTATAAGTTGTAGGATAGCCTGTAATGCAATGCAGGATAGTTAAATTATTCTTATCTTCAATAAAATTGTAAACTTCTTTAATTTCATCTAAACTAGCCATTCCTGTTGATAAAATTAAAGGCTTGTTTGTCTTTTGAACATAATCAATCAGTTCAAAGTTGTTAAGTTCACCAGAACCTAATTTATATGCACTTACACCAATACTTTCAAGTAAATCAACAGACTCCATATCAAAAGGGGAAGATAAAAATAAAACATTACATTTTTCTGCATAAGCCTTAAGCTCTCTAAAATCATTTTTGGATAATTCTAATTTCTTAAGCATTTCCAATTGAGATTCTTGGGAGGTATTTTTCTCCTGATAATCAGCCTTTTTAGCATCTTTAGAGACAAGATTTTCACTTTTAAATGTTTGAAACTTAACCGCATCAACACCACAATCAGCTGCACTTTTAATCATTGATTTAGCAAGTTCAACATCACCATTATGATTTACACCAATTTCAGCTATTATAAAAGTTTTTGACATGAATTATCCTCTTTTTTGATTTAAAGCTCTATAAACATTTTTTATTGTTTTGTTATTGTATAAAGTAGAAAACATACTAGAAACCGATAATGCCTTAAATGTTTTATTTTCTACAATATAACTATTTAGCATTGCCATTTCTTTATTTCTAATATCGGCTGAAGCGTTAAGTTCATCTTCAAATTCCTGAATTTCGGTTATTGCAACTTTCTTTTCTGATTTTTTAAGATTGGAAAAAATTAAAAGCAAGTCTTCCATTGCCTGACCCATTAATAAATCATAAGATAAATCGGATCCTTCAATAGCTACATTCATTGCTTTCATTCCCTTTAAAAATGAGTTAAACTGATTTAAGCTATAATTATGAATCGTACTTGTATCTAAAATATTATATACATGAACAACATCAGATATTACACTCATTTTTTCGGTAGCATTTAGACAGTTAACATGGAAAAATCTATCCTCATTAAGAGAATCCTCTAAAAAACGAATATTATTAGCTATTAAGAAATCCTTTTTAAAGATTTTACTCCAAGGAGCATTATACTGCTTTATTTTATCATAATGCTTTTTATCTTTATGAGGGTTAAATGTAAATTCCTCATCATTAAGGCCTATTTTTAAAAGATTATCCTGGCTATATTTATTATAATGGGAAGCTAAAACCCAATCAGAATCGTTTTTAGCTATTATATTGTAAAGAATTTCGATTCCATCCCTCAAATATTCATCATCCTGATCTAGAAATATGATATAGTCAGCTGAAGCGTTTTTAACTCCAATATTTCTTCCTCGTCCAGGATTTCCAGAATTGTCTTTACAAAATATAGGTTTTATATTAGAATATTTAAACGATAAATCTTCAATAATTTCTCTAGAACTGTCAGTTGACATATCATCAACTAAAATAAGCTCAATATTTTCAAAACCTATAGTTTGATTTATTATAGAATCAATAGCTATTTTTAAACTTTTTTCTGCATTATATACCGGAATAATTACCGAAACTTTAAAATCCTTCATTTTATCTTACAAAATATTTTTATCATCTATCATATTTAAGCTATTTTTATTTATTGTGAAATTACATTATGAAATAAAAATTGATTTAAAAATGTTAAATTGATTTTAAAGCTATAAATTAATTTTAAATAGTAAAAAAATAGATTTAAATAGTAGTATAATAAATTAAAATATATTAAAATCTTTTTATACGTATTAAAGTATTTTAAATAAATTTAACATTGGAAATTAAAATGACTAAAAAGGTAGACAAATATTGGGACAAGTTTTTCAAAGAACTTGATTTAAAGTATGTTAATGCTTTATTTAAACTTTCAGACATTGATGAAGAGTTAATTGAAGAATTACCATCAGAATACACATCAATATCTGAAGTAGAAAGAAGAGCTGATTTAGTAGCTAAAAGTAAAAATGGATATATTGTAGATGTTGAATATGAAAAGAAAGTGCCTACAGAAGATACTTTTTTTAAAAGTTGGGATTATTGTTGCAGAATCTATAAGGAACATAGAATCAAAATAAAAAATTATATGTTTTGTGTTGAGGATTTAACCGAAGAACATCATGATTTTAAACCAATGTGTGGTGGTCATCATAGAATTTATTTAATTTCATTAAAAAACATTGATGCAAATAAAGAAATAAATATTATCAAAAATAAAATAAAGAACAATGAAAAATTAGATAACCACAATATCGCATTTCTAATGTGTGCAATCTTTACTAGCTATGAATGTGAACCTCATGAAATGTTAATGGAAGTTGCAAAATTAACAAACAAAACACAAAAAGAAGATGAAACCTCATTAATTGATAAAAAAACTTTAAATGAAATAAAATATTACCAAATAAACAATTGTGAGAATTTAATTGATGACGATTATCAAAAAGAAATATTGGAGGAAATTAAAATGAAACATGAATTTTATGATAATGTAGCTGCAGAAAACTATGAAAAAGCCCAAAGAAAAATAGCTAAAAATCTAAAAGAAAAAGGTTTAAGCCTTGAATTCATTCATGATACTACAAAACTACCAATAGAACAAATAAAAACATTATAACAAATAACAGCATTAAAGGCAACCAATTATAAAACTTACCATATAATTAAAGAAACTTTAATAATAGACAATTCTTTTAGAGATTTGAAACCAAAAAAATATTTTTACTTGTTAAAGTTCTAAAAAGAATATTAGGATAATTTAAAATGAAACATGAATTCTACAACAAAGTAGCACAAGAAAACTACGAAAAAGGCCAAAAAAAGGCTCAAAGAGAAATAGCTAAAAATCTAAAAGAAGATGGCCAAAGCACTGAATTCATCCACGATGTGACAAAACTTCCACTAGAAGAAATAAAAAAATTATAAACAATACTTAAAGATAAAATGAAACACGAATTCTACAACAAAGTAGCACAAGAAAACTACGAAAAAGGCATTAGAATAGGCGAGGAAAAAATTAAAAAAGAAATAGCTAAAAAAATGATAAACCAAAATCAGAAAATCGAATTTATTTCAAAAATCACTGGCCTTGAAGTTGAAACTATAGAAAAATTATGATATTAAATATAGTCGTTAAAAACCTTTATTAGGATTTAACAATCAAATATTTAATTAACATGATTTTTAAAGAATTAGATTTGAACAAAAAGGATTACTATTTTTTAGCCTTTATAATAATTATAAGTACAATTTTAACTAGCTACTACATTATTTTTTCAGCTGAATTTGGTATTTTTTGTAGTGATGTTTATGTTTATTTAATTGATGCACTTTACTTTACAGGGCATAATGCTGGAGCAACTAATTTTATATGGCTTTCTCCAATAGTGTGTTTTATAGGCTCTCTTTTTATTGATGTAGGGGTTAGAAGTAGCCTATGTCTTTTTATAACCACGGGTTTATTTGCAATTTTAGGAAATATTGGTCTTTATCTTTTATTTAGATATAAATTCAATGATATTTTAAGTACTCTCGGAGTGATTATCTATTCAACAACTGCCCTTTATGTCATTTGGCTTGGTAATGGGACTTTAGACATTCCTGCAGTTAGTTTAACAATATGGACTGTTTTATTGGTTGTTTTAGCTATTGATAAAAATCCTAAGTATTACCCTTATGCTGCTTTAGTTTTCATCCTAGCATTTTACACCAAATACACCATCAGTTTAATTGGGGCTCCTCTTTTAATTTACTTTATCTATAAAAGAATGCATTATGTTAAAGGAGGATTAAAAACTCTTAAAAGTTGGGATAGGGAAGAGTTGAAATACATTAAAAGGGCGATTTTAGTTGCAATCATAAGTTTTGTTTTAATTTTAATTCCAATAGCTATTATGGGAAATGGTTATGTTGGGTTTTTCGAACAAGGTTCCAATATGGCCAGTGGAAGTACTGGTTTTACTGTTGATCCAGCACATAATGTGGAAAATCTTTACTACATTAATTATTTCCCAAACTTTTTATCAACCTCCCATACTACTTTTGATAATAATAATCCTGTTTTTACAAACTCTACAGTAATTTCCTATATTCTAATGGCTTTTGTTGTGATTGGTGCTGCAATAAGCCTTTATGACAACAGGAAAACCAAACTTGATAAAAGATTTTTAATTGTAAGTGTTGTTTTAATAATAGCTAGTGCATATTCATTTATGAATTTAAAAGCTACTGACACTATTATTTTATTAATGCTTCTCTTTTTATCTGCAAGACTTACCAGCAGAAAGCCTAAAAACGATTTTAATTTAATGATGTTTTTATGGCTTCTTGTTTATCTGTCATTTTTCAGCTACCTTCACATTAAGGTAAACAGATATTTCCTACCTGCAATGCCTGTTGTAGCTTATTTCATGGTTTATGGAGTTTATAAACTTCAAAGTAAAATTAAAATCAATGAATATATTATTCCAGTAATTTTAATGTGTATTCTAATTCCTACAGGATTTTACTACGCTGATACCATTGAGCAGACCGATTACTACCACTATCCTGAGCAAATGGCAGATTATATTATTACACAATATCCTGATTATCAAGACATGTATATTGGATCTGGAGCCATCAGGCCTTTTGAATGGTACTTGGCTAAGGATTTAAAAGCCATGCACAATAATGAAATTGAAAAAATCGAAGGAAGTGGAGTTCAGTTGTACATTTCAAATAAGGAAATTAAACTGAACAATTACACTGAAGTTAAAAATATTGGAGATTATTACTTATACGAAAAGATTTAGGTTAAACAATGGCGACTAATATACGAACAATATTTAAGAATATGAGCTGGTTATTGATTTCACAGATAATAACCAGTGTTTTATCCTTTGTTTGGACAATTCTAACTGCAAGATATTTAGGTGTATCAGATTATGGTATTTTAGGTTTTGCAATATCACTTTCTGGAATGTTTGGAGTTCTTTGTGATTTGGGAATTTCCACACATATTGTTCGTAGTGTCTCAACCGATTATTCAATAGGTCCAAAATATCTTGGAAATGCAATTCCCCTAAAAATCCTTTTATCAGTCCTTTATCTAGCTATCGTATACGTAATCTTACTAGCTATGGGCTGTGGATGGGTAACGATTTATATTACCCTATTGTTTGTTTTGGAAAATTGTTTAAAGGGAATAACCAATTTATTTAATGGAATATTTCAAGCTCATGAGGAAGGAAAATATCAGGCCATTTCCAATGCCTTACTTTCATTTTTAACTATGGGAGCTATTTTAGCTGCAATATATCTAAATTTAGGCCTTGATGGAATTACCTGGGGTTATGTTCTTGCAAATGCAGGCGCCTTATTGTATGCATTTTTCCCACTTCTTAAAATGGTTAAAATTAGAAGAATCAACTTTGATTTTGGATTCTGGAAACAGTTGATAAAATGGGGAGTTCCCTTTGCTGTAACAGGTATTTTTGCATCAATCTATTATTATATTGACATTGTAATGTTAACTCAGCTGGTTAATGATTTTGCAACCGGTATTTACAATGCAACATATAAATTAATTAATGTTCTTACACTATTTTACTCAATATATTCAGCAGTGATTTTCCCTGTAATGAGCAAACAGTTTAAAAGTGAAAAATCATTGCTAGTAGCTAGTTTTGAAAAATCAACAAAATACATGACCATGGTAACCGTACCAATATGTGTAGCTACATTTTTCTATGCAACTGATGTGATGCATCTAATTTACGGCTCCCAATACAGTGATGGTGGAGTTGTATTACAGGTATTGATTTGGAGCGTTTGCTTTATGTTTATAAACGGTGCAGCTTCAAATGCACTAAATGCATCACATAAGGAAGTTTCAGTTACAAAAATCTATCTTGCAGCCTGTGTGTTTAATGCGGCATTAAACCTATTTATGATACCTGCATTTTCATATATTGGAGCAGCTGCTTCAACAGTAATCAGTGAAATATTAATTTTAATACTGGATTTGAAAGTTTTGAAAGGAATAAAACTCCTTCCAAAGCAAAAACATCTAATCTACGACATTATAAAGATTTTAATAAGCTCCCTAATTTTAGGAGTTGTATTGTGGATTTTAAAACTTAACATGTGGGTAGCTATTCCAGTAGCTATTGTAGTTTACCTTCTAGCATTGTTTATAACAAAAAGTTTTGATGAAGATGACAAATACATTATAAAACAGATTATTGGCCGTTAAGCCTTCTAAATATCTTTCTTAAAAAACCGTTATTAGCTATTGGCCTTAAAAACCTTGTAATTAAAGATACTGTTAAAAGATGGTTGTTTAAAACTAAATTATTTAAAATATTAACTGGTTTTGAAGAAATTTGGCTAGAATAACCAATATGATTTTCAAACTCCCTTAATTTTTTAAGAATTTCTCTGTTTTGCTTAACCGAACCTTCCCCTAAAATACAACGCTCTAAAGTAAGTTGAATTGAAGTATTGAAATAATCTGGCTTTAAATAATCAGGATTTAAAAGATCGTATAAAATATAAAAAGAATCAATCTGAGATAAGGTAGAGCTTACAGAACTTAAAGAAAGGGACTTGGAGCGGTATAAATGGTTGTAGCCAGTATAGCTATTAATAGAGGCAAGTGAATCTGCCTTTAAGCTATATTCAATTAAAAAGATAGAATCCTCATTTAGCCCATCAGTTATGAAACTAATCTGTTTGGCTATTTCTGACTTATAGATTTTATTCCAAACCATACATCCGCAATTAGCTATAATATCTTCTTTTTTTGTAAACAAACCTTTCGGAGGGCAAACTTTCTTTTGAGTTAATGCATCAGTTTCAAAAAAACAGCAGGCTGCAAAATCTGCATCTTTACTTTCAATCAACTCAAACATTGTCTTGCAGAAGTCTTTATCATACTCATCATCATTATCTGCAAACATGATATATTTGCCTTGAGCATTTGAAATACCAATATTTCTACTAAAGCCTGGAAATCCATGATTGGTTTTGTTAAAGAAAGGTTTAATGTTATCGTAGCTATTTGCATAGCTATTTATGATTTTCCCGGAATTATCTGTGGAGCTATCATCGATTAAAATAAGCTCAAGATTTTCAAAACCAATTGATTGGTTAATGATTGAATCAATGGTGTTTGAAAGGTAATTTTCTGCATTGTAAACTGGAATGATAATTGTGATTTTTGGATTCATTGACTTTTCCTCTAAATTTTACTTATTAAATGAGTATTTTAATCTCATTTATTAATTCATTAACTAAAAATTCAGAATTATTAAACGAAACTTCTAAAATAAATTTAAGTTCTTCAATATTATCACTATTCCTAATAACTAAATTTTAATCTAGAGAATTAAAAATAAAAAGTCATGTAAGAAGTAATAGAAGTATCCAAACTTAATATTTCTTCCGTATCTTTGTATTTTCAGTTAAACTATTAAATATTTCTATAAATCTAAAATTGAAATATGCTACACAATATTTACCAAAATTGAATAAAAATCTATGATAAATATTTTCAATTTGTGGTTTGATAACTCATTTACCTTATAGAGTAAGTAAAGTGAGAGACATCTAACAAGCTATTCTATAAATTTGAATTGTATTTAAAAAATCCTTGATGTAATCATATTCTCTACTCTATTAAATAGTAATTTTAAGTAGCACACAACTCTATTTCCATGTTTGGAAGGTTATTTTGATTAGATGTAAATTCTTTAATGAATTGTTCATTCTCTTTATTATGAATTAATAAGATAATATTTGCATTTAAACAAATTGATTTTTCATCTACATTTATATCCATATTAAAGAAAACTGGATGTTGAAGAGAATATTTTGGAACATTGAATCTCTCTGAAGCATCATGAATCTCTAAAGAAACAGGCACATTATCAATGCCAAAATCTAATAAAATACCTTCAGCCATCTCAACAGTTTCATTGTAAATAAAATTTCTCTTAACCCTAACCCCCAAAATATCAGAAGAAATGTCATATCTATATTCAAGTTCAAATGAATTTTGCTTATCTTTCTTTTTCACGTTCTCGTCTCCTTTTATTAAAAGAGTATGCCGTAATAACAGATACTTCTCTATCATCATTAATCTCAATAATAATATATAAATCATCATTACTATTGGTTTCATGAGGATAAATCATTTTAAAACGATTTTCTCTTGTTTTACTAATTGATAATGGGATTTTATTAGTTAAACAATCAAAAATATAATTTAAACTATAACCTCTTTTAAACCAATTATCTAAAACATGATTTTTAAGTTTTATTTTATTCTTAAGATTATGTGATTTTAAAATTTTTTGTGCATCTTCAATATTATAATCTTTCAATAATGATCACATCTTAATTATTAATTTTATATGTTCCCTATTTAATAAATATTTTTAAATTTGATTCGTTGCCAGATATTCAAATATTAGTAATATAACTATTATATTAAACATATTAATAAAATTTACTCAAAATTCTAAACAATATTGTTGTGATTTTATAAATATATAATCTTAAAGAAATATTTACTTTTAATAAGCTTTGTTGCCAACCTCATATTTTTTACATTTGAAATTTCACATCAATGAGTTTTTTATTTTATTTTCTATTTATTTTAGCTATAACTATTGTATTATGGTTAATATTTTATATAATAATTTATATAATTATTATTTTTTAAAAAAATAGATTGTAAGTTATTTATATTAAAATGAAGAATATTTATTATTATGAAAAGAAAAAACAAACATTTTTCAATTGTATTTAGTTGTTTAAGACATAAAAATCATTTGGATTTTGGTGCGAAAAAATCCAAATTAAAATTTTCGAGTAAAAAACAAAATGACTGTAAATTGTCTAAAAATAGAAATGAAATATGGAATTTTGTCAAATTGACTTATAACTATGGGAAAATTTGTTTAAATCAATATTCAAATAAGTATTCCAAACAATTATACTCCCAACCGGCTTTATTCCCCATTGTCCTTTTAAAAATTTATTTGAATTTAAGTTATAGAGGAATTATGGATTATATTGACTCTAATAGAAGAATAAATGATTATTTGAAGATAAAAAAATCGCCTGATTATAGTACTTTACAAAGATTCTTTAAACGAATGCCCACAGACATGTTTGAGAGAATTACAGAGATTATAATTGATGAATTAAATATTGAAGTTGAAATAGTTGCTTTAGATGGAAGTGGTTTCAGTCAAGACACTGCTGATCAATATTACATGAGAATTAGAGATATTAAAGCTAAAAAATACACCAAATGCCATATTTCCATTGATGTAGGAAGCAGATTGATTTTACACTCACAAGCATTGAATGGTGCAAGACATGATTTAACATTTGCAAATGCTTCATTAAGAAAAATAAAAAAATATAAACCAAAATACATATTAGCAGACAAAGCATA
>CAYPCR010000033.1:0-19334 GCA_964409285.1 uncultured Methanobrevibacter sp. | reverse complement strand
TATATAACATATACAGGACTA
The DNA here is from genome assembly GCA_964409285.1 of uncultured Methanobrevibacter sp. Taxonomy (GTDB): domain Archaea; phylum Methanobacteriota; class Methanobacteria; order Methanobacteriales; family Methanobacteriaceae; genus Methanocatella. Next base: position 19,313 of record CAYPCR010000033.1, on the reverse strand, counting down.
TTCAACTAACAACCCAATGATTTCAACAAAGCTTTATAAATATTAACTATTTAAAATGTTCATTTTATACATTGATGTAAAAATCACCTTTGAAATATAAAAATAAAGTATTTTCAAGATAAAATGTTTACTTAATTATATTACCTTTAAGTATATCTATTTTAGCATTTTTTAAATTTATTAGAAATCTAATAAAATTGTTTATTTCTTTATTATTTTCATTATTCCTATCTAATTGCCATAAATTGGTTAAATAGTGATTTTTATTGTTTATTAGAAGTATTAGTCATGGTAAATAGATTAAATTTAAAAAATTATATTGAACATTTCGTAATCTATTGAACTGGTGGGGGAGTTATTATAAATAATTTATTAACATGTAATTATAGAATTATTCATAGCTATTGATTGAAAGAATATCAATAAAGTTAAAAACTTGTATTATAAAGTTATAATGTGAGGTTTATATGTATTGTAAAGAATGTGGAAAAGAAATTCCAGATGATGCAAAATTTTGTAAACATTGTGGAAAACCCGTTTCTAAAAATAAAGCTCAAAACAATGTTGAAAAAGCAGAAGATAAACGAACCAACACAATTATTATTGTAGCTACTATAATAATTGTTGTAGCTATTATTGGAGGAGTTGCAGGTTATTTAATCTTTAACTCAGGAGAGAATTATTCTTCTGATGAAACTGATTCTAACTCTAATTCTAATGAAGTTTCACAAGTAAGTTTAAGTGCTTTTCCTGTTTCCGAGGCTCCTAATTTAGCTCAAGAGATAGCTAATAGTGGTCAAGCCAATTCAATTACATTCAAAGGAGTAACTTTGGATAAATCTCAAATTTGTTATGTTTTATCCAAAGCTGTTGTGATGATTAATAATGGTCAGGAAAGTGGAACTATTAATATTGGAAACCCATCTTATGCACAACATCCTTCAGGAGCAGATGTCAGTCAAAGTGTTTCCAAATCTCAATATGTAGATATGTGTAACAGATTCTCTAAATGGATTGAAAATCATGGTAGAGTGCCAAATTACAATGGAATTAATACTCCTGGAGTTCCTGATGTTTCTCCAAGTAACATGATTAATATTTGTGTTGAAATTTTATTAAATTATAAAAATACTGGAAGTTTACCGTCAACAGCTACGGTTTAACTTCTGATTTTCTTTTTTTAAATTATAACTAAGTTAAACCCTTTGAAAGCTTATATTTTTGCAATTAATAATTTATACCATGAATTTATTTAATTTTAGATATGAAATTTCGTTGTGTTTATTAATTCGTGTAATTGTTGAGAAGGGAGTCATGGCAGAATAATGTTTAATCACTTTTGTGTTTTTTAATTTTGAGCATAAATTTATATATAAATTAATCCATTAATATGTAATAGAAACATATAATGTTTCAACTAAAGAGAATTCTACTAATAGAATGCCTCTTTATTTTGTGTTTAAATAAAAATCGCTATGATATTTATTCATGGCGATTTATATTAATTTAAATCGGATTTATCATTATTTTTGTTGACTATTTTACATGTGGTTTATAATAGTTTGAATTTATTTTATGACTTTTAATAAATTTTAAGTTTTATTTTTATTTTAATTAGAGGTACTATTTTTTATTTTATTTATTTCAAATCAATTAAATAATTTAATTACAATTTTTTATTCATTTTTTAGCAAATTTTATATAATATACTTGTCTAATTATCTTATGAAAACCTAAAAATTCTTTTTTTTAAACACAAAAAATTGAGGTATAAAATGAAAAAAAAAGAATGGGTAATCTTTTTGTTAAATATAATAGATGAGGTTTTATTGATTTTCATAAAAATCTTATTTATTGCAAAGTATTGGTAGAAATTTAAATGGGCTTTTAGTTTTTTTTAAGAGTTTTTGGTTTCCTCCCATTTTCCTTATACTATGTTTAAGTTTTAATAATTTTATTTTCTAGAGTTTATATAAAATATTAACCCTATTTGCTCTCTATATATTAATAAAATCCATTGCTGTAAAATTTAGTTGTAAAAGATGGAGTTTGCAACAGGGTTGCTAAATTATTAATAATTAAAAAAATAAAACTATATTTGATGTTTTTTGATTTAAATATTAAAGGAAATAGCTATGAAAAAAATATTCAACTAGCTGAACATGCTTATAATTACGGTTGGAATCATATTAATTTTTCATATTCTCAGTTTGACATTGATGATGCTTTAAATTTTAAAAATGATTTAATAGATGAATTTAAGGATAAAATAGCTATTGATTATACTTTATACATTCAACCTAAAAATAGTGGTGATGTTTTTAAAACAACTAAAAAGTTTAGAGACAAGGTTAATTGTATTTCTATTAAAGGTGGAGATTTAAAGGTTAATAGAGCAGCAGTGGAAAATATTAAGGTAGATGTTTTATCAAGGCCTTATTTTAAAAGATTTGACAGTGGTTTAAATCATATTCTTGCAAAAGAAGCTTGCGATAACAATGTAGCTATTGAATTATCATTTAAAGATATTTTATCCAGCTATTTATCATATAGGGCAAAAATTATAGCTAATTTTAAAGATATTTATACTCTTTATAATAAATTTCAGTTTCCTTTAATCATCTCTTCAGGAGCCAGTAATATTTTTGATATTAAATCTCCTAGGGATTTAAAGTCATTTTTTAAAGGTACAGGTTTTTTTGATTTTAATAAGTCTATGGAACATTGTAAAAATATTTTAGAATTCAATAATAATCGTAGTGATCTTATTTATAAAGGTGTTAGGAGGGTTAATCCTGAAGCTTAAAGTTTTACCTCCTACAATTCGTAAAAATAATCATTATTTGGTTATTGATGTTATTTTTGATGGTGTTTTAGATAAGGACCAGTTAGTGAATATTGTCTGGGATGGTTGTGTTAGATTTTGGGGTGAAATGGAAACTTCAAATTTTAATTTATGGGTTATGCGTTTTGCTCAAGTTGGAGACTGTAGTCAATATAATCAATATAGAGCTGTGGTTCGCTGTCAAAGAGGATTTGAAGAAGAGCTTAGAGCTGCATTAACTTGTATAAATAATTATAAACATAAAAGGATTTCTATAGCTACTATTGGTTTAAGTGGAACGGTTAAGGCCTGCATGGATAGGTATTTTGATTAATTTACTTACTTTAAGTTATTAAAACGAAAACTTTATAAATAGATATGTATATAAATAATTAATGAATTTATGGATATTAATAAAATAAATTTTAATGAACCACAATTTAAAATGTGGAAATTGAGATTTAAGAAATGCCATTTCACGGAGATTTGGTTTTAGTTTTTAAAAAATTGTAGATTTATAAAATAATTAAAAATGAGGTATATATATGCAACCTTTACAAAATGCTGGTTATGATAGAGCAATTACTGTATTTAGCCCAGATGGAAGACTTTTCCAAGTAGAATATGCAAGAGAAGCTGTTAAAAGAGGAACTACATCTATTGGTGTAAAATGTGATGAAGGTGTTGTTTTAGCTGTTGATAAAAGAACAACATCTAGTCTAGTTGAATCAAGCTCAATAGAAAAAATATTTAAAATAGATTCTCATATTGGAGCAGCTACTTCTGGTCTTGTAGCAGATGCAAGAGCATTAATTGAAAGAGCAAGAGTAGAAGCACAAATTAATAAAATAACTTATTCCGAACCTATTCAAGTAGAAACTTTAGCTAAAAAATTATGTGACATGTTACAAATGTACACACAAAATGGTGGTGTAAGACCATTTGGTTCTGCTTTAGTTATAGGTGGAGTATATGAAAATAACTGCAGATTATTCGAAACTGATCCTAGTGGAGCATTAATAGAATACAAAGCAACAGCTATTGGATCAGGTAGACATGCTGCAATGGATGTATTTGAAAATAATTATAAAGATGATATGACTTTAGATGAATCTATTGAATTAGCATTATCTGCAATTAATGAGTCAACAGATCATGAAACTTCATCTGATAATGTTGAAATAGCTATTATAACTAAAGAAAACCCAGAATACACAAAATTATCTCAAGAAAAAGTTCAAGAATATATTGATAACATAATAGCTAAAAGAGATGAAGAAAAAAGTGAAGATGAAGACGAAGAAGATAAAGAATAATTATTATAATTAGTTAAAGGAGATTTTTCAATGGTAAACGTAGATGAAGCGATTATAGCAAAATATGAATCATATGGTGAACATTTTGAAATTTTAGTTGATCCAGATTTGGCTGCTGAATTTAGAAATCCTGAGGGGAAGGATGTTGCCATTGAAGATCTTTTAGCTGTTGAAGAAATTTTTAAAGATTCTAAAAAAGGTGATAAAGCTTCTGAAGAAGCTATGAATAAAATTTTTGAAACCACTGATCCTTTAGAAGTTTCAAAAATCATTCTTGAAAAAGGAACTGTTCAATTAACTGCTGATCAAAAAAGACAAATGCAAAAAGATAAAAGAAATTTAGTTATTAATAAAATAGCTAGAGAAGCAATTAATCCACAAACAGGCCTTCCTCATCCTGCTCAAAGAATTGAAAATGCTATGGATGAAGCAAAAGTTAAAATAGATCCTTTTATTGCAGTCAACCAACAGGTTCAAACTGCATTAAAAGCTATTAAACCATTAATACCTATTAGATTTGAAAAAGTTAAAATAGCTGTTCGCCTTCCAGGTTCCGCTGCAGGTAATGCCTATTCTGCAATTCATCCTTTTGGAGAGATTATTAATGAAGAATGGCAACAGGATGGATCTTGGATAGCTATTGTAGAGATTTCTGGTGGACTCCAAGATAAATTCAATGCTAAAATGGCTGAAATATCAAGTGGAGAAGCTGAAACTAAAGTTATTAAATAATTTTAACCCTTTGAGGTTTTTATGATGATATATGTGGAAGATAAAGATTTGGTAATTCCTGGTGATGTCTTAGCAGACGATGATTTTTATGCAGGAAGAGGTACCTTTAAAGAAAATGGTAAAATTTGTTCTTCTTTAATAGGCCTTGTTTCTTTAAGAAATAAAAAAATTAGAGTTATTCCTCTAAAAAGTAAATATGTTCCTAAAAAAGGAGATGTAGTCATTGGAAAAATAGATGATGTTAGATTTTCAATGTGGGATGTTGACATTAACTCTCCTTATACTGGAATTTTACCTTCCTTTGAAGTTTTTGGTAGAGAAAAGAAAGAACTTAATAAGGTATTCGACGTTGGCGATGTATTATTTTTAAGAGTTATTGAAGTCGATGAAGTTAAAAAAGCTAAATTAGGTTTAAAAGGAAGAGGAATGGGTAAATTTAAAGGTGGAATTTTAGTAGAAATTTCTCCAACAAAAGTTCCAAGGCTCATTGGTAAAAAAGGTTCCATGATTAACATGATTAAAGACAAGACTAACTGTAAAATCGTTGTTGGTCAGAATGGTCTTGTTTGGGTTAAAGGTGATGAAGACATGGAACAATTAACCAGAGAAATTATTAATTTAATCGAAAAAGAAGCTCATACCTCTGGTCTTACAAATAAAGTTAAAGAAAAATTATATTTAGCTATTGATGGTGAATTACCACCACAAGAAGATGATTTTGATGAAGATGGATTAGAAAAGCCTAAACTTCAAAATTTTAAAGATGAATTAGATGAAGAAGAGGAACTTGAAAAACCTAAACTTCAAGATTTTAAAAAAGAGTTAGAAGAAGAGGAAATTCAAGAGAAAGAATCACCTCAAGAAGAAATTGAAGAGCAATTAGATGAAATTGAAGATACAGAAGAAATTGAAGCTAAAAAAGAATCATCTGAAGGTAAAAAAACTAAAAGTTCAGATTTTTATAATGCTCTTGAAGAATTAAAGAAAAGAAATAAAAATAAATCAATCTCTTTTGATGATAAACCTAAAAATTCATTGATATTAAATAATAAAGATTATTAGTTTTTTTATAAATTAGAGGTAGTATAAATGTCAGAAATGATTAGAGAGGACGGAAGAAAGTATAATGAATTACGTCCTATAAAAATTGAAGCAGGAGTTCTTGAACGTGCAGATGGTTCAGCATATTTGGAAGTGGGTGGAAATAAAATTTTAGTGGCTGTGTATGGACCAAGGGAATCATATATTAGAAGATTACTTGAACCAAATACCGGTGTAATAAGATGTAGATACAATATGGCAGCATTTTCAGTTGATGAGAGAAAAAGACCAGGTCCAGACAGAAGATCTTCTGAAATCTCTAAAATAACCGCTGAAGCACTTAGGCCTGCTTTAATGTTGGAAAATTATCCTCGTTCAATGGTTGATATTTATATTGAAGTTATTGAAGCAGAAGGTGGAACTCGCTGTGCTGGAATTACAGCTGCTTCTGTTGCATTAGTTGATGCAGGTATTCCAATGAGGGATATGGTTGTTGGATGTGCAGCAGGTAAGGTTAATGATGAAATTGTTCTTGATTTATCTGAAATTGAGGATAAGGAAGGACAAGCTGACTTGCCAATAGCTATCATGCCAAGAACAGGAGATATTACTTTACTTCAAAGTGATGGGGATTTAAGTGAAGAAGAATTTAATAAAGCTTTAGATTTAGCTATGGAAGGTTGTTTAGAAGTTAATAAAATTCAAAAAGAAGCTTTAATGAAAAGGTATTCTACTGAATAAGGACGGATTCGATGACTAAAATTACACCAGAAATTACAAAAGAAAGTATAATTAATCTTGTTAATAATGATAAAAGGGAAGATGGAAGAGAACTTGATGAATATAGGGATATATCTATTGAAACCGATGTAATTTCTAAAGCTGAAGGTTCTGCAAGAGTTAAAATTGGTGGAACTCAAGTTATTGCTGGAGTAAAACCTCAACTTGGTGAACCTTTCCCAGATACTCCTAATTTAGGAGTTTTAATGACTAATTGTGAAATGTTACCAATGGCTGATCCTACTTTTGAACCAGGTCCACCTAGTGATGATTCCATTGAGCTTGCACGTGTTGTCGATAGGGGAATTCGTGAAAGTGAATTGGTAGATTTAGATAAACTTTGTATTGAAGAAGGTAAAAAGGTTTGGATGCTTTTTATTGATTTAAACATTATTGATAATTGTGGAAATCTTTTTGATGCATGTGAATTAGCTGTGATGGCAGCTTTAAAATCAACTAAACTTCCTACAGCTGTGATGGATGGGGAAGAAGTTGTAATTGATGATGAAAAAACTATTGATTTACCAATTAATAAGGAAGTAGCTATGTGTACTTTTGTTAAAATTGGTGAAAAATTAATTATTGATCCATCTTTAGTTGAAGAAGAAGTAGCTGATGCTCGTTTGAACGTTGGTGTTACTGAAGATGGTAGAATATGTGCAATGCAAAAAGGAGGTTCCTTACCTTTAACTAAAGAAGAAATCTCTGAATGCGTTCATATTGCAATTTCAAAAACAAAAGAATTAATGGAAAATCTTTAAATATCTTTTGGAGAATTTAAATTTCTAAATTCTTTTTTTAATAATTTTCCATCATCTATTTTTATATATTTACATTTACTATTTTTAATCAATCCTTTAATATGAAGAGTATCTGCTGATAATAGTTTTTCTATTTCTCTCACTAGATTTTTATTGTATATCCCATGTAGAGGTTCTGATGTTTTCAGTTTGTTTTGCTCGTCGTGATATGGAATAATACAGTCATAGCTATTTTCTAGTTCTTTAAATAGATTATTTATGTGGTTTTTTGTTATAAATGGACTGTCACAGGGTAAGACAAGAGCATATTGAGATGAAATGTTTTTAAGGCCTGTTTTAATTCCTGAAAGTGGGCCTTTGTCTTTTATTTCATCTTCTACAAATTTGATTTTAAATGTGTAGTTTTTCTGCTCTATAAATTTTTTATATTTGTCTATCCGGTTTTGATTGTTTAAAACGATTATAGCTTCATCTATTATATTATTTAAACTGTCAAGGACATGAATAATCATAGGTTTACCTTCAATATTCATAGATCCTTTATCCTGACCCATTCTCCTACTTTGTCCTCCACATAAAATAATAACAGATTTCATTTTAATCATTTACATAAACTTCTTTTTCAGGATCAAATGGATTAGTACGTTTTATTAGTGAACTCATATAAGGATAATGTTCGTTTAAAAATTCCAAATATTTTATCCATTCATAGGTAAGTCTACAGTAAACCCTATCCATATCTCCAATAAGATGTTCAAAATCCTTTTCAGATACTTTATCCAAATCTGTTCTTAACTCCAACTCATCATCCAAATGGAAAAGGGATAACAGTAAATTGGAAAAAGATGTTTTTTCCATCATATTAGGATTTTCAAGTAAATCAATTAAAAACATTCTTTTTTCCCTTAAAGTTTCCCGAAGTCTAATAATATAAACATCTCTTTCTTGATAAGGGATATCGGGACTAAATGTAATTCCATTTTCTTTTAGATATTTATAGGCATATTTAAATTCACTATCATTCCAATGATCAATTTCCTTTATCCTATCTATTATTTCATAAGATTGAGTATTTATAGCTGAAAATTCAGCTAATAATTTATTACCGATTTCAGAGAAAAATACACCTAAAATCATATCTAATTTTTCTAAAAGTGCTTCTTTTTCTTTTTTTTCAATTATACTTTCCATTACAAGTACAACGATTAATATGTCTAATGGTATAAATGCTAAATCAATTACAATGTAAAAAATAACTTTATCAGGTTCGTTTAAACCAAAATAAGCTCCAGTATACATTAAAGCTGATGCAATAATTAAACCAATAGCCAATTTAATTTTCCAATTGTTATCTGCCATTTTATCATCTTTTTTTAGCTGTAATAATTGCTATAGGATTTTCACTCATCATCATGATTCCACGGTCAAGAACTCTTCCTTTTGAAACATTGACTTCCATAATCTGTGGATTGTATCCTAAATCTTTTAATTTATTAATAGCTTCCACTTTAGTATCCACTAAAATAGCTGTTATTATTATTCTTCCTTTAGGATTTAATTTCTCATCAATAAGTTCCAATATTTCTTCAAGTTCCCTTCCACTTCCCCCTACTACTCCAACATCAATATTATCAATTTCTTTTAAGGCATTTACAGCATCTTCATTTATCAAATCAACATTATTTTCAATGTTAAACTTTTTAAGATTTTTACTGGTTAAAAGAGTAGCTTCACTGTTGTGATCAATTCCTATCACCTTTCCTGCGATTTGTGCAAATTCACAGGTAAGGCCTCCTGTTCCACATCCAACATCTACTACAGTATCTGTACTTTTAATATCTGCTTTATAGAGAACTATTGCTCTTACAGCTTCCTTTGTTGGACCTGGAACATCACAGGTTGTAATAAAATCATTGTCATTTAACATCCTTGATTTCCACCTTTAAGCTTGGAAATAGTTAACATTATCTCCATCTTCTATATATGTTGTTTTCAATATTTAAAGAGTCAAGGATTTTTCCAACAATAAAATTAATCTGATCTTCTACACTGTCACTATCTGAGTAAAATGCAGGCATTGCAGGTAAAATTATAGCTCCCTCTTGTGACAGTTTAAGCATGTTTTCAATATGGGCAGTTCTTAAGGGAGTTTCACGAGGAACAATAACGCATCGCCTATGTTCTTTTAAGCAAACATCAGCTACTCTTGTAACGGTATTTGCTCCATATCCATTAGCTATTGAGGATAATGTTTTCATGGAACATGGTACAATAGCTAAACTATCAAATTTAAATGAACCACTATTAATGGAAGCTGTTAAGTCATGAAACTCATAATAATTGTCAGTTAAATTGATTATATCTTCAATTTTCATGTTAGTTTCTTGTTCAATTACAATTTTAGCTGCATCACTAATAACCAATCCACTTTCAATTTCCAATTCATTTAAGGCCTCTAATAATTTTATTCCATAGATTACTCCACTCGCTCCAGTTATTGCAACAACAATCATTTTATCACTTTAGAATAATTTAATTTGATCATAATGAATTCCATGATATTTGTCCTTATCAATTTCAGGTAAATCAAGATAATTTTCAATTTTAAACCTTTCAAATTTGGATTTGTATTCATCAGGAACATATAGACTAATATCAGGAATGTTAAATCTTGCTTTACTTAAAACTCCTATAATATCTGAAATTTCAGTTAAAGGATATAATTTATCATCTACTGAAACTTGAGTTTTCATTTCATCAAAACGAGGATATTCAGCTATATTTAAAATAACATAGTCCTTATCCAATCCATAATCAGTAGCTATCTCACTTTCAGCCTTTCTAAGTTCTTCTTCTGTAATCTTATAGATTTTTTCAGGACTTTTAAAATTATCAAGTCTAATAGCTTTAACACGTTTAAAAAGATTTCTGTTATCTAACCTTTCCATAATGTCTTTAACATATCCATCGCTGTTTCTACAAATGCTTATAATATCAGCATCATCATATTTGTACATGTCCTTTTCGTTTATTGTGTCATTTTCAATAAGCTTTTTAAGACTTCTTCTAAACATTGAGTTGACAATTCTTGTAGTGTGATGTTGATAGACACTAGGATACATAAAATATCTTGATACAAGAGCTCCTTCAGCAGCCTGCACACCTTTAATATCTAAGGAGAGAGTTTTTTTAAGTTTTAAATTAGCTATTAAACGTTCATAATCAATAACACCATAGGCCACTCCAGTATAATGGGAATCCCTTAAAAGATAATCCATACGATCAACATCAAGTTCACCAGAAACAATAGGGCCTAATGCCCCTTCGCCGTTAATGATTTCAATAATCTTGTTGACATCGTATTTCTCTTCCAAAACATCTCTTAAGGATGTATTTTTAATAACATGTTTACTAAGTTCCTCATGGCGGAAACTTAAAACCCCTTCAGAAACATGTGAAAATGGTCCATGGCCAATATCATGAAGAAGTGCAGAAATTCTAATTAGCTCTACATCATCCTTATCAAGACCAATTTCATTAGAAAGTTTAGAGCCTAAATACATTGTTCCGATTGAATGTTCAAACCTTGTGTGGGTAGCTCCAGGATATATTAAATAAATAAGTCCAAGCTGTTTTATTCGTCTAAGTCTTTGAAATTGGCTTTGATCCATAATTTTAATTTCAAATTCATTAAAACTAATATCACCATAAACACTATCTCTAATAAATTTATTTTTCTCTCCCATAATACCACTATCACATCTATATGTGTTTACTCATTTTGGCAAGTTTTAACAAAAAAAATTATTTATTGTTATTTAGTTATATTATTTTGTTATTATTTAATAGTTTTTGAATCAACAGCTATTAATTTTCTTTTTAGGTAAAATTTAATTCAGCTATTAAAAAATCTGAGTAGTATTAATAAAAATTATGAATATTAAAAGATTATTCTATTTAATTGTCTATTGGGAAAATTTCTCTTTTATGAAACCTATTTTTTAGAAAAATTGATTTTGTTATCTATAAAAAAATATAGTGAATTAATTCTTCACTACAACTTTCTTTTTTTGACTAGATTTTTAATATCTAAGAGAAATTTTAATATTTTTTAAAATTTTATTAATCTTTGCCGCTTATTTTTTGAATATTTTTCATCAAATTCAGATTTACCAAAATATTTATATACTATACAAACTAATTATAATATATCGGAAGATGGATTCCGACTTCCGTATTCCGTTTATGAAAAAAAGATTTCATAATTATATTAATTTAATTACAAAAATAATGAGAAAAGATTTATATGGATATATTTAGCGCAGGTGACACAGCATGGGTACTCATTTGTACAATATTGGTAATAATGATGAGTATTCCAGCTGTAGCATTCTTCTACGGTGGTTTAAGTAAAAGGAAAAACGTATTGAACACAATGTTTTTAACATTCATAGCATTTTCAATTTTAAGTATTATATGGGTAATCTTTGGTTATCAAGTAGCATTTGGAGAGCCTTCACTATGGGGCTTTATAGGAACTCCATCTAACTTCTTCCTTCAAGGAATATCCCTTGATCAGTTAAGTGGATCAATTCCAACACTGCTGTTTGTTATTTTCCAACTTGCATTTGCTGGATTAACAGCTGCTCTTGTTTCAGGAGGTATTGTTGGAAGAATGAAAACAAAAGCATGGGTTATTTTCATAATCATCTGGGGTATTTTAGTCTACCTCCCTATAGCTCACTGGGTATGGGGTGGAGGATGGTTAATGAACATGGGTGCTCTTGATTTCGCAGGAGGTACTGTTGTTCATATTAACTCAGGTATAACCGCTCTAGCTGTTGCATTAGTACTCGGAAAAAGAAAAGATACCTCATTAATTCCACACAACCTAGGATATGCTGTTTTAGGAGCAGGTCTTCTCTGGGTTGGTTGGATGGGATTCAACGGAGGTTCCGGTCTTGGAGCTAACGGACTTGCAGCAAATGCAATAATTGTTTCAAATATTGCTGCAGCAGCTGCATTGATTGTCTGGACAATATTAGATACTATAATTGTTGGAAAACCAACAGTATTAGGTGCAATATCTGGTGGAGTAGCTGGATTGGTAGCTATCACTCCAGCTGCAGGATTTGTAGATGTTCCAGCAGCTATTGTAATAGGTGCAGTAGCTCCATTAGTATCATACTTTGCAATCTACTACTTAAAACCAAAACTTGGTTACGACGATGCTTTAGATGTATTTGGAATTCACGGTATGTCAGGTATATGGGGAGCAATTGCAACAGGAATATTTGCAGCACCATTTATTAATGAAGGAATAGGTGCATTATATGGAAACCCTAATCAAATAGTAATCCAAATTATAAGTGTAGTAGCCACAATCATATACTCATTTGTTGTTAGCTATGTACTTGCTAAAGTACTTGATAAAGCAATGGGCGGTATTAGAGTAGATGAAAAAGAAGAAGTAACTGGTTTAGACACCAACCTTCACGAAGAATCTGCTTATAACTTTAACTAGGTGTAATCATGAAAAGTATAGTAGCAATTGTTAGACAAGAAAAATATGAGGATGTTAAAAAAGAGCTTGCAGCCATTGGCTGTCAAGGAATGAATGTATTTGAAGTAAAAGGAAGAGGTAGTCAAAAGGGTATTAAAGAATCCTACAGAGGATCTAGCTATTGTATTGACTTAATTCCTAAAACACGTATTGAAATTGTTGCAAAAGATGAAGGTGTAGATACTATTGTTGAAGCCATTCAGAAAGGTGCAAAAACCGGTAACATTGGTGATGGAAAAATATTCATTTACCCATTAGACAATGTTATTAGAATAAGAACTGGTGAAGAAGGAGATGGAGCTGTATAGCTTCTCTTCTCAACCTCTTTTTTAATTTCCCCTAATTTATTATTTTTAATATTCCTCTACAGTTCCAATAATTGTAGATAAATCCGTCCAAGTATCAATTCCACGAGTTTCATAAGAAATGCCATTGATTACTTCGTAGTCAACATTTTTATTATCACTGATTAAATGGATTTGATTGCCATTAATTTCACTGACTCTTTTTACAATAACTCCATATTCAGAGCTATTAGCTACAACAATATCATCAACAGAAATATTTTTTGTTTTATTGATAACTACATTTTGCCCATTTTCAAGTGTTGGAACCATAGATTCTCCAGCAACCTCATACATAGCTGGAAATGCATTTTCCCCTAATGAAGAATCAATTTTTATATTTGGATTATTAATGCCGTTGGAAACACATATTTCATGAATGCCTTCTTTTAATGTAGTAAGATTGGCATCTTGTTTATACATTTCATCTAAAACATAACTACAAATTTCGGACTGTATTTTATTGTTATCTTGCCCCATACTACCTATAGAACAAGTAACGTTTTCACCATCAATATATACATTAACAGGCGGGGAATTAGAAGAAATATAAAAAATAGAACCCGCCACTACAATAACTACAATTAAAACAATAATTAAAATATTAGATTTTTTTGAACCCATTTTAACCACATTATTCTATCTCAATATCCATATTTAACAATGCTTTCATAGTTTCAATATCAATCTGTCCAGATGCAGTAACATCTCTTCCAGCAGCAAATGTAATTGGAGAGTTAAATTTAGAGGCCATTACTCGAGTATAGCTTCCAAGTTCACTCATTGAAATAGCTATTGTATCATCGTAATGTGAAAGAATAGCTAGAATCTTTAAAGTATCATCTAAGTTATTAGGCATAAAAGCAACTTTTGCAATATCTCCTAGTTGTTTTTCTTTTTCTACAATGTAGTAGATTTCATCTAATTCTGGTGTTTTATCAAAATCATGATAGGAGATTATTGTTTTAGCGGTTCCCTGATTTATTTGATTAATATATTCATCATCAGTTTGAAGTTCTACATCAATATATTCAACTAAATCTGAACACTTTTTAAGAAGTTCAACTCTTTGCTGTTCACTTCCTTTAAAAGATCCACCTTCACTTTGAATTCTATTAGTTATAATCATTGGAAAATTAATCTCTTCCACTGCATATTTAATATCTTCAAAATTAGGATTTTCCAATGCATCAATTCTAAATTCTAAAATATCTGCTCCCTTTCTTATACAATCATTTGCTACTTTTATAACATTCTTGATTTCGTTTTGAAAAATAGGAATAGCTATTTTTGTTTGAGAATATTCCCTTCTCTTCATATTATAAGATTTATTATAAGTATTAATTAACTTTTTTCTCAAATTCAGATTTTCAATTTTTCGTAACTTTAACTAAATTTCACTTTAAAGTAAATATTATATTCCCAAAACATCCCCATAACAGTTATCTGAAAAATCTTAACACTTATATAAAAAAAATAACAAATTATATAATGTACTTAATGTATTATTTTATAAATTAACTTTAAAAAGGTGTTATATTGAAAATTACAGCTATAGGTGCAGATATTTCACAAAATGATGTATCCTGTAGTAATTCTTTAATAAAAAATATTGAAGCAAATCTATTTAGAATAAAATCTTTAGGAGCTCATAGTGTTGGATTAACTAATGTCACAGGAGATGATGTTGTTATTTCTGCCTATGTAGAAGATGATTTGCTTGAAACTATAAATTTAGGTATTGTAAATATCTTAAAAGAAAGTGCAGAAAACATAGGAGATTTATCTGGAATTTCTGAAGATCCTAATACTGCAGGTGAGGGAATTTCCTATGCAGAAGCTAATATTCGTAAAGATAGATATCCAGATGCAATTGTCTTAGGTTTTGATACATATGGTGGAGAACCATTTGTAAAAAATGTTGCAAATTCAGCTATTAAAGCTGCAATGAACATGAATAATGTAACAGATGTTTCAGATTTAATTGAAAATAAAACTCAAAAAATTCCAGGTGTAGGATATGTCTCTGATGAAACTGATGATCCTGTTATAGTAGCTACTATTGACAATATTGAGGCTGTTGGTGTAGTAGCAGGGGCAATGATGGGTGCGGCACTTGGAAATAAGAACACATATTTAGTTAAAAGAGGAACTCCTTGTAATGTACTTCCAGGTAGTGTAATATTTTCCGCTACCGCATTTATGAATGGAAATGTTATTGATTTAGCTATACCTTTTGAAAATAAAACAAGGATTTTAAAATAATTAGTGATTTTTATGATATTATTAGATAAAGATACAAAATGTTTGGTTCAAGGAATCACTGGAAAACAAGGTTCCTTTCACACTGAACAAATGTTAAATTATGGGACTGATATTGTTGCTGGTGTAACTCCAGGAAAAGGTGGACAAGAATTTGATGGAGTGCCTATTTTTAATTCAATCGAAGAAGCGAAGGAAAATGTTAATGTTAATTCATCAATAATATTCGTACCTGCAAAATTTGCAAAAGATGCAGCATTTGAATCTATCAGAAACCTAGATTTAGTGGTTATTATTTCAGAACACATTCCAGTTCATGATACAATGGAGATTATGAATTATGCTGAAAAAATGGGAACTACAGTTATTGGGCCTAACACACCAGGAATAATCTCTCCAGGAATTGGAAAACTTGGAATCATGCCAACACATATTTTTGAAAAAGGAAATGTTGGTGTTATTTCAAGAAGTGGAACTTTAACCTATGAAGTAGCTAGTCAACTTACACGTGGAGGAATTGGCCAAAGTACCTGTGTTGGTATTGGAGGAGACCCTGTAATTGGCTGTAATTATATTGATATTCTTAATAAATTTGAAAAAGATGATGAGACTGATGCTATTGTTTTGATTGGTGAAATTGGAGGAAATGCAGAGGAAAAAGCTGCTGAATATATTAGTGAATTTATCTCCAAACCAGTAGTATCTTATATTGCAGGAATTACTGCACCACCAGGAAAAAGAATGGGTCATGCAGGAGCTATTATTCAAGGAAATTCAGGAACAGCCGAAAGTAAAATTAATGCTTTAAATGATGCTGGAGTTAAAGTAGCTAGCATGCCATCTGAAATTGTTGAATTAATTAGAGATTCAATTTAAAGTGAAATAATGGATAGGGAAGAAATTATTAACAAATTACTTGTTAAAGAAATGAAGCTTTATGAAGTGGAAAAATACACTTCAGCTAATGAAGCTACTGAAATTAGAAGACAATTCATAGAGCAATATAGTGAAGTTACATTGAATCATATTGGAAATTACAGCTTGGATATGGAAACAGCTAGTAAAAGAAACATTGAAAATCCAATAGGAGTTGTTCAACTTCCAGTTGGAATAGCTGGACCATTAAAAATAAATGGAGATTATTGTAATCGTGAAGTTATGGTTCCCCTTGCAACATCAGAAGGAGCCCTTGTAGCTTCAATTAACAGAGGTGCATCTACAATAACATCTTCTGGAGGAGTTAATGTTCGTGTAATTTCAGATATTATGACTCGAGCTCCAGTTATTAAAACCGCTTCTTCTATTGAAGCTTTAGAAATAAAACAATGGTTTGAAGATAATTTCCAAAAACTTAAAGAAATTGCCGAATCAACCACCTCTCATGGAAAACTTTTAAAAATAGATCCAATAATTGTAGTAGGCTGTTATGTTTATCCACGTTTTGTTTTCTCAACAGGAGATAGTATGGGTATGAATATGGTTACCATAGCTAGTGAAAAAATATTGGAGGAAATGACCAGAGAAACTAATGCAGTTCATATTGCCTTAAGTGGTAATGTTTGTGTTGATAAAAAGGCAGCTGCAATAAACATGATTGAAGGAAGAGGAAAAAGTGTTGTTGCAGATATTTTAATTCCAGAAGAAATAGTTAATAAAAAATTAAAAACCACAGCAGAAGCAATTGTAGAAGTAAATGTTGCTAAAAATCTAATAGGATCAGCTGCTAGTGGAAGTACAGCATTTAATGCTCATTATGCAAATATGGTTGCAGCTATATTTTTAGCTACTGGACAAGACGCAGCACATGTTGTGGAAGGATCTCTTGGTGTGACAACTGCTGAGAATAGAGATGGAGATTTATATTTCTCAGTAAACCTTCCGGATTTACCAATAGCTACTGTAGGTGGAGGAACTTCACTTGAAACAGCTAATGAAGGATTACAAATATTAGGAGTTTCAGGCTCTGGAAAAGCTCGTGAATTTGCAGAAATTGTAGCGGGTACAGTTCTTGCAGGTGAATTGTCATTGGTTGCAGCTCTTTCAGCAGGCCATCTTGCAAGAGCACATCAACAGCTAGGAAGAGGATAAAATGTTTGAATTTGAAGATGAAGTTTATCCAGAATTAACTTTAGAAACTGATGATATATTAATGAATCTAGCTATTAAAAAAGATTATTCTATATTTCCTACAGTTGAAGAGAGAAAAAAAGAGTTTATTCATGATTTAGAAGCTTTTATTGAAGAGTTTAATGAAGCTCCAGAATCATTGGAATTTTTTAAATATTATGATGATTGATTGGAATCATCATTTTCAACTATTTTTGAATTAATTATTTTCAAAGCATTTTTCATATTAACTTTTGTTTCAAAACACCCTTTTTTAGTTAAAAGAACTCCTTGAGGACAGTAATCAGATAAAATCATCATAAGCTGGTTTAAATCTTCATGACAAGCTATTCCAATAACAGCCTCAAATTTATTTTCTTTTACGATTTTTTTAACAAAGCTTGAACCAGGAACAATATAAATCCTGTACCCCATAGGTTCTGCCTTTTTTTTAATGGCTCCAATAGCACATTTTCCACAGTTAGTACATATTAAACCTTCTTTTGCTAAATTAGCTTTGCATTCCCTATGTCTAAGACAGTGTGGAAGAAAAATTAAGGTTTTATTTGCAGGTATTTTAATAAATTTGGAATGATTAACATCATTTCTAACCTTAACACCAATTTCATCAACTAATGTATCCTCAACATTAAATACACGAGATAATTTTTTAATTGGTGAGTAAAAAAGATCAATTACAAAAATAATAAATCTAGGGAATATCACAATATCTTTTTTAAGTAAATACTTACCTAAAATCAATGCTATTACAATTAAAATTAATATAATAGCTATTATTGTTAAAATTCCTTGACCTAGCAATTGATAAATAGAGTCTACAATCATTTAAATAACCTAAAATTCTTCAATATTGTATTTTACATCTTTATTAATTTCTACGCCAGTTGGTGTTTTTTTAATTTGTAAACCAGATAATGAATCGCAACTACAAAGTACATTTTGTTCAGGATGAGTTCCAGGAGTGATATTACAATTTAAGTTAACTTCATCCCCAACAGAAACCACAATAGAAAGTCTTTTAACAGAAGGATGTTGTTTATTTAAAATCAAGAGTGGAGAATCTTCCTCACGTGTAAGATAAGCTAAGGATTTAATAGCTCTTTTATCTCCTTTAAATGAAGAAACGGCTATTATATCATCACTTTCAAGAAATTGAACTATTTCCTCATTATCTTGAGTAGCTATAAACAACATCTTATTTTCGTCGGCAACCTTAACAATGCCTACAACTCCTGTTTCCCCTTCAAGAAATAAAATCTCGTCGGGATTGAAATCTATTTTCAATTTACCCACTCATTCTTTACATTCGACTTCTTCACTTTGACATGAAGGACAAACTACTTTTTTTCCAAGACCTTTAAATTCGTTTCCACATTTTAAACATCTATATCTTTTAGTTTTCAATTTGTTAATATCTACATCGGCCATTGGGCCTCCACTAGAACACATAATATCACCTAGTATTATTAGTTTTGTTTTTTTATATTATAAATCATTATTGTAGATACAGCTTTGTTGAAATCATTGGGTTGTTAGTTGAATAGTCCTGTATATGTTATATAC
>CAYPCR010000032.1:0-19470 GCA_964409285.1 uncultured Methanobrevibacter sp. | reverse complement strand
TTCTGGACACACAAATTCGGAAAACAAAAAACCCTATAAAAATTTACAATCTCGGTTTTTAACAACCTTTAAATAAATAGAAAATTAAAATTTAGATTATGTTATATTTATAACATTTATTTATATTCAATAATTTTTACTGCATAATATATTTTATGGGTGTTCAAATGAATGAAGAATACAATAAGGATATTGGAAAAAGAATTAAAGAATTAAGAGAACTTTCTGATATTACAATTAGCGATTTAGCTGAAGAAATGAATATTGATAAAGAAATATACGAAAAATATGAAACTGGAGAAGTAGATATTCCAGCTAGTTTTTTATATGAACTTGCAAATAAATTTCAAGTTGATTTAGGTTTACTTTTAACTGGAGAAGAAACCAGAATGAATATTTTTGATGTGACTCGAGCAAATCAAGGTGTTAAGGTATCCCGAAGAGAGGAATATGAATATGAAAATTTATGTAACAAATTCATAAACAAAAAAGCAGAAATGTTTATTGTTACAGTAGACCCAGAAGAAGATGCTGTTCCATCTTTAAATACTCACCCAGGTCAAGAATTTAACTATGTTCTTGAAGGATCTCTTAAAATATACATTCATAATAATGAAATCGTATTAAATGAAGGAGATTCTATAATGTTTGATGCTAACCATAGACATGCGATGATTGCACTTAACGATGAAAAAGCTAAGTTTTTAGCAATAATTATCTAAATTTAGAGGTTTATAAATGACATCCTTAATTGAAGACTTTGTAGAGAGAGTTGAATTTGAATCTTATGAAGATTTTTACGATAACTTTAAACTAAAATATGACGATGATTACAACTTTGGATTTGATGTTGTAGACAAATATGCTGAAATTGATCCTGAAAAGGTTGCTTTAATCTGGACAAATGATGAAGATGAATTTCATACATTTACCTTTGAAGATATGAAAAAATTAAGTAACCAAGCAGCTAATTTATTTAAAAAATTAGGAATTAAAAAAGGGGATAAAGTAATGCTAACTTTAAAAAACAGATACGAATTCTGGATTACAATGATAGCATTACATAAAATAGGAGCAATAGCTATTCCAGCAACCCATATGTTAAAATCTCAAGATATTGATTTTAGAATAAAACAAGCTGAAGTTAAAATGATTATTACTGTTGAAGAAGATGAATTGATTCCTGATTATGAACAAGCTGAAAAAAACTTAGGAATAGAACTTCAAAAACTTGTAATTGAAAGAGATTTTGATGGATGGATTAACTTCAACAAAGCTATTAAAGAAGAAAGTGATGTGTTTGAAAGACCTACTGGTGATGAAAATCCAATGGCCGATGAAGAATTCTTAATTTATTTCACTTCAGGAACAAGCGGTCTTCCAAAAATGGTATCACATAGACATACTTATAGTTTAGGCCATATTCCAACAGCTAAATACTGGCATAATGTTGTAGAAGATGGAATTCATC
This sequence comes from uncultured Methanobrevibacter sp., assembly GCA_964409285.1. Taxonomy (GTDB): domain Archaea; phylum Methanobacteriota; class Methanobacteria; order Methanobacteriales; family Methanobacteriaceae; genus Methanocatella. The sequence goes on along the minus strand of CAYPCR010000032.1, from coordinate 17,999 downwards.
ATACAGCATCAGATACAGGTTGGGGTAAAGCTGTATGGGGAAATCTCTATGGTCAATGGATAGCTGGAACTTCATTATTTATTTATGATTACGAAAGATTTGATGGAATTAAATTACTGGAAAAGATTATAGAAAATAAAGTTACTACTTTCTGTGCACCTCCTACAATTTATCGTTTTTTAATTAAAGGAGATATAAGTGGCTACGATTTCTCAAATTTAACTTATGTTACAACTGCTGGAGAACCTCTTCCTCCAGAAGTATCTAAAAAATTCAAAGAAGTATCTGGATTAACAATTAAAGAAGGATTTGGACAGACAGAAACAACATTAGCTATTGGAACATTTGTTTGGTTAGACGCTAAATTAGGTTCAATTGGAAAACCTAGTCCATTATTTAAAACTAAGTTATTAGATGAAAATGACAATGAAGTAGATGTTGGATCTGAAGGAGAAATTTCTGTAGATGTTAAAGAAAACATTCCAGAAGGATTATTTAAAGAATATTATAAAGATCCTGAAAAACAAGCTGCATCCTGGCATGATGGATATTACCATTGTGGAGATACTGCCTGGAGAGATGAAGATGGATATATACATTTCATAGGAAGAAATGATGATATTATTAAAAGTTCAGGATATCGTATTGGTCCTTACGAAGTAGAAAGTGCAGTTCTTTCTCATGAATCTGTTGCTCACTGTGCAATTACAGCCTATCCTGATGAAATAAGAGGTCAAATTGTAAAAGCATCAATTGTCCTTCAACCTGATGTTGAACCTTCAGATGAGCTTATAAAAGATATTCAAAATCATGTGAAACACACAACAGCACCTTATAAATATCCAAGAATGGTAGAATTTGTTGATGAACTACCTGAAACAATAAGTGGAAAAATTAGAAGAGTTGAAATTAGAGAAAACGATCATAAACAATGATAACATGAAAGAAGGAGATCCTTATCCTGTAATTCATAAAGAAGAATGTAAAGGATGTCAAAGATGTATAATAGCTTGCCCTCAACAAGTTATTAGTATTTCATCTGAATTTAATGATGCAGGATATCAATATGCAAAATATAATGGTGAGGGTTGTGTAGGTTGTAAAGATTGTTATTACACATGTCCAGAACCATTAGCTATTGAAATTCATAGTTTTAAAAGAAAAAGTAATGAAATGTCAAGAATGATAAAATTTAAAATAAGGAGGAGGGCGAATGAGTAATCAAATGGTAAAAGGAAACACAGCAGTTATTATTGGAGCAATGTATGCTGGTTGTGACTGTTTTTTTGGTTATCCTATAACACCAGCAAGTGAAGTTCTTCATGAAGCTTCTAAATACTTTCCAATGGCTGATAGAAATTTTGTTCAAGCTGAAAGTGAAGAAGCCTCAATTAACATGATTTATGGTGGAGCAGCTACTGGACATAGTGTAATGACTGCCTCATCTGGACCTGGAATAAGTTTAATGCAAGAAGGTTTTACTTATTTAGCTGGAGCAGAACTACCAGCAGTAATTGTAGATATTATGAGAGCAGGGCCGGGTCTTGGAAATATTGGACCTGAACAAGCAGACTATAATCAAATTGTTAAAGGAGGAGGACATGGAAACTACAAAAACATTGTTCTTGCCCCTAACAGTGTCCAAGAAATGTGTGATTTAACAATGAAAGCATTTGAACTTGCCCATAAATATAGAAATCCTGTAGTAGTACTCGCTGATGGAACTCTTGGACAGATGGCAGAACCTTTAGAGTTTCCAAAAGAAGCTATTGAGCCTGAAATAGATAATTCATGGGCGGTTCGTGGAAATAAAGAAACCATGGAAAACCTTGTAACCTCCATATTTTTAGATTTCGATCAATTGGAAAAATTCAACTACAGATTAATTGAAAAATACGCCGAAATAGCTGAAAATGAAGTAATTGTAGATGAATACATGTTAGATGATGCTGAAATTGTACTCGTTTCTTATGGAATTAGTAGTAGAATAGCTAGATCTGCTGTAGATAAGGCAAGAGAAAAAGGTTTAAAAGTTGGACTTTTAAGACCAATTACATTGTTCCCTCTCCCTGAAAAAGAAATTAAACAATTGGCTGATAAAGAAGTTAGTTTCTTATCTGTGGAAATGAGTGAAGGTCAGTTATTAGAAGATATACAAAGAATAGCTGAAAGAAAAGAAAATACTTATCTTGTAAATAGACTTGGAGGAAATCTTATTGAATTAAAAGATGTTATGAATAAGATTTATGAAATAGCTGGTCTTGATATTGAAGAAAAAGGCAGCTCTGTTAGCCAAGAAAATAATATAAATGTTATTGATTAGGATGTGAGAAAATGAGTAAAAAAAGTTTTGATACCCAAAAAGCTAATGATTTAGATTTAAGAATTTTTAAACATCCTGATTCTCTTTACGATAGTTTCCCAAGAAAAGGAGAAAATAATCAAACTTCAACTCATTATTGTGCAGGATGTGGACATGGAATTCTTCATAAATTAATTGGAGAAGTTATGGATGAACTTGAAATTCAGGATCGTTGTATTATGATTTCTCCTGTAGGATGTGCTGTGTTTGCATATTATTATTTCAACTGTGGAAATGTTCAAACTGCTCATGGAAGAGCACCAGCAGTTGCAACTGGTATTTCAAGAGCTGAAGATGACTCCATTGTAATGAGCTATCAAGGTGATGGAGATTTAGCTTCTATTGGTTTAAATGAAACATTACAAGCCGCTAATAGAGGAGAAAAAATTGTTGTTTTCTTTGTAAATAATACTGTTTATGGAATGACTGGAGGGCAAATGGCTCCAACCACACTTGTTGGGGAAAAAACCATTACCTGTCAAAATGGAAGAGATCCAGCATATGCAGGTTATCCAATCCATATGTGTGAACTTATTAATCAGCTTGAAGCACCGGCTTATATTGAACGTGTTTCTCTAGCTACTCCTGAAAAGATAAAATTAGCTAAAAGAGCTATTAAAAATGCTTTAACAATACAAAAAGAAGGTAAAGGTTATGCATTTGTTGAAGTTCTTGCACCTTGTCCAACTAATATTAAAGGAAGTGCAATTGGAACTCAGGAATTTTTAGAAAAACAAATGGAGAAAGAATTTCCATTAGGAAATTTTAGAAACAGATATTCTGAATTAGAATCTATTAAAAGACCAGATAGCGATTTTAGTATTGAAAAATTAGACGAAATATTCAATGTAGATAGAACTGATGATTCTCCTTATGTAGATGATAATAACCTAGAACCATTAAGAATTAAAGTTACTGGTTTTGGTGGTCAAGGAGTTCTAAGTGCTGGACTTACAATAGCTCAAGCAGCATGTAGTGAAGGAAAACATGTTTCATGGTATCCTAGCTATGGACCTGAACAAAGAGGAGGTAGTTCTAATTGTTCAATTGTTATTTCAGGCAGTACAATCGGTACTCCTGTTGTTGATGAAACTGATATCTTAATAGCTTTAAACAAACCATCACTTGAAAAATTTGCAAGTGATGTTAAAAAAGGTGGTACAATACTTTATGATTCACGTATTGGTGAATTTGATGCTCCTGAAGGTGTGAAAGCTATTGCAGTTCCTTCTGTAGAAATAGCTGAAGAACATGGAAATGCAAGAACAGCTAATACAGCATTGATAGGAGCTTTAATGGAACTTCAATCAATTTTATCACCTAAATCTTACGAAAATGCAATTAAAGAAATGTTTGCATCAAAACCTAAAGTAATTGATGTAAATATTGATGTGTTAAATGCAGGTGCTCAATGGATGAAAGATAATAACTAAGGGATTCTATGACATATAAAGAATTAGCTAAAAATTATTTAGAAACTAATGGAATCAGTATAGGGGATACTGTTAAAATCAATAAAGAGGATATCTCCTATAAAGGGATTCTTTTAGATAGGCCAAAAGATAGTGAAGATGGATATTTAGTTCTTAAATTAGATAGTGGATATAATATTGGAGTTAATATAGATAACACTACTTGTGAATTAATTGAAAAAGGAGAAAAACCTCAAATCAGTTATTCTGGAGAAGAAATAGAAAAAGATCCTTCAAAAATGGACATTTCAATTATTTCTACTGGAGGAACAGTATCATCACTTATTGACTATAAAACAGGAGCAGTACATCCTGCTTTTACTGCTGAAGATTTAGTGAGAGCAAATCCTGAATTGTTAGAATATGCTAACTACAATGTAAAAGCTCTTTATAATATTCTAAGTGAAAACATGCAACCTAAATATTGGGTTGAGGCAGCCAATTCTATAGCTAATGATATTTCTGATGGAAGTGAAGGTGTTGTTGTTGCTCATGGTACAGATACAATGCATTACACTGCTGCTGCTTTAAGTTTTATGATTGAAACACCAGTTCCAATTATTATTACAGGAGCTCAAAGAAGTTCTGATAGACCTTCCAGTGATGCTCATATGAATTTAATAGATTCTGTAATAGCTGCTAAATCTGATTTAGCTGAAGTTAGTGTTTGCATGCATGGAAGTTTAAATGACACATATACCTATTTACATAAAGGAACTAAAGTTCGTAAAATGCATACTTCAAGAAGAGACACTTTTAGAAGTATTAATTATGAACCAATAGCTAAAATTGACAATAAAATTCTTGAGATTAACCCTCATCATAAATACATTAAAAGAAATGAGAAAGAATTAAAGGTCAACAGCTCTATTGAAGAAAAAGTAGGATTTATTAAGAGTTTTCCAGGGATTTCTAATGAATTTATTGATTATCATATTGATAAAGGATATAAAGGTCTTGTAATTGAAGGTACAGGATTAGGTCATGTTCCAAACACTTTAATTGATTCGTTGAAAAGAGCTCAGGAAGAAGAGATTCCCGTTATCATGACATCACAATGTCTCTATGGCCGAGTCAATATGAATGTTTACAGTACTGGAAGGGAAATTATTGACAGTGGTGTTATATCTGGTAGAGATATGACTCCTGAAACAGCATATGTAAAATTATGTTATGTTTTAGGACAGAGCGAAAATTATGAACAAGCAAAAGAATTAATAAATAAAAATATAGCTGGAGAATTTAATGAAAAGTCTTCAACTAAATATTTCTTAAACTAGGTGTAAAAAATGGATTGGGAAAAATTAGGTCTTAAAATGGGACTTGAAATTCATCAACAATTAAATACTGAACATAAACTATTCTGTCCTTGTAAAACTGAACTTACTGATGAAGATTATGATGAGCTAATTAAAAGAAATTTAAGACCTACACAAAGTGAATTAGGTGAAATTGATAGAGCAGCTCTTCAAGAATCATTAAGAAAACTAAACTTTAGATACGAATCATTTGATTATCACACTTGTCTTGTTGAAACCGATGATGAACCACCACATAGCTTAAATAAAGAAGCATTAGAAATTTCTATTATTATTGGAAAACTTATGAATATGCATATTGTTGATGAATTCCATACAATGAGAAAACAAGTAATTGATGGAAGTAACACCGGTGGTTTTCAAAGAACAGGCCTTGTAGCTACTGATGGTTATCTTGAAACCCCTTATGGAAATGTAGCTATTGAAAGTCTTGGGTTGGAAGAAGATGCAGCTAGAAGAATGGAAACAACAGAAAATTACACAGAATTTAGATTGGATAGACTTGGAATTCCATTAGCTGAAATAACAACAGATCCATCAATGCATCATCCAAAACAAGTTCAAGAAGTTGCATACATGATTGGGCAAGTCTTAAGAAGTACTAATGTTAAAAGAGGTCTTGGAACTATCAGACAAGATTTAAACATTTCAATAGCTGAAGGAGCTCGTGTTGAGATTAAAGGTGTGCAAAATCTTGATTTAATGCCTGAAATCGTTGAAAATGAAGTTAAAAGACAACTCGCATTAATTGAAATTAAAAAGACTTTAACTGAAAGAAATGCTAAAGTTTTAGAAGAAATACATGATTTAGATGAATTATTTGAAAATACTGAATCTAAAATCTTAAAAAATGCAGAATCTATTAAAGCAGTAGTTTTAAAAGGTTTTGATGGTCTTATTGGAAAAGAAGTTCAACCAGGCCGTAGATTTGGAACAGAAATAGCCAGTTATGCTAAAAAACGTGGAGTCTCTGGAATATTCCATAGTGATGAACTTCCAGCCTATGGTATTACACAAGAAGAAGTTGATAAAGTTGAAGAATTTTTAAATATCGGTTCTGAAGATGCCTTTATTATAGTAGCTCATGATGAAGACATAGCTATTTCAGCTCTTGAAGAAGTAAAAAGAAGAGCCAATCTTGGATTTGAAGGAGTTTTAGAAGAAACACGTAAATCTTTAGACGATGGTAACACAGAATATATGAGACCTCTTCCAACTGCTAATAGAATGTATTTGGAAACAGACATCCCCCTGTTTAAGATTGATAAAGAGTGGGTTGAAGAAATTGCCTCTAATCTTCCAGAACTTCCTGATGAGAAAAAAGCTAGAATTATTGAACAGTATGATTTAAGTGAGGATTTAGCTAATCAATTAGTTCGTAGATTAGAAGCCGATAGATTTGAAGAAATAATAGCTAATGTTCAGGTTGATCCAACTCCAGTAGCTTCTCTTTTAGCATATGATTTACGTGAAATTAAAAGGGAAGGGCATGACATTGGAATATTAACTCAACAACACTTAAATGATATCTTCAAATTGCTCAGTGATGAAAAAATAGCTAAAGACAGTGTAAGAAAACTTACAATAGCTATTATTGAAAACCCTACTGAAGAAGTTAGTATAATAGCTGAAAACAATAATTTGACCTTACTTAATAATGAAGATGTTGAAAAAATAATTTCAGAAATTGTAATTAACAATGAGAATATGGTTAAAGAGCGTCAAATGGGAGCAATGGGTCCACTTATGGGAATGGCTATGAAAGAGCTTAAAGGAAAAGCTGATGGTAGTGTTGTTAATAAACTAGTTCGTGAAGAAATTCAAAAATTAATCTAATTGAAAAGCTCTTGTAGTTTTTCAATTTTCTTTTTTTATGTCGATAATAAATTTTTTATATTCGATTTTATAAATAATTTCATGATTGAAAGTAGGAGGTGAAATTATTAATAAAAAATATCTTTTAATATTGCTTTTTTTGATTGTTTTATTTTTACCAACAGTAACAGCTGAAAATGTTACAATTGATACACATCTGATTCAATTCAAACCACCATAAATAATGTAGATGATAATTCTATTATAAATTTCAATAATGGAAGATACAATCAATGGGGAATAGATATAAATAAAAATCTAACATTTCAAGGTAACAATAATGTCGTAATTGATGGCTGTGATAATAATTATATTTTTAAAATTTCAAATGGTGTTACAGTCAATTTTTACAATATTACTTTTAGAAATGGCCATTCAAATGATTATGGTGGAGCTATAAATAGCGATAATAGTAATATATACCTTATCAATTGTAAATTTTATAATAATTATGCAGAAATAAACGGAGGAGCAGTTTCCAATAATGGTCAATCTAATAGTTCAGGATATATTTATATGGAAAACTGTACATTTTCCAATAATTATGCAAATTATGATGGAGGAGCCGTTTCAACTTTCCATTCAACATCAGACATTTATAACTGTAATTTTAATAATAACTCAGCTTATCGAGACGGAGGAGCATTAAAAAACAATCGAGATTCAACTCAAACATATACAATTCCACATTTATAGAGAATATAGCTAAGGAATGGGGGTGGAGCTATATATAATTGGAATAGTAAATTAAAGATTTTAAATTCCAACTTTAAGAATAACACTGCAGGCCAATCTGGAGGAGCATTACTTACAACAACAATTGTTGAAAAAACTCTACAATAACTAATAATAGCTGTGGAGAATATGGTGGAGCTATTTATATCGATAATCAAGATGGATCTACTACTAAAACAACTTTTATAAATTACAACAATATTTACAACAATACTGCAGGAATTAATTATTCTGAAATATATGTAGAAAAACCTGCCTATGTAGGGCCTAATCTTAATGACAACTATTGGGGAACTACCAATTCAACAACATTGAAAAATATGATTAATTCATATGGATTAGATGAAATTACATCTATATTAGATTCCCCAATTTACATTGAAAATACTACTAAAGTCGACAACACAAATGAAACCATACCAGACACCAACAATACAAAACCCGAAAACCCAGACAACACAGATATAAATACAAACACTTCACAAACAACAAATATCGCAATATCTGAAACTAACAATAACATAAAATATGGTGAAACTAAATGCGCTAACAATAGTGGAAAAAATATTGTAGATGAAAAAATTAAAAAGGAATCTTTGATAAAAAGCAATGAAACTGGTAATTCAATCGCTTTACTTCTATTAGGATTATTTGTACCTGCTTTTAGAATAAGAAAACAATAGTTGGTATTTAAATATCAACTATCCATTTTTTTCAATTAAATAGTAACTTAAATTTACATAATTGACCATATTTTTAATTCAAATTTAACTCAAAAAATCCAAAACATTAAATCATAAAAACAATAAAAAGTAATTTAATTAATTCACTTTAAGGAGAATAAATTAATGGATTTGAATTTAAATGATATGAAAACTAAATTATATTCTTATTATTCTAAAAGCTTGAATAATAAAAAATATATAGTTTTTTATATTATTTTTATTGGAGTAATTTTACTTTCAGCTATGAATCTTCAAAATTACCAACATCCAAAAATGGAAATTCTAATTTTTGTAATAGCTATAATTATAGGAATATTTATTATTAATTATAACTCTCAACACGAACAAGAAATTCATAAAACTGCTTTTTTATTAATAATACTTACAGGCATTTGTTTATGTTTTTTATCTCCAATTGGAATTATTTCTGATGAATCAGAACATTTTTCAAGAGCTGTTTTAACATCAATGGGTAATTTTTTTCCAACATACAACCTTGAAAATCAAGGATTTTTAACAATTGAGCTTGTAAAAGATATAAGAACAAATTTAAGTCATACTATATTTAACTCAAATTTAGGAAGTTTACCTATCAATTACACTTCCATATTTTTTGATTGTGCATTTCAACAAAATCCCTTTTATGGATATGTAATTCCAGCTATTGGAATTTTAATAGCTGAGCTATTTAATCTCTCTTCAATATGGCCATTTGGTTAGGAAGAATTTTTAATTTAATTTTTTATGCTAGCTGTATTACTGTAGCTATTAAAAAAACACCTATTCTTAAAGTCCCCTTTTTTGTAATGAGTTGCTCTCCTTTCATTTTGATCCAATCCGCATCTCTTAGTATTGATTCATTTATTTTTGGAATTTCATTTATTTTAATTTCTTATTTTTTATATTTGCTAAAAGATAAAAATATAAAAATTGGTAAAAAAGAAATTTTTATATTTTTTGCTTTAACTGCAATATTAGGTCTATGTAAAGTAACACTTTTCGGATTGGGATTCTTAATTTTCATAATCCCAAGAAAGAAATTTAAAACCAAAAATTATCATTATATTTTTGTTGGAATGATACTGATAGGATTAATAGCTATTATTTGGAGTTTTGGGTATGCTGTTCCTAATTATTCTAATTCATGGAGACTAAATTATCAAATACAAAATAATATTAATTCTTCCCAACAACTTCATTATATGTTAAATCACATTTCTGAAACATTAATAATGATTTTTCAGCTTCCTAACTATTTATTAGAAATATTTTCTCATCAATTCACTTTTTCATATGGAGATACAACTTATTACTCTAACTTTATAAGTGGTATTTATCCTCCTTTTCTTGGAGCTATTTTACTACTTTATCCAAATAAATATAAAATAACTAAAAATGAACGTGGTGGGGTTTTTATAATTTGTATTCTTATTTTTGTTGGAACTTATTTAATTCAATTGTTAACTTGGACTCCTGTTGGTCAGTTAAATTTCATTGAAGGAATTCAATTTAGATATTTCTTACCGTTAGCTGCATTAGCTCCATTTTGCTTTGGTTTTAATAACAATAGTTCTCAAAATACTAAAATAAATAATATTATAATTATTTTAGCTATGTCATTTATTATGGCTCTATTATTTATTACTGTAGTTAATTGGTATTGAAAACTTATTTATTTCGCTAGTTTTAAATACCTAAATATAAAATACTTATTATAGTAAAAGTGGGTGATTATATGGAAAAATATGATATAATTATTGTTGGAGCAGGTCCAGGTGGTCTAACAGCTGGAATTTATGCTGGTCGTCAAGGAACAAAAACATTAATTTTAGAAAAAGAACTTACTGGAGGGGTAGGTAGAGAAGTTCCAGAGATGGAAAATTATCCTGGTTTCGATTTAATATCTGGAATGGCTTTAATTGATAGAATGAAAAGTCAATGCGAAAAAAATGTTGAAATTCATGAATTTGAAGAGGTTAGTGAGGTTGTACCTATAAAAGATGAAGAATATAATTTTGAAGTTAAAACTCCTGAAAATAGCTACCTTTCAAAAACAATTATAATTGCAACAGGAAGTGGCCATCAACATTTAAATGTTCCTGGAGAAGAAGAATTTAAAGGAAGAGGAGTCAGCTATTGTGCTACTTGTGATGGATTATTCTTTAAAGATAAAGACATTGTGATGGTTGGAGGAGGAAACACTGCCCTTCAAGAAGCTCTTTTTTTAAATAATTTAGGGTGTAATGTTACTATAATTCACAGAAGAGATGAATTTAGAGCCCAACAAATATTACAAGAAAAAATCGAGAAAAAAGGTATTAAAGTCTTAAAAGATACAGTTGTTGAATCAATAAATGGAAACATGTTAGTTGAAAGTGTAACTATCAAAAATAAAAAAACAGATGAAGTTAGTGTGCTTCCAACTAATGGAGTCTTTATTAGTGTGGGATACAAGCCTTATAGTGAAATAGCTACTCAATTAGGAGTAGAATTAGATGAAACTAACCATATAATCACTGACAAATGGCAAAAAACAAATGTTGAGTATGTCTACTCAGCTGGAGATATATGTGGTGGTTTAAAACAATGGATTGTCGCATGCGGAGAAGGAGCAATAGCTGCAACTTCTGCATTTAATGATCTTAATCACCATTAATTATTATTAAAAGGACTTTCCTTTTAATAACCATCATTTCTTCCAGACAAATAAACATATATGAAAAAGGCTATTACTATTACTACAAAAATAGGTAATAACCACATAAATATTTTGAATATAATAACAGCTATTAAAATAGCTATAATAACATATATTAAATCTCTAAGTTCCATAAAACATCAAACCACAAATAATAGTAATAAAATTACAATATAAGCTATTTCAATTCCAATAAAAATACACATTGTAATTTTTTCTTCTGTTGTAAAACTTCTTTTCTCCTTTTTATTAGGAGTTGCTATTCTCCAATAATTATTTAAAGATTCTTGAATATTAATCATTGACCAAAATCCAAAGATAGGTACAAAGAAAAATAAAAGCCAATTAGCAGGAATATTAAATGATTCTAAATCTTTTGATTTTATAAGTTCACTAATCTTTTTTAGAAAATCATAATAAATAACCCAATTAACAAAAGGAATAAACATTCCAATAGTTCTAAAAATAGGTGTTGATTTTTTAACATAACTTAAGTTCTTATAAAACCAATAGAAGAAGTATAATCCTCCTGTAAAGAACATAAGAGGAAATAATCTTCTAATAGGTAAAACGTTACTTTCACCATCTGATTTATCTTCCGCTGAAGAATCATCTACTTCCTCTTTAACAGTTAAATCATTGCTTATAAATTTATAAGAACCATGATTTACTAAGGTTAAAATATCTTCATCTTCCATAATTATCATTTAAGCAAATTCTATAGTACTTGGAGGTTTATCAGAAATAGATAAAGCAACATGTGTAACTTCTGGAACCTCTGAGGTTATTCTTTTAGAAATTCTTTGAATAACCTCCCATGGAAGCTCAGGAACATAAGCAGTCATTGCATCTACAGAATCTACAATTCTTAAAACAACTAAATAACCAAAATCTCTTTGATCTCCTTTAACTCCAGTTACTTTACTATCTGTTAAAACAGCAAAATATTGCCAAATATCTTTATCAATGCCAGCTGCTTCAATTTCATCTCTAACAATTTTATCTGCTTTTCTAGCTATTTCTAATTTTTCTTTAGTTAAAGGACCAATAACCCTAACAGCTAAACCTGGCCCTGGGAAAGGTTGTCTATGAACTACTTTTTCAGGTAAATCTAATAACAAACCAACTTCTCTTACTTCATCTTTATATAAATCTCTTATAGGTTCTACAACTTCTAAAACCATTCCACTTGGAAGGGCTAAATTATGATGAGATTTAATTTTACCTTCACTTTCAATCCAATCAGGAGCTATTGTACCTTGAACTAAATATTTAGCATCAGTTTTTTCAGCTTCTCTTTCAAACACATCGATGAAAATTTTTCCAATAATTTTTCTTTTCTCCTCAGGATCCTCTACCCCTTCAAGAGCATCTAAAAACTCTTCAGAAGCATCAACATAATTAAAATTAATCCTATCTTTAAAAGTATCGATTACTTCTTCTGCTTCCCCTTCTCTTAAAAGACCATGATCAACGAAAATAGCTATTAAATTATCCCCAATAGCTTCTTGAACTAATACAGAACATACTGAACTATCAACCCCTCCAGATAAAGCAATGATAGCTTTTTCATCACCAATTTGGTCTTTTATTTTTTGAACAGCATCTTCAATAAATTCTTCTGGACCAAGCATTTAAATCACTTATTCTTCTTCATCTGTTTCTTCAGGTTCATATTCTTCAATAATAGTTTTAATCATAGCTTCAAGACCATTATCATTTCCAGATGATACTGCATCCATTATTTCATCGTATTTAACATATTTTTCAAGTTTAACAGCTTTAGCTCCAATACCTGAAATTCTAAATCCGTATTCTTCATCCCCAATAGGAATATTGACAAATTTTTTTCTAAGTCCAAATTTGTTAGTCATTGCTTTATCTTTCAAATCTTCTGCATTATCAATCATCATTACACCTATTTTTACATATTTCGTAAAAATTTTCAAAAATTGTAGATCCTTTAGGAGTGTGATGTACTTCAGGATGGAATTGAATTCCAAATACATCTTTATCTTTATGTTTAAAGGATTCCACATCACAAATATTAGAACTTGCTAATACTTCAAAATCATCAGGAACAGTTTTTACTTCATCCTTATGAGAAGACCAAACTTCCATATTAGGAGCTAATTGTTTGAATAAATTATTATCATCAATAATATCAAGTTCAACTTTAGCATAACTTTCAGTATCCGAAGTGGAAACCTCACCACCATAAGCTTTAGCTATTAACTGATGACCTAAACAGATTCCTAAAATTGGAATATCAAAATGTTTGATATATTCCTCACTATTACCTGCACCTTCAAGAGAAGGACCTCCTCCTAAAATTATACCAATTGGATTTTTAGCTTCCATTTCCTCAATAGATAACTCATTACTTACCAATTCAGAAGGAATTTTAAGATACTGTAAACTACGTTGAATTCTATGATTATATTGACCTTTATTATTAACAACTAAAATTGTCATTTTATACTCCTTAAATTATATAATAATTATTTGATTTTATTATTTAATATATTTTGGTTGAAAACTTGAAAGTGTAAAATATTTAATAAATTTACAATAAAGATACTCCTACAATTTATTACAAAATAAAGTGTGAAATAAAAATGATTACAACAAAAAATGCATATCTTAAAAAATTAACTGAAAACATTCAAATGAAATCAGTTAGTGTAGGAAAAGATTTGGAAGGAAGCACTCCTCCTTCTGTGTTTATTGGTAGATGGTCTTATCCTAAAGTATATGCTGGACCTATGATGGTTCAAGAAGTAGGTGATACCTATATAATGGACTCACCAGAATCATGGATTAAAGAAAATAAAACTCAAGAGGATATTATTGATTACAGGATGAATTTAGTTAGGGGAAAACAATTAATCAAAATTGATGATGTGGAAAATCCTTTCGTTGAAAAACTACAGGATATATCTCTTGCTTCAAAATCCATTGATAGTGAAGCTACTTTTAGAAAAAAACCTAGAGGAGCTGTTTTTAGTGAGGATTCCACTCCTCACGGACCAAGTGCAGCTATTGAAAAGTTTGATATAGATGCAGTAAGATGGGACAAACAGCTTGAAAAAACATTTTATGACACAGATTTAAAAGCAGCTGAAGCTGTTCTTAATCTTCATAATAAAGATGTTCCATTTTCAGCTATGCAAAAAGCATTTTCTGTTGGAGCTATGGGAACTAAAAATAAAAGAAAATTGGTTCCAACAAGATGGTCAATTACAGCATGCGATTCCACCTTAGCTGATCAATTTTTAAAAGAAGTCCGTAAATTTGAAGTAATTGACACTTATAGAGTTTATGAATTTGGAAGTCTTAAAAATTACTATGCAATAATTTTAACCCCAACTGAATGGCAATACGAATGGTATGAAGCTTTTATAAAAATACTTGGAAAAGAAGAATTATTATTTTCTGATTATGAAACTAATGGAGGTAAAAAAGAATATTCTTCAGTAGGAGGCTGTTTCTATACCTGTAAGATGACTGTTTTAGATTCTCTTATGAAACAAAGAAAACAAGCAGGATTAATAGTTTTAAGAGAAGCATACCAAGGTTATGTACCCTTAGGAGTATTTAATGTTCGTGAAAATATCAAAACAGCTATGGAACAACCATATAAAGAATTTGAAACTTTAAAAGATGCATTAAAATATGTTGGTGAAAAACTAATACTGCCAATTAGTAGATATGTAAAACAAGGAACACTTCTAAACGAAATGCTTCATACAAAACAAACTACCCTTGATATGTATTTTAAACGATAACATGATATTTAAATTTAAAGAACCTTCAAAAAAGACTAAAGAAATAATGTCTCAAACAGCATTAAACCCTGAGAAAAATTATTCAAAAGAAGTTATCAAAAAAATTCAAAAAATCACCTCTCATGAAAATGTATTACTTACAAATAATGGAAATGCAGCTATTAATTTAGCTATTTCATCTATTGAAAATAGTATTCTTATTCCGGATCAGGGAGCATGGAATGGTTTTAAACAAATAGCAAAATTACAAAACAAAGAAATAATAACTCTAAAAACCGAACAAGGCATTATAAATCCAGATAAATTAAAAGAATATAAAAATACCTCTTTAATATTAACAAGTTTTGCCGGATACAGTGGAGAACAAAATTTAAAAGAAATCTCTGAAATATGTAAACAAAACAATATAACATTAATCGAAGATGCATCAGGAGGATTAGGAGATACTAAACAAAAACTTGGAAATGGAAAATACAGTGATATTATTATAGCTTCCACCGGATCTCCTAAAATTGTAAATGTTGGAAGTGGAGGACTTCTATCTACAAACAATGAAGAAGTATTAGAACAAACAAAAATTCTTCAAAAAATTACAAAAACTAATGAAATAGTAGCTAGTGGTATGTATAGTGAACTTAAAAATGTAGATGAGAAATTAGAACTTACATTTAATGCAACTAGCTATCTTAAAAATAATCTTGAAAATGTTATACATGCAGATTTAAGAGGGTTAAATGTAATAATTAAAGACCCAAATCCAAAAGAGTTATCCTGGAATTTGAAACAAAATTTAACAATAAACAAAAGTGGATTTATAACTAAATGTCCAAATTACAATAGAATAAAAGAAAAAGCTGTAGCTATTGAAATAAAAAATCTAGATTATAGCTGTCTTAAAAAAGAATATTTAGATGAGATAATAGAAGAAATAAATAAATTTAAAAATTAATAATCAACTGTTAATTTGGTAACTTTATCTAAAATTATTTTTTCCATAGGCATAGACTCTAACATATTGTCTGAAATTTCATAAATATCTTTTAATTTTAATTCATTAGCTAATAAAACATCATCATCAATTTCAAAAGTAGAAGATAAATAGTCAATGATTTCATTTGAACAATTTATGAAAACACCACACAAATTCATATCACCTTCTTTTAAACCTAATAGTTCAAAAGCTTTAGAAATTTGTCTTTGAGCAGAACATCTCAGAATAATCTCAACACTTAAATCTTTAGCTAAATTTTCTCCTCTTTCAAAAGACAACAAAGCCTGATTAACCGCATGATAAACATGATTTTTATTACAAATTCCATCAGCATTTAAAAGTTGAACAATAGAATTTCCATGATTAAAATCAGAAATTTTAGATAATAAATCACTAACAGAATCGATTGAACCTTTAAAACCAATAATTTCAACTTCACAATCTTGAAGATTCATATTATTCCTCATCAATTAATCTATTAACACCAGCAATATAAGCTTTTACACTTGCATTAATAATATCTGGTTCAGTACCTCTAGCAGAAATAATTTTATCATCCTTTTGAAGCTTAACAATTACATCAATTAAAGCATCAGTTCCTCCCGTAATTGCATCAACATGATACTCTTCTAATTCTATATCATCAAAATCAGAAATAGACTTTTTAACCGCATTAATAGCCGCATCAACAGGACCTACTCCCACACCAGCTTCTAACACCTGTTCATCATCAATAGTTAATTTTACAGAAGCTGTTGGCATCACAGTATTACCTGCAACAATAGTAACCTCTTCAAGTTTAATTCTATCTTCATAATTAGTGTCTAAAACATTACCAGCTATTGCCTGCAAATCAACATCAGTAACTGTCTTACCTCTATCAGCTAATAACTTAACACTATCACAAATTTCTTGTAATTGATCTTTATTAACTTTTAAGCCCATTTCTTCCAATCTATTATTTAATCCATGAGTACCCATATGCTTACCTAAAACAAACTTACGTTTTTGACCAACGAGTTCTGGAGTCATAGGTTCATAAGTCGAAGAATTTTTAATAATACCATCAGAATGAATGCCAGACTCATGAGCAAAAGCATTTTCACCAACAATAGCCTTATTCGGTTGAATATAAACACCAGTAGAACGTGCCACAAGTTTAGAAATAGAATATATTTTAGAAATATCAATTTTTGTATCAAAATCTGGAAGAAGTCTATTAATACTTAAAACAGTTTCCTCAAAAGAAGTATTTCCTGCTCTTTCACCAATACCATTTACAGTAGAATGAAACTCTTGAGCTCCCCCTTTAATTGCAGCTAATGTATTAGCAACAGCAAGACCAAAATCATTATGACAATGACAACTCATAGGGACAGAAAGGTCACTTAAACTATTAAATAAATCAAATGAAGTATCTGGAGTTAAAATACCAACAGTATCACAAATACAAACTCTATCAACACCATGATTAATACCTTCTTGAAAAACCTTTCTTAAAAACTCAACATCGGTTCTTGAAGCGTCCTCAGCTGATAATTCAACTATTAAACCATGATCTTTACAATAATCAATTGCACTATTAGACATTTCTAATAACTTATCTTTAGTGGTATTCAACTTATCAAAAATATGCAAATCAGAAGTGGGAACCACTAAATTAACTGCATCTACATCACACTCTAAACAATAATCAATATCAATAGTTAAAGGTCTTGAAAAACTTAAAATCTCACAATCAAAGCCTTGAGAAGTAACAGTTTTGATAGCCTCACGTTCACCTTCAGAAGTAATTGCAGAACCAGCTTCAATAAAATCCACACCAATTTCATCTAATTTAGAAGCTATTCGTAATTTTTCTAAAGAAGTTAAAGAAACACCTGGTGTTTGCTCACCATCACGTAAAGTTGTATCTAATACTTTAATATCCATGAAATCACCAGAAAAACAGAACAAAAATAAATAAAATTAATAATAGGAAATGGCTGGCAGCGAAATGAAATTCCCATAGAAAACCCATAGTACACAATACAA
>CAYPCR010000031.1:0-20746 GCA_964409285.1 uncultured Methanobrevibacter sp. | reverse complement strand
ATAAAATGTGTCTAAAAAAAATCTTCAAAAAACCCTATAAAAATTTACAATCTCGGAAATTCATAACCTTTATAAATATTTAAAAACATATTTTATTCTAATATTCATAATAACCTAAGGTTAATTTTTTAACTATGGTGGTTTGTTTTATTATGCGCAAATCATTTTAATTCAAATTCTTGAATATTATATCCTAATTTCTATTTTATAGAGGGATATCTTGAGTAGAGGAAATAAACCAAAATGGATGCTTGAAATAGCTAAGGAAAGAATGAATATTCTTTTTGAAAATGCTGAAAAACAATTTTTTGACCATCCAGAAAGATCTAATCGTTATGTAGAAATGGCTCAAAAATTGTCTACCAAGTATAATACTAAAATTCCTGAAAAATGGAATCGAAGATATTGTAAAAATTGTAATTCATTCCTTTACTATGGCCATAATTCGTCCGTCCGGCTAATTAACCAATCAGTTAATATTTTTTGTGATGAGTGTGGTCATGTTATGAAGATTCCTTATCAAAAGGAGAAGAAAAATAAAAGGAGAGCTAAATATGAGTCAAAACAAAAAAGAGATGATGAATAGAGCTCTTTCTGCTATGACAATTAATATTGGAAAAGCTGGTGTTAATGATAATGTTATTGAAGAAATTAAACGTCAGCTTAAAAACAATGAAATTGTTAAGCTAAAATTTGCAAAAAATATCGCTAAAGATAAAGATAATTATATAACTGAAATTGTCACTAAAACTAGAGCTAAGCTCATTGATGTTAGAGGACATGTTGCAGTTATTTATAAGAAAAAACCTTAAACATTGCTTAAATTTAGAGTTACAGGCCTTAATTAAGGTCATAAATTTACAGTTGATTAATGAGGACAATTATTTAAATTAAATTATTGGAGAGTTAATATGACTACTGTATTTGATGTACCTGCTGATGTATTAATTACTGAAGTAGCAGAGGAATTTAAAAACAATGATAAAATTAACCCACCTGCATGGTCTAATTTTGTAAAAACAGGTGTACATAAAGAAAGAAAACCAGAAAACAAAGATTGGTGGTATGTAAGATTAGCTTCTATCTTAAGAAGAGTTTACATGGATGGTCCAGTTGGAGTTATGAGTTTGAGAACTTTTTACGGTGGTAAAAAAGACCGTGGTGTAACTCCAGAAGTATTTAGAAAAGGAAGTGGATCCATTATTAGAAATGCTCTTCACCAATTAGAGGATGCAGGTTATGTTGAAATAGTTGAAGGTGGAAGAGTTGTTACTCCTGAAGGAAGATCTTTTATGGATAAAAAATCCGGAGAAATAATTAAAGATATTCCTGAACTTGAAAAATACTAATTATATTTTGGAGAGTTTGATATGAGTGATCTTGATGAAATACGCCGTAAAAGAATGGCTGAATTAGAAGCACAACAAGCTGCTGCACAAAATCAAATGCAAGCACAAGCTCAACAACAAATGCAACAACAACAAGCTCAGCAAGAATTTGAAGCTCAGAAGAAACAAATTTTATCTCAAATCATGACTTCTGAAGCACGTAATAGATTAGCTAATTTAAGATTAACTAAACCAGATCTTGTTAATCAAATCGAGCTTCAATTGATTCAGTCTGCACAAGCAGGTAGTTTACGTGGTAAAGTTACCGATGAACAATTAAAAGTTCTTTTACAACAAATAGCTGGTCAGAAGAAGGAAATTAAAATTACCAGGAAATAATAATGTTAAAAGCTTGTGTTTTATACAGTGGAGGAAAGGACAGCTCCTTAATGGGCATAATTCTGCAGAAGTTAGGGTTCGATGTGGAATTAGTAACTGCTAATTTTGGAGTTTATGATTCTTTTATTCCTGCAAGTAAATCAGCTAAAGCACTTGGTTTTAATCATAATGTTCTTAAAATGGATACTGACATTTTAGATAAAACTTGTGATATTATTATGGAAGATGGATTTCCAAATGAAGGAATTAAATTTATTCATGAAGCTGTTGTAGAAGAGGCTGCTAATAATTATGATTTAGTAGCTGACGGAACTCGTCGAGATGATAGAACACCAAAACTGAATATTAATCAAATTAGAAGTTTAGAAGATAGAAAAAATGTTCAATATGCTAATTTAGACAGTTTTGGTATTAAAACTATTAAAAGTATTACTTCTGATTTATTTGAGCTTTCACATGAAAGAAGTAATAAGGATAATAATTCGGATTATGAGGTTGAAATTAGAACTCTTATTGATGAGAAAGGTGGAAAATCTAAAGATATTTTCCCAACACATTATCAAACTCGGGTTACTGGATATAAAAATAATATAAATTGGTGATATAATGAGTAGAAATAAACCATTAGCTAAAAAATTAAGAATGGCAAAAGCAACTAAACAAAACAGAAGAATTCCAATTTGGGCATATGCTAAAACTAATCGTAAACTTAGATATAGGCCTAAACCTAGACAATGGAGAAGAAATCATCTTAAATTATAGGGAGGATTTGTCATGGAAAGAGTTTACACAATTCCCCTTAGGGATGTTAAAAAAGTTAAAAGGACTATAAGAGCTCCTAGAGCTATTAGGGAAGTAAGAAACTTCTTAATGAAACATATGAAAGCTGAAGAAGTAATCTTAGATGAATCTATTAACCATGAAATTTGGCAAAGAGGTATTCAAAAAATACCATCTAAAATTACTGTTAAAGCTGTAAAAGATGATGATGGAGTAGTTGAAGCTACTTTAGCAGAATAAGTTTATAAAAGCCTAAGGTGATTACCATGTTAAAAAGAGTTGATATTGTTGGAAATCCAAATATTGGGGTATTTATTCTTGCTACTGATGATATAGCTATTGTTCCTTATAATCTTTTAGATAACAAAGTTAATATCATAGAAGAAGCATTAGAAGTTGATGTTATTAAATCTTCCATAGCTGGTAGTAACCTTATCGGATCTTTAGCTGTAGCAAACAACAATGGAATAGTTGTTTCTCCACATGTGCTTGATAAAGAAATTAAACAATTTGAAGATTTAGGTTTAGACGTAGCTAAGATTCCTGGCAATTACACAGCTGTTGGAAATATTGTAGCCTGTAATGATAATGGAGCTATTGTAAGTCCATTTTTAAGTGAAGATGCTGTTAATGTCTTAGAAGAAACTTTAAATGTTGATGTAGAACCAACTTCTATGGTTGGAAGTGATATTATTGGTTCTCTTATAACTGTTACAAATAAAGGATTTTTAATGGATAAAAAAGCTACTAAAAATGAAGTTAAATTTGCAAATGATATTTTTGGTGTTGAAGGAGATGTAGGAACTGTCGGTAGAGGAATTTCTTTAGTTGGAGCTTGCAGTCTTGCAAATTCAAATGGAGCTATTGTAGCTAAAGAAAGTACAGGTCCTGAAATGGCTAGAGTTGAAGAGGCATTAGGCTTTTTAGATGATGATTAATTTTTGGGGATTATTATGATAACTAAAATCTACAGAGTTAAAGGAACTTTTGTAATGGGTGATGAAGGTCATAAATTTGTCAAAGAATACAAAGCTACTTGTGAAGATGATATTAAAGAAAAAATTTATGCCCGTTTTGGAAGTAAACATGGAATTAATAGAAACCAAATTTCTATTGATGAAATTGTTGAAATTTCACCTGATGAAGTTGAAGATCAAATTTTAAAAGAACTTATATAAGGAAGTTCTTATAATATTGAATATGAAAAATATTTAATATAAAAAGTAGGTGTAAATATGGAAGATCAGCAAAGATTAGAAGAACTCATTAATGAAATCAATGCATATAAACAACAATCAGAATTAATTCAACAACAAATTGAACTTATTCAAAGTTCAATAGCTGAAGTTGATACTTTAGTTAATACTTTAGATGAGATTAAGGGTCAAGATTCTATTGAAGCTTTTGTCCCAGTTGGTGCTGGTTCTTTCGTTAAAGGAGATCTTAAAAACACTGATGAAATCATCATAAGTATTGGTGCAGGTTACGCAGTTAAAAAAGATGTTGAAGGAGCTAAAGAAATTATCGCAGGTCAAAAAGAAGACTTAAATGATAGTTTGGATAAAATGTTAGCTAACTTACAACAAGTCACTGATATTGTAGGTAGTCTTTCAGCTCAAGCTGAACAATTAATGGCTACAGCTCAAGGTCAGATGTCTACAACTGGAATGTAATTTATTCCATTACTTTTTTTCTTTTTTAAGCTATTTTTTAACTGTTTTTAGATTATTTAAAAAATATATTTGATTTCTTATTATTTAATATTTCAAAAAACTAGTATTGTTATATGAATTGTGAAAATATAAAATTTAATATCCTGATTTTTTTATTTTAGCTATGATTATGTTTTTAGAGTTTTTCTATGGTTTGGTGGTCTAGTCCTGTCATTTTTGAGATGAATTTTGGTGTTTCTCCGGCTTTTTTCATGTTTTTTGCTACTTGTTCTATTCCTTCTTTTTCTCCTTGTTCTCTTCCTTCTTCTTTTAATCGTTGTACTATGTTTAATTTCATTTTTATCACTTGATGTTGATGTCTATTTTTGGAATTAGAGTTTTTCTATGGTTTGGTGGTCTAGTCCTGTCATTTTTGATATGAATTTTGGTGTTTCTCCAGTTTTTTTCATGTTTTTTGCTACTTTTTCTACTCCTTTTTCTACTCCTTTTTCTATTCCTTCTTTTTCTCCTTCTAGTTTTAATCGTTGTACTATATTTAATTTCATTTTTATCACTTTCATTAATTTCTTTTTTTCAGATTCATTTTTAACATATTTTTCCATGATTAATAATTGACAGGTTTTCATAGCTTTTAATTGTTCTTTTGTTGGTCCCTTTACTTTATTTGTTAATTGACAAGATTTAAGTAATAATTCTACTTTCGATTTTTTGCTTTCCATGTATGGAAGATAGATTAAATCTATCATTTCCTCTTCATTAATCTCTTGTTGTTTATGTATTTTATTATCTATTTTATTTATTTTTTCATTGGCATTTAAGGATTTATAAGACCAAAAATTCGGACTAAATGTGATATTTTTAGTTTTATATTCTTTTACAGATTTTTCTACATCTTCAGTTATCATCACCTGTGTTTCTACTTCTAAATTTGGATAATCGGACATAATAGCTACTTGATAACCTAAATAATTTTTAAGGTTTTTAGTTTTTGTTTTTCCAGTATGAAATTCAAGATCTATTATTGTGTTTTTAATTCTTACAAGAACATCTGGAATATATTTTTTATTGTAAATAAACCTTTCAGAGTTAAGAATATCAATTTTTTTAGCTTCAATTCCAATGTAGTTTAGAAGATGATGTTTAAAGGTATTTGCTACAATTTTATTCATTGTGTCATTTTCTTGTATAATATCTCCTCTAAGTATTATTTCAGCTGTAAAAATGTATTAATATTTTAAACAATGTTTTATTTAAAGTTTTTCTTAAAAATAACTTCAATATTGCTTTGTATTTAAAAAAATAAGTCCATATCAATATTGTTTTAAAAATAGTAAGGTTTATATAGCAGATATAACAATTAGAATATTGGTTATGATATATGCTACAAGAAAATCTATGTAGTGCTTATTTTTTTCTAGATTGTAACCGCTGCATAGTTGAGCGAGGCTCGCCATCCCGAAGACCTCAACTTTGCACTTTTATAAATTCAATTTTTGTTGTGTTTTTTAGACATTATTTTAAGTAATATAAAATTAATATTTTATACTAACTGGAAAAAATAGGTTGGTAATAGCTTGTTTGAATCATTAAAAAAAAAGTTCTCAAAAACCAGTGATCAGTTAGAAGAAGAGCTTAAAACAGAAGCAGAACAAGAAAATAACATTTCAGAGGAAAATGAAGAAAATGTTAAAAAGAAATCTTTCTTCTCTTTTGGTCGCAAGAATAATAAGGAAAAAGACAATACTGACGATGAAATAGCTGATGAAGAATTATCTTTAACTTCAAAAGAGGAAAATTCAGAATCTATAAACGATGAGATTGTTGATTCTATTGACGAAGAAGAAAATGAAGAGGAATTAGCTGAGGAAGATATTTTTGAACCTGTTGAGGAACAAACTCCAGCTAAAGAGAAAAAATCTCGTTTTTGGTCTCGTTCTAAGGACAAATCAGATAATGAAGAAGAAATAGCTGAAGATGATAATTCAGAATCTTTTGATCAAGAGCCTCAAGGTGATAAGAAATCTAGTTTTTGGAATAAATCCAAGGATGAATCAGATGAGGAAGAAGAGGATTTAGATTCTTCTGAAGATGAAGATGAAAAGAAATCTCGTTTTTGGTCTCGTTCTAAGGATAAATCAGATGAGGAAGAAGAGGATTTAGATTCTTCTGAAGATGAAGATGGAAGTGGTTTTTTCTCATTTATTCGTGAAAAAACTATCTCTGAAAAACATGTTGATGATCTTCTTTGGGATTTAGAAATGGGTCTTTTAGAAGGTGATGTAGCTATGGAAGTAGCTTCAGAGGTTGTTGATTCTGTTAAAAATGATTTGGTCGGTAAAAAGATTAAAAGAAGTAATGACATTACAGAATATACTTTCAATGCTTTAAGAGATGCAGTAGCTGAAATCATTGATATTGATGGAAAATCTATGACAGAAATGATTGAGGAGAAAAAAGTTCAAGGGGAGCCTTTAGTTGTAATGTTTGTTGGAATTAATGGAACCGGTAAAACAACCACTATTGGTAAACTGGCTAATTTCTATCTTAAAAAAGGTTATACTCCTGTAATAGCTGCTAGTGATACTTTTAGAGCAGGAGCTATTGAACAAGTTACTCATCATGCAGATAATGTTGGTGTTAAAATTATTAAACATCAAAAAGGTTCTGATCCTGCTGCTGTTGCTTTTGATGCTGTGGAACATGCTAAAGCTCAGGGTAAGGAATTGGTTTTAATCGATACTGCTGGTAGGATGCAAACTAACACAAATTTAATGGATGAAATGAAAAAAATTAAAAGGGTAGCTAAACCTGATTTAGTTGTTTTTGTTGGAGATGCTCTTACTGGTAATGATGCAACTGAACAAGCTCGTAAGTTTAATGATGCCATTGATATTGATGGTGTGATTTTAACTAAAGCTGATGCTGATAGTAAAGGAGGAGCTTCTCTTTCTATTGGTTATGTTATCCAAAAACCTATCATGTTTTTAGGAATTGGACAAGGTTATGAGGATATAATGGAGTATGATGCTGAATGGATGCTTGATCAATTGTTTAGTGATGATGAAGACTTAGTTGAAGCAGAGTGATTTCAGTGGTCGAAGAAAAAAGAGTCCAATGGAATAGTAATTTTGGATTTTTAATGGCTATGATTGGATCTGCTGTTGGTTTAGGCAATATTTGGAGATTTCCTTATATTCTCTATACCAATGGTTTAGGAACCTTTATGATTCCTTATATAGTAGCTATTTTAGTATTAGGTTTTTCATTTTTACTTGTTGAATATTCTGTTGGATATAAGTTCAAAACTTCATTTTTAAAAGCTTTTGAAACTATAAATAAGAAATTTAAACCTTTTGGATGGTTTGTTTGTCTTGTAATATTTTTTATTGTGGCTTATTATACAGTCATTGTTGGTTGGGATTTAATTTACATGATTTTAAGCTTCTTTAAAGGATGGGGATCACAACCTGATAGTTTTCTTGTAAATAATGTTTTACAGGCTAATGATAGTTTTTCAGGAATTTTGACTTTTGTTCCCTGTGTTTTTATAGCTGCTTTAGTTGTATGGTTTTTGGTTTGGTTTATTTCTCATAGAGGTATCAATGAGGGTGTTTCCAAATTCAGTGAAGTTGCAGTTCCTTTATTATTTGGCCTTGTAGTTTTAATTGTTTTATTTTCACTTACATTAAATGGAGCTTCATTTGGATATTCTAAAATGTTCACTCCAGATTGGTCTGCTTTAGCTAATTTAGATATATGGTTAGCTGCTTTTGGACAGATTATCTTTTCACTTTCACTGGGTATGGCGATTGTTTTAACCTATGCTAGCTATCTACCGGAAAATTCCAATCTAGTTAAAAATGCAATTATTGTAATGTGTTCAAACTCTGGTTTTGAAGTCTTTAATGCAGTTGGAGTATTTTCAATACTTGGATTTATGGCTGTTTCAACTGGAATTCCTTTTGATAGCTTAATTACTGAAGGAACAGGTCTTGCTTTTGTCGCATATCCTCAAGTATTCAATATTATGGGTCCAGTAGCTTATGTAATAGGGCCACTATTTTTCGCATGTATTTTTATAGCTGGTCTTACTTCAGCTATTGCTCTTGTAGAACCTGTAGCTGCTTCTTTAAAGGATGCTTTAAAAATATCTCGTAAAAAGGCTGTAAATATAATAGCTATTTGCGGATTTTTAGTTACAATACTATTTACCACAGGAGCTGGAAGTGCCATTTTAACAGTATTTGACAGATTTTTAAATAATTTTGCATTATTATTTGCAATTATCATTGAATGTATTGCATTTGGATGGTTATATAAAATTGATGATTTATTGGAAGTTTTAAATGAAAATACTCCATTTAAAATTGGAAATTGGTGGAAATATGTTATTAAATATTTACTACCTATTTTATTGTCAGTTCTATGGGTAAATGGAATTTTAAATACTATCGAATATGGAGATTTCATGAGTATAACGATTGAAATTAGTCTGTTTATTGTTTTACTTGTAGTTCCATTCATTTTAAGTTATATTGAAAATAAACGTAAGGGAGAACCAGAAACATTGGAGAATTTAATATGAAATTAAGGAAAGTTGTCTATGGGTTAATTGTAATTTTGGTGATTCTACTTGTAGTGGCTGGAGTTAGTACTTATTTCTATGATGGAAATTTATCTGATTCTACAGATCCCAAGGAAAATGTTTCAATAGCTGTGACTGGGGATGTAATGTTTGCCCGTAATATGGCAGGAGTTTTATCAACAGATTCCAATCCATTTGCAGGAGTAGATAATGTTACATCCACTGCAGATTTATTGTTGATAAACTTTGAAAATGCAGCAACAGACAGTGCAAGTGCGGTAAAAGGAGATGTTCCTTTAAAAACATCAACTAGTTTAGTTTCACTTGCAAAGGATAATAACAACACAATAGCTGCTCTTGCTAATAATCATGCATTTGACTATGGAATTGACGGTATGCATGATACGATAGATGCACTTCAAAGTAATGGAATTACAGTAATTGGTGCAGGAGACAATGTAGAGCAAGCCCACAGTCCAGTGACACAGGAAATCAACGGTCGTAAAATCACAGTATTTAATTATATGGATTCTCAAAACTTTGCAGAATACTCACAGGATGTAATGCCAATAGCTAATGAAACTCATGCTGGTTATTCAGCTTATGATAAGGATGTTGCACAAGCAGACATTAAAGCTGCAAAGGAAAATGGCTCTGATTTTGTTTTGGTTTACTTCCACTATGGAAACGAATACTCTAGAAGTCCTAATGAATATCAGATAAATTATTCTCATGAAGTAATTGATGCAGGAGCAGATATTGTCCTAGGTTCACACCCTCACGTAACACAAGGAATTGAGATGTACAATGGAAAACCAATCTTTTACAGTTTAGGTAACTTTATTTTTGACCAATCAAATTCAGCTACTCACAGAGCATATTTTGTTGGAATTGATTTAGTTAACGATACAGGAGAATGTACAGTTTACCCAGTTGATATTGTTGGATACTTGCCACAGTTCATGTCAGCTAGTGATGGAAAAGGATTGCTTGAAGAGTTAACACCACAATGTGATCAATTAGAAATTACAGATGCTGGAACAGGAAAATTGACTTTTAATTTAACTCAGGAATAGCTATTGGATATTATGAAAACTAATTATATTGTTGATGCATCAGGTTTTATTAATGGATTTCCTTTGGATAAGGGAGAAAATTTCACAGTCTCAGAGATTACAGATGAGATTAAAGATTTTGAAACTAAATTAAGATTTGATGAAGCTATTAATTCAGGTTCTATTAGGGTTTTAGAACCTTCTAGTGTAGCTATTGAGAAATTGGAAGAAATTTTATTAAATTCTGGTGACGGTTTAAGATTGTCTAAGCCTGATAAAATGATTATTGCACTAGCTATGGATTTTGTTAATTCAAATAAGGATGTTGTTGTTGTAACTGATGATTACAGTATTCAAAATGAGCTTAAAATTAATAATATTAAATATTTAGGTGTTGCAACTCGTGGAATAAATGGAATTTATAACTGGAAGAAAGTTTGTGAGGGGTGTAAAAAAGAGTTTCCTGATGATTACCCTTATGATGACTGTGAAATTTGTGGTTCTAAACTTTTCAAAAAAAGAATAAAACTAAAAAAATAGCTATTGCAAAGGTTTTCAATATTAACATTTATATACTAGGAAAGTCTTCATTAATTACGCAAAGGAGACGTTAAAATGGCAATTGAAAATATAAAAATTGAAAACTTTGAAGACTTTAAAGATGTTGAATTCAACCTTGCAGACAATGTAACTGTAATCAATGGAGGAAATGACAAAACATTGATGAATGCATTTTCATGGGGTCTTCTAGGTAAAGAAATCTATCCAGCAGCCGGTAAAACTTTAAACACAGCAGATGTAGATATTAAGTTTGCTGAAAATGGAAAAGAATTTTGTCTTGAAAGAATTTTAAAAGAAGGAAATGGAAATATAACTACTCAAGGAGACTTTAAAAACATCTACAACACTCTTTTTGATGACATTCCAAGAGATTTAGAAAAACTATTCTTTGTAGAAGATGCAGAATTTGAAGATATTATTACTCCAAGAAACATTGAAAGAATAATTACAGAAATCGACAAAACAAAAGTTTCATCCTTAACAGGATCTGAAAACATCAGAGAAGGCCTCGAAGCAGCTATTAATGATATTGTAGGAGATGTTTTAGGAAAATTCACAGTTTTAATTGATAGTAATTATAATTTAGCTATTGAAGATAAATTTGGAGACACTGTAGAGTATAGCTATTTGGAAGACAATAAAATTGCAGTTTTAAAATTCGGATTTATTGCAGCTGTTCATCAAATATTAAATGGAGACATTCCAATATTTGCAGATTTAGCATGGTCTGAATTTGAAAGTAAAACAAGAGAAGCTATTGGAGAAATTTTATCAAAAATAGCTGTTGATAAACAAGTGGTTGTGTTCAGTGACTGCACAGGATTTAAAGAATTGCTTAATGGCATTGGTGCACAATACACTGTTGAATTCGGAGATAATAATAAAGGTTTATCTCCAAAAGTAGTTCCTAACTAGAACTACTTTTTTTTATTATTTTTTTCTTAATTTTTTAATTAATTAATAAATAGATCTTAATTATAAGATAGATCACTAATTTTAAATATTTTAATTAATAATACTATTATTATCTTTTATTTCAATTTTAATTAATTTATATCTGTTAAATTATTTATTAATATAAAATTTATTGGTAAAGATAATATGGATGTTGAAGCAAAACCTTTTTTAAAATGGGCTGGAGGTAAAACACAATTAATAAATGAGCTCGAATCTCGTTTACCTTCTCAAGTTCTAAAAACTAAAAAAATTGAAAAATATTTTGAACCCTTCATCGGAGGGGGGGCATTTTATTTTTACCTAATGTCAAATTATAAGATTAAGGAGTCTTATTTATCTGATATTAATCCTGAACTAATTTTAACATATAATGTAATAAAAAATGATGTTTATGAATTAATCAATCTTCTTTCCAATATTCGTGAGGAGTTCATTCCAAAAGATTTTGATGATAGGAAAGAATATTTTTTGACAGTTCGTAAAAATTTTAATTCTTCTTTAACTGATTTTGATTTTGATAATTATTCTCATGATCATATTGAGAGAGCCTCTCAAACAATATTTATGAATAAAACTTGTTTTAATGGATTGTTTCGTTTAAATAAAAAAGGTGAATTCAACGTACCTTTTGGAAAATATAAAAATCCTGCTATTTGTGATGAGGATAATTTAATAGCTGTGTCTAAAATTTTAAAAAACACTAAAATTTTTAATGCATCATATGAAAAATCTGAAAAGATGATTGATGAGAATTCATTAGTTTATTTGGATCCTCCTTATAGACCTTTAACCAATTCAGCTAATTTTACAACTTATTCAAAAAGTGGTTTTAACGATGATAATCAGATTGAACTATCTCAATTTTTTAAAAGAATAGCTGATAAGGAAGCTAAAGTTATTTTAAGCAATTCAGATCCTAAAAATGCAGATGAAAATGATAATTTTTTTGATGATTTATATTCAGATTTTTTAATTGAAAGAGTAAGGGCCAAACGGTTTATAAATCGGGATTCTTCTAAAAGAGGTCCTATTAATGAAATTATTGTTAGGAATTATGGGTGGGATAATGGTTAATAGTGAATTATTAAATTTTGATTCCACAGAGGATTTTGTACAACATTTTCTAGATTCATTATTGGATTCAAATTGGACCTATGATTACTTTGTGAATTGGGATAAGGTGTTTGATAATTTAAAAAATTCTTTAGTTGAAATTGGCATTTTAAATAGCTTAAATAAAGTTCCTCCTGAAGAATTGGAATCTAATTTTAGAAATATATTGAGAAAATATCCTGATGTTGTTGAAATACTTCCTTCCATTCTAGCAATTAGATGGGCAAATAAATCAAAAATAATACCTATTTTTGATTTCGATTATCAAAATTCATTGAAAATCAATTTTTATAAAAATGAATTTGATATTGATGAAATTGTAAATTTTTCTATTAAAACGGGATTATTAAATTTATTTAATAAAATAGATGATCTCTATTCATATTTAGTTGGAACTGAAGTAGGGCTTGATTCTAATGGAAGAAAAAATAGAAGTGGCCATATTTTTGAAGATATTATAGGGAATTTATTAGAAAATAATTTTGCTAATATTAACAATATTGAAGTTAAAAAAGAGGATGCTACAGTTTCTATTGATAGGGATAAACGATTTGATTATGTTATATACAAAGATAATATTCCAGAATATGCCATCGAATGTAATTTTTATAACGCTGGAGGAAGTAAACCTATTGAAGTAGCTCATGCTTATGTAGAACTTCAGAAAGAATTGGATGATAAAAATATTAAATTTGTTTGGGTTACTGATGGACAAGGTTGGAGAAAAATGTCTAAAAAGTTTAATGCTGTGATTGATGATATTGATTTTTTAGTCAATTACAACATGTTAAACGAACATTTCAATGATATCTTTAATTTCGATTAAAATAATTACATACATTCAAAAGAAAGGTAATTGTCAATTATTAAATCTTTTTTAATTTTCTTTAAAATGTTTCTTTCTTCATCTGTAAAATCAAATTCATCCATATAGTTTTCAAAATCCAAATTATCTATTTCAATTTGTCCAATACAATCTTCATTTGTACAATCAACTCCATATTCTTGAAAGATTTTGAAAATATTTTCATGATGGGTTATATTAAATGTAGGTGTTTTTTCAATTGTTTTCTCAATTTTTATAACATTATCTAAAATTGTAGTGTGGTTAATTAAAATTTTATAAGCTTTAACACTCATAATGTTAATTATAAGGTTCTAATTATTATATTTTGGCTTTAAAACAGCTTAAAATTCTTGATTCAAAATAAATTTTATTTATTTAATAAATTATTATTAAATCATACTAATTTAAATACCTCTATAATCTTATTATTTAATCGATTAGTAGGGGATTTAAAATGGCAAATGAAACACAACAGCATAAATGGAATAGTAGCGTAGCTTTTCTAATGGCTATGATTGGTTCAGCTGTAGGTTTAGGCAATATCTGGCGTTTTAGCTATGTATTATATTCCAATGGTGGGGGAGCATTTTTCATCCCTTATTTTATAGCTATCTTAATCATGGGAATTCCTTTTTTAATTTTAGAATATTCTGCTGGTTTTAATTTTAAAAGGTCTTTCACTGGTGTTTTAAAAAAGATTAATCCTAAGCTTGAGGTCATTGGCTGGATTTTACTTCTTCTGGTATTTGGAATTTGCTGTTATTATATGGTTATTGTAGGCTGGGATATTGTCTATTTAATAGCTAGCCCCTTTAAGGCATGGGGAGCAAATCCACAAGCATTTTTTACAACTTATGTTGGTGGTGGTTCTAATATTTCGGAAATTACAAGAATTATAGTTCCTACATTAATTGCCCTTATAGCTATTTGGTTTATTTTATGGTTCATTTCAAGAAAATCAATTGATGAAGGAATAGGTAGGGCTTCTAAGATTTTAATTCCTATTTTATTTGTTATAATGGCCATAATAATAGGATACTCCTTAACCCTTCCAGGTCATGAGATTGGTTTAAATTCACTTTTAAATCCTGATTGGTCCAGTTTAGGTCGTGTAGATATTTGGCTTGCTGCATTTTCACAGATTGTATTTTCACTTTCTATGGGTCAGGGTATTGCCTTAACTTATGCTAGCTATTTAAAGGATGATGCTAGAATTGCCGATTATGTTTTATTGGTTGTAGGTGCCAATGCAGGTTTTGAAATATGTACTGCTTTCGGTGTTTTCTCTATTTTAGGTTATATGTCCTATCTATCTGGTGTTCCAGTAGCTAATCTTGTTAGTGAAGGAACCAGTCTTGTATTTATAGTATTTCCAACAATATTCGATGCTATGGGTTGGATTGGTCAAATTTTAGGTCCTTTATTCTTTATAGCTATTTTATTTGCAGGTATTACTTCTGGTTTTGGTCTTTTAGAACCATTAGCTCACGGAATAGCTGAAAAATTCAATATAAAAAGATCCAAATCAACATTATATTTGGTTATTGTTGGTTTTTGTTTTTCAGCCCTATTTGCAACTGGTGTTGGAAGTTACATGGTCAGTATAGCCGATAGTTTTATAAATGAATTTGGAATTTTACTCTTAATTGTTGTACAATGTATAATATTTGCTTGGTTGTATGGTACAGAAAACTTACAAGCTCTTATTAATAGATTTTCAAAATTTAAAGTAGGTAAAACATGGAGATTTGTTGTTAAATTTGTTTTACCTATATTTTTAAGCTATATTTGGATTAGGGGAGCCTTCAGTTTAATTTCATCATCCAATAGCTTTGAACTTATCATAGATTTGATTATTACAATTTTAATTGTAGGAGCTTCTGTTTATTTCACTAAAAGAGAACTTTTATCTGATTAATGTTGTTTATTTTATAAACCATATTTATCGTAAGCTGCCTGATCCATAGGACCTTCATCTGCAGCTTGCTGTCTTCTTTTCATCAGGTCATTATGGAAATTGATATAATCCAAATCATCTTGACTTTTAGCTTCGCTTGGATCTATGTAGGCTCCACCATAGGGATCATCATCAGAATCTGATGAAGAGCTACTTGTACTGGTTGAAACATCATTGGTGACAACTTCCTTTATCTCTAAACTTGTTGTCAGATTACTAGGTTTGTAGCCATCAGTTCCAATATAGTCGCATTCTATTGTATAATTACCACTAGCTAGGCCATTTAAACTTAAACTAGCTATTCCTTCATCATTTGTTGTAATTTGTTGGTTATATTGATTTCCATTCGAATCTTTAGCTGTTATATTAATGGTTTGATTAGCTATTGGATTTTTATCTGCCGTTAATTTCACTGTAAAGTTGTCCTGTGAATTTAAACTTGAATTGCTTAATACTTGTAAGTTGGTCTCTTCAGCTGTTGTTGGCATAGCTATTGCAACAGCTCCAACTGCAATTACTGCTATAATGCAGATGCATATTATTGCTAAATTTTTTGTCTTCATTTTATCTCCTTGTTATTAACATCTCTATATTTTATTTTATAAAACTGTTGGGGCTTTGTTTTTATCGTGTTGTAGTTATTTGTAGAAGGTAGAAAAACATTGTTAATTATTAAGTATTAAACTTGATGTAATATTTAATAAAATATTATAAAAAAATGTACGATGTTCATTTTAAGATTATACACCATGAAAAAGAGAAAATTAAAACAACCTTGCAAATTAACAATATTTCTCTAGATTTTTCAATTAAGACAACAATGTTTATCAAATAAAAAAATAAAATATTAGTTTTATGTCGAACAATGTAGCACAACAAAAGTGGGGAAGTAATATAGCCTTTTTAATGGCTATGATAGGCTCAGCAGTGGGACTTGGAAATATTTGGCGTTTTAGTTATGTCTTATATTCCAACGGTGGAGGAGCATTTTTCATTCCTTATGTTTGTGCTATTTTAATAATGGGAATTCCTTTTTTAATTTTAGAGTATGGTGTTGGATTTGATTTTAGAGAAAGTTTTAGCCATATTTTAAAAAGAATTGAACCTCATTATGAATTTTTTGGATGGATTTTAGTATTGCTTGTTTTTGGAATAGCTTGTTATTATACGGTTATTGTTGGTTGGGACATAATTTATCTTGTGGAAAGTTTCTTTAAAGGTTGGGGAAGCAATCCAACAGCATTTTTTGCTAACTATGCAGGTGGAAACGGTAGTTTTACTCAAATAATGTGGCCTACTCTTATTTGCGTGTTAGGTGTCTGGATAGCTATTTGGTTTATTTCTCATAAAGATTTGAATGCAGGAATTGGAAAGGTTTCTAAAATATTAATTCCTCTTTTATTTATTATAATGGCCATTATTGTAATATTCTCATTTACACTTCCAGGCCATATGATTGGAGTGGACCAGCTTATAAAACCTGATTGGAATGCATTATTAGATATTAATATTTGGTTAGCTGCCTTTGCACAGGTTTTATTTTCTTTATCTATGGGTATTGGAATTGCTGTTACTTATGCAAGCTATTTGGAGGAAGGAACTAAATTATCCGATAATGTTTTATGTGTTGTAGCTGCAAATTCCAGTTTTGAGATTTTTACAGCTTTTGGTGTTTTTGGAATTCTTGGTTACATGTCATTTTTATCAGGAACTCCAGTACCAAATCTTGTAGATCAAGGAACTGGATTGGTTTTCATCGCATTTCCAACTATTTTTAATACGATGGGAATAGCTGGACAAATTATAGGACCTTTATTCTTTATTTCAATATTGTTTGCAGGAATTACCTCAGCTTTTGGAATTTTAGAACCTCTTTCAAGGTCTTTGTGTGAGGAGTTCAACTGGTCAAGAAATAAGTCCATTACAACTTTAGTTATTATTGGTTGTGCTATTTCAATGTGTTTTGTAACAGGAATGGGTTCTTATTTAGTTGGAATTGTTGATGGATTTATTAATCAATTCGGAATTCTTTTAATGATTGTGGTTCAATGTTTAATCTTTGGTTGGGCGTATAATGTTGATCGTGTAATAGCTATTATTAATAAACATTCTTCTTTTAAGATTGGAAGAACTTGGAAAGCTATTATTAAGTATATTTTACCTGTGGGAATCTCCATTCTTTGGATTTCGGGTTTATTTGATATTATAAGTGGTGCAGATTTAGTTGTAATCTCTATATATGCAATAATATCAATTATTGTTATTGTATTTGCTAGTATTTTAACAAAACATAATAAGGTGTACATTAATGGAAAATGAACAACATAGATGGGGTTCCACTCTTGCATTTTTATTTGCAATGATTGGTGTAGCTGTAGGAATAGGTAATATTTGGCGTTTTAGCTATGTTTTATATTCCAATGGTGGAGGGGCCTTTTTTATCCCTTATTTCTGTGCTATCATATTGATGGGAGTTCCATTTTTAATTTTGGAATATGCTGTAGGTTTTCATTTTAGGGAAAGCTTTGCCCATATTTTAAAAAAGATTAATGAAAAACTTGAATTTATTGGTTGGCTTTTAGCTCTGATGGTTTTTGCAGTATGCTGTTATTATATGGTAATTATTGGTTGGGATGTAGTTTATTTATTCAGTAGCTTTTTTAAGGCCTGGGGAAGCAATCCACAAGCATTCTTTGCAACTTATGTAGGTGGAAATGGTGATTTATCAAATTCTTTAAATATTATTTGGCCAACTTTAATAAGTGTAGTAGCTGTTTGGATTGTTGTTTGGGCTATTTCACACAAATCCTTAGATGAAGGAATAGGTAAAGCATCTAAGGTGTTAATTCCTGTTCTTTTTGTTATAATGGCAATTATTGTAATTTATGCATTTACTCTTCCAGGTCATATGATTGGAATTGAAAATCTTCTGCAACCTGATTGGAGTAGTTTATTAGATGTTAATATTTGGCTTGCAGCATTTGCACAAATTCTTTTCTCATTAGCTATTGGAGAAGCGTTAGCCTTAACTTATGCTACTTATTTAGATGAAAATGCCAGATTATCAGATAATGTATTGTTTGTAGTAGCTTGTAATTCTGGTTTTGAGATTTTTACAGCTTTTGGAGTATTTTCAATTCTTGGTTTTATGACATTTACATCAGGAGTTCCACTTGATCAACTAGTAGCTGAAGGAACAAGTTTGGTATTTATAGTTTTCCCAACAATATTTGACACTATGGGAGTAGCTGGACAAATTTTAGCTCCATTATTATTCTTATCAATTTTATTTGCAGGAATTACCTCTTCTTTGGGATTTTTCGAAGTTCTTGCAAAGGCATTAAGTGAGGAATTCAATTGGAGTAGAAGTAAAACAGCTACAATTTTAACAATAATTGGAATTTGTATTTCAGCTATTTTTACCACAGGAATAAGTAGCTATCTAATTGGAATTGTTGATGGATTTTTAAATGAATTTGGAATACTATTCTTGGTAGCGGTACAATGTATAATCTTCGGTTGGTTGTATAATATCGATACTTTTGTTAATGTAATTAACGGCAATTCAGCTTTTAAAATAGGTAAGACATGGAAATTCATTATTAAATACGTGTTGCCAATATTTTTAATATTTATATGGATTAATGGTGTTATTACTTTGTTTAATACAAGTACTACTTTAGAATTTATAGTTTATTTGGTAATAATTATTGGAGTATTCCTAATTGCAGCTGTTCTTACAAAACATGATAATAAAACAGCTTTAAATTGATAGTTTTTTTATTTATATTCATTTTTTGCTAAACAAAGTGAATAATATCCTTTGTTTACCTTATTTCTTCTTTTTTCATTCAAATCAATAATAATTATTAAATATAATTAAAGTCTAAATTTTAATTAATAAACATTTATTATAATGTGGTTTGATGAGTAATGAAGTAGAACAACATACATGGGGAAGTAACTTAGCATTTTTAATGGCTATGATAGGAGCTGCGGTTGGTCTTGGAAACATATGGAGATTTAGTTATGTTCTTTACTCTAATGGAGGAGGAGCGTTCTTTATTCCTTACTTCTGTGCGATAGCTATTATGGGTATTCCATTTTTAATCCTTGAGTACGGAGTTGGTTTCCATTTTAGAGATTCGTTCAGTCATATTCTAAAGAAAATTAATGGTAAATTGGAAGTTATTGGTTGGATGTTAGCATTAATGGTATTCATGGTTTGCTGTTATTATATGGTAATTGTAGGCTGGGATATTGTTTATTTGATTGGTAGTTTTTTTAAGGCATGGGGAAGTAATCCACAAGCATTCTTTACAAGTTATGTTGGTGGAAGCTCTGATTTAAGTAATGTAGGATCTATACTTTGGCCTACATTTATTGCTGTTATAGGAGTTTGGATAGTTTTATGGTTTATTTCACATCAATCTGTGGATGATGGGATTGGTAAGATTTCTAAGATTCTTATTCCACTTTTATTTGTTATAATGGCAATTATTGTATTTTATTCATTTACCCTTCCAGGCCATATGATTGGAATTGAAACCCTTTTACAACCGGATTGGTCAAGTCTAGGAAATGTAAACATTTGGCTTGCAGCATTTGCACAAATTATCTTTTCTCTTTCAATGGGTCAGGCTATTGCAATGACTTATGCAAGTTATTTAGATGAGGAATCTAAATTATCTGATAATGTACTTTTGGTAGTAGCTTCTAATTCAGGTTTTGAAATATTTACAGCTTTTGGAGTTTTCAGCATTCTTGGATTCATGTCATTTACAAGTGGAATACCTATTGGAGATTTAGTAGCTGAAGGAACAAGTTTGGTATTTATCGTATTTCCAACTATTTTTAATTCTATGGGTGTAGCTGGACAAATTTTAGCTCCTTTATTATTCTTATCAATTTTATTTGCAGGAATAACTTCTGGTGTAGGATTCTTTGAACCACTTGCAAAATCCATTGCTGATGAGTTTGAATGGACTCGTAGAAAAGCAACAACAATTTTAGCTATTGTTGGTGTTTGTATTTCATTATGTTTCACAACTGGTGTTGGAAGTTATATGATTTCAATTGTAGATACATTCTTAAATCAATTTGGTATTTTATTCTTAATTGCAGTTCAATGTATCATATTCGGTTGGATTTATGGAATTGATGTTATTATTGAAATTATTAATAGACAATCTACATTTAAAATTGGAAAAACTTGGAAAACTATTATTAAATATATATTGCCTCTATTTTTACTAGTCATTTGGATTAAAGGTGTATATGATCTTATATTAGCTGCAACTTCATTTGAAGCAATTATTGATGTATCTATTGTTATAGGAGTTTTAATAGTTTCAATTATTTTAACTCGTTTTGAACGACATCCTGAGGAGGTTGTGGAATAAAACCTCCTTATTTTTGTTTGTTTTTATTAATACGAGCTTTGTTGAAATCATTGGGTTGTTAGTTGAATAGTCCTGTATATGTTATATAC
>CAYPCR010000030.1:0-22137 GCA_964409285.1 uncultured Methanobrevibacter sp. | reverse complement strand
TATTTATCTACTTTGGTATATTCTGAAATGGATGATGATGTTAAACCTTTGTCTTGTTTTTTGCATGTTTTTGCTTAGGAGATACCTAAGACAATTTAGACATAAGGGAAGTGGCATAGATGGTTGGAATGTATGAAGATATTGTAAATGTTGATGAAACAGTGGAAATAAACGGTTATCCATTCTATCCCTCAGAGATAACGGGGGGCGAACCGTTTAACAGGCGTGAAGTGAATCGTGAAAGCATACTTGGAGGGACTGAACACGTCAGCAGGACAAAATACATTGTACGTGAGTTCAGCTTCTCAACATACATTCACATTCCAGACGGACACCCAGAAGCATACGATGCCATATTCCAAGAGATGGTGAATAAGCCGGCGGTGGTTATCAGCCCTTACATGGGGGGTAAATTCAACGCGGAAGTAACCATAACAAGGGACGCTGAAGAATCAACTCCTAACGATTTGAAGTTAGATGTGGACATTAAAGAAATACCAGATGAGAAATCAAATATCTCTGGGGAAGTATTCTATGAGTTGGAAGATGAGATAGTGGGTTGATCCATATGAGTTTATTCACACAATACAGGATAGCACGTAATCTCCTTGAGGTCTATAAGACTGATGAGGAGAACTGGGAGCCTTACACTCCACGTATGAGTTATGATGATGATGGGACAAGTTCTACTGATGAAGAAGATGAAACCGAAGAAGACGATGAAGAAGAGGAAGAAGAGGAGGAGAACGATGAAGGTTTCAGCCTTCACCAAGGCGAAATACTAGAAAAGTATTATTACCAGAATCTCTATTCTACAGAAGCACAGTATGATGTTTTTTGCATGTTTTTGCTTAGGAGATACCTAAGACTTCAAAAAATAATAAAAAAGTTTAGGATATTGTTCAGTCTAAGAACCTATCCACATATTCCTCAAAAGAAATAACCTCAATAACATCTTGATCTGGAATATTTGCATCAAATAATTCAATACAATCAACCATTGGAATAAGTTCAGGGTTATCCCTAATAAAAGATATTTCCCGATCACTTTCAACGGAAAGTAATTGAGTTAATCCCTCATTATTATAAATTTGTTTTTCTTCCCCCCTTATCCTATACATCTGCTCCCTAATATAATCGTGAGTATCAATAAAATTACTTCTTTCTTCATCAAAAAAAGGATTATTCATATAAAAAGGGTAGGCAATTTCATCTGGGATAACCCCATCATAAGTTATTAATTTAGATAAAATATCAGATGGAACATTCTTAACAAAATCATCATTATATCTTACTCCTTTTATATAATCCATGAAGTTTTCCCCCTTTTATATAATTACATTATAAATGTTATTCTAATAGCCTTCAGATACTGCAATATCTGAAGAGCTACCTTATTAGAATAGACATCAAAATAGAATAATTAAAACTAATTCTTATTTTAGTATTTATTATAATATAAACTTTACTAATTCTGTGATATTTCCCACAATATTTTATTAAAGTTTTTTGCATGTTTTTGCTTAGGAGATACCTAAGACAAAATGAAGCTGAGAAAAAATATTTTGAAGTATTAAAAAATTGGTATGAAAAGAATAATGTTGAAATTGTAGATATGATTAATGAAACTTTTAAAAAGAGTGAGTATAAGATTGAATTATTTGTTATTGAATAGGAGTTATTAATATGAATA
The DNA here is from genome assembly GCA_964409285.1 of uncultured Methanobrevibacter sp. GTDB lineage: Archaea > Methanobacteriota > Methanobacteria > Methanobacteriales > Methanobacteriaceae > Methanocatella. Next base: position 20,444 of record CAYPCR010000030.1, on the reverse strand, counting down.
AAATTAAACATTCATTAGATGGAGGATATTTCCCCTATGTTGGAAGCATATTGTTCAAATGGCAGGTATTAACTGATGATGAGAAAGAAGAGGTTGGTTCTTTTTTGAAAAGAATTGATAAAAAAACTGGAGAATCTAATTTTAAGAAATTTGAACATAACCAAAGAGGTAGATTGGCTTATCTTAAAGAAAATGAACCTGAAGATTATGAAGAGATTCAAAATAAAATAAGAAAACATACCCCCGAAGAACTTTTAGATATTAAAAAAAGATTATTTGCTGATTTGATATTTGGATTAAAATATGATTTGAAATTTGAAGATTTTGAAGATTTCCTATAAAAAAATTAATTATTACTAATTATTACTATATGGAGTTTTTGTTAATTTTCAATTGAACAAACATGCTTTTTCTAATAACACAACATGGAATAACTATTAGTTAATCAAAAGATTAACTACTCCCCTCTACTTATGTTTTCTCATATATATCCATGTAAGAGAGTCTTTTTCTTTAATTATCCGTTAAGTGTTGTGTCTCAGCGAAAAAAAGTATTACTCAGTAATACTTTTTAATAAACAGTAATAATTTTTATGGAAAAATGAATTATTTTTAATGAAATATTATTATTTTATCATAACTTTTTAAAAATAATTTTATTAAAATCATTGAAAAAATTATAAAGTTATCAGTTTTTTGCATGTTTTTGCTTAGGAGATACCTAAGACTTAATTCTCACATATTAATGTATAAAAAAAATGGTCGAATAAAGGGTGATAAACCCCCCTTCATACAATAAAAATTAAACTATCATACTATAAATAATTTACAAAAAAGGTGGGAGGATTATGTTAATAAAAATAATAAATTTAATAATATTAATCCTAATATTAATCTTAATAATTAAAATTAAATCAAAATCAAAAAACAATAAAATCATAAATATAATCATAATATTAATAATTATACAAATCATACTTGGAATAACTGTTATTAATTTTTAAAAAAGAAGGTTGTTAAATGAGAGCAAATATTATATTACAAAAAAACAGTAGATAAATTATGTGAAGTAAGAGATGAATGAATTTAAATCTTTAGATGTTTTTTACATGTTTTTGCTTAGGAATTGCATCAAATAAAACACAATTCTATATTTGCTATTGAAAAATCAATTCTTATGTAGTAGTTAGTATAAATATAGTAAGTATGAATAATAAACAATTAATAAGTTTAATAATCACAATTCTAGCTGCTGCTTGTATTGTTGGAGGTTGTATTTATTATGGTTTAACAAATCAAGATAATGATAATGTGACTGTTGTTAATCAGACAAACAATACTACAGATAATGCTACTGTTAATAGTACTAATATAACAGATGATTTATCTAGTAGGAATTCTGATTCCTCAAGCTCTAGTTCATATAGCGAAAGCTCATCAAACAAAGAATCATCAAAACATACATATGATGGGCAATGTCAATATTGTGGAATGTACCATGGTAAAAATGATGCCCAACTAATGGATGGAGAAACAGAAGACCCACGGTATTATTAACCATTTGTCAATTAATCTCTCCATAAACTGGCATCACGAGGTCAAATGTGTGTGTTTTCCAAATTTTTTGTTTCTTTTGTTTAAAAATACATCAAATAGAATATCAAACGAAGGGAAATAAAGATTGTTTATATTGAGGATTTAAATCGTTTGATAAAGAAATTGTAAAAAAATTATAAGAAATTTATAAAAATAGTCCTTTTACTGTACATTAATTTTGATATTATGATTGGAGCTTATGAAATTGTAGATAGTTTCTATATTTTTTGTGTTTTTGATGAGGCCTTTTTATGGGTAATGTTTTATTAAGGTGGTTTGGGGTATTGTTTAGTTGATGAATAAATTTTAGTGTAATGTTTCTATTATATGTTTCATGTCTGTTTCACTATCACAAACCACTCCAACAATGATATTATTATGATTCTCTGGGGTTATTATGGCAACATAATATCCTTCTGTGGTGTGGAAGTAAGTTACGCCCTCATAATTAAATGTGGTTGCGTGTCTAGTGTTGGAATCAATACTATATCCAGTTGGCAAACCATACATTTTAATAGATGCTTCAAACTCGGGTGAACTTTCCAATAAGGTGTCTACTTCGGGACTCATTAAGCTAAGCCCATCATCTCCCTCAGAAGTTATAAATTCGTCTGATTTACAGCTTATAATTTTAATGTGTTTTTGTGGTTCTTCATAATAAACTCCATTATTATCACTATTGTATATGGTGTAAGTAGTATTTTTAGGCACTTCTACTGATAAACCATCTATTAGGTTTATTTCTTGATAATCATTAGTGGAAACAGCTATGATTGCAAAAAGGAACACTATTATTATAAGGATTATTAATAATATTTTTGTTAACTTTCTCATTATTTTTTCAACCTATATTTTTTAAAATTTTAAATTTTTTGTTTATTATTTATGGTTATTAGGATATTAAAAGATTACTATTTAAAAAAAGATTTTGAAGAAGGTTAAAGTTTTTTGCATATTTTTGCTTAGGAAATACATTAGCAAGTTTAGTAGTAGTTTTTCACTGTGTATGTTGTCAGTGTGTTCTTTAGATGTTATAGTATTCAATAAAATAAGTAAAAGTATTATTAAAGAAGTATGTTAAAAAATAAGGAATATAAAAATTAATTAATAACCAAGTTCTTCCATTCTTTCTTTTATAGCTTCTTCTTTGGTTATTTCACCATTAATATATCTTTTAAAAGATTTAGGCATTCGATGGGCTGTATCAAAATCCATTCTTTTTGGTTTTTTCTTATTATTCATTTTTTAATCTCCTTAAAACCTATATATTTATTTTAGTAGTTTATTGGTTTATGTTTTTTGTATGTTATACATTATCCCAATGAATCAAACTGGAAGGGAGAATAGATTTAATATGAAAATCTTACTAAAAATAGTGATTTTGGAATGAACCCTATGTTGATTTAATGGGTTCTGTCATATTCTACAGCTTCCTCTGGCGAATCCATTAATCCTCCTCCTTTTTCAGATACACAAGAGTAATAATAATCTACACTTTCTTGGGATTGACCATCATGTTGCCCTCCTACATATTTCCCAGTAACAGTATCGTATGTTCCATATTGAGTAGTAATATATCTAGATGAACTGGAGCTTGAAGAGGATGAATCACTACTAGATGAATCTTCTGTTATATTAGTACTATTAACTGTAGTGTTATTAGTTGTGTTATTTGTTTGATTAACAACAGTGGCATTGTCTGTATCTTGATTTGTCAAACCATAATAAATACAACCTCCAATAATGGAAGCACCAATTATTATTGCTACAATTATTAAAATTAATTGTTTATTATTCATAGTTACTAATTTATTATAAATGATATATAAATTGTATTCATATGAATTCAAAACAATACAATGATAATGAAAAATAAAAACTAAAACTTAAACATTTTTTACAGGCTTCTACTGAGAAATAATTAATTAGCTATATGTTATTTTTGGATATTGGACTAGAAATTTTTTCTAATGTGATTAGTAGTGCGGATTTTATGATATTTCTGTTGAATCATATTCCTGAGATTTGTTTAATGGTTTTGAAAGTTTTGATTTGTAAGATATTTAGAAAGAAGAAATATAAAAGAAAGTTATAAATGTACACATATGTATAACTATAATTCATGGTATCTATAGATTCAGACAAGGATAATAAAACCCCCAAAACATACAATGTAGGAACAAAGATAGCTAAAAAAGAATATGAGAAAATACAGTATATAATAAATAGTGGATTGTATATTAATATGGCAGATTTTGTACGAGATGCCATAAGAAGTAAATTACATGATATAGAAATAATAAATATAAGAGATATTCCGCCAGAACAAATGAAAAAAGAAATAATAGAATATTGTCAAGAAAAAGAAAAATGTGACATATGTGACATAGCAGATGATCTTGAATTAGATGTTATAGATGTTAATGAGATAGTGGAAGAGTTAATAAACGAAGGTTTAATTGGGGAAGTCTGAATAGGACTTTATTTTAGATATTATCTGTTTCTAATAAAGAAATATATTAGATAGAAAAATTCATAATATTAGTTAAACTTAATAATAAATAGATAATAAAGACGTGTTTTTAAAATGGAATCTTTTGAAGAAAATATCAATATATTCTTACAATCTATTGATAATAAAATAACTCATATTAATACAGAAGAAACTACTAAAACAGCTTTAATATTACCTTTTTTACAATTAATGGGTTATGACACCTCTAATCCTACTGAAGTTAAAATGGAATTTACTGCAGATATTGGGGCAAAACAAGGTGAAAAAATTGATATTGCAATCCTATTAGATAATCAAGAAAAAATATTAATAGAATGTAAATCAGCAAAAACAGATCTCTCTAGAAACCATCTTTCCCAACTTTTAAGATATTTTAGTATAACTGAAGCTGAAATAGGAATTTTAACTAATGGTATTATTTATCAATTTTTTACAGACTCAAAGAAAAATGGTAGAATGGATGAATCACCATTTTTAGAGTTTAATTTAAGACAACTAAGTACAAAATCAATTAAAGATTTAGAGAAATTTAGAAAAGATAAATTTGATATGAATAAAATAAAATCAGATATTGATGATTTAAAATACAAACATGATATTAAAAAGGTATTGGACATGGAAATATCTTCTCCAAGCGATGAATTTGTAAAAGTTATTGCCAAACAAGTGTATAATGGAAAATTCACATCTAATACTTTAAAGAAATTTAAAAAAATTGTTAAAAATGAGCTGGATTTAATTTTGGATGAAAGAGCTGAAGGAATTTTAAAAGAAGCTATTGAACAAAATAATAGAAAGAATATTCCAAAAAAGTTATTAGAAGAAAATAATAGTGAAATTATAACAACTGAAGAAGAAATTGAAGGGTATTATATTATTAAATCAATATGTGGTGAGGAAGTTGATGTTAATAGAATTGTTATTCATGACCATAAATCATATTGCAGTGTGGAACTAGATGGAAAAAGTAAATACACCATAGCTAGAATGTATTTTAATAATATAGATCAGTTAAGATTGGGTTTATTTGAAGATTTTAATAAAAATAAAAAAGGAAATAAAAATCTAACAATGATTCCCTTAAAAGAGTTAAAAGATATTTATAAGTACAAAGAACCGATATTAAAAACAGTACAAATTTACAATAGAGAAATAAAGAGAAAATCTCAAAGAAAAAGAAAGAAATAACTTAAAATTTTTATAGCTATTTTTAATGAATTTCAATTTTGCTATCATGCGACAATATTTATGCGGCCTTGAAAAATTAATGTGATAAAGTAAAATTGATGGACAAATCCATAATATATATTTCTAAATATTAAATAAAATATATAAAATAAGCTATTTTGTTAAATAAAAATATAAATAAAAACAGAGATAATATAAAGAATAACACAAATGGAGGTAAGCAGGATTACATTAAAGAAAGTTTAATGAATCATGCTCAAAAAATTATGGTTTCTACAGATGAAGTAATATTATATGAAAGTCCTGAAGGAGCAGTATCTATAAACGTCATTATTGATAGTGAAAATGAAACTTTATGGGCTACACAAAAAACAATTGCAGAATTGTTCGATAAATCATTGTCAACTGTTAGTGAGCATTTGAATAATATTTTTGAGTCTGAAGAGTTGAATAAAGAGGAAGTTACATTCAATCCTAACGATTTAGGAAATTCCGAAAACGTTCTTATAATCAATCCTGAAGCTAAAACTCAACCCATACTTTATAATTTAGATGTAATCATCTCTGTAGGTTACCGTGTTAATAGTAAAAAAGCTACACAATTTAGAAAATGGTCTACTTCAATATTAAGAGAGTATATTCAAAAAGGGTTTGTAATAGATAAAGAATTATTAATGAATGAAGGAAGATTTGGTAAAGATTACTTTGATGAACTACTTGAAATAATAAAAGAAATACGAGCCTCAGAAAGAAGGTATATCAGAAAATAACTGATTTATTTGCTGAATGCAGTTATTATTATAATAGTAACTCTCAAATAGCTCGTGATTTTTATGATAAAGTTCAAAACAAATTACATTATGCAGTCACAGGAAAAACAGCAACTGAATTAATATATGAAATGGCAGACTGTAATGAAGAAAACATGGGTTTAACCAACTGGAAAAACTCTCCTCATGGTAGAATTATAAAAACAGATGTGGCGGTAGCTAAATGTACTTAGATTATGCTGAAAATCAAGCCGAAAGACATAAACCTATGAGCATGGCAGATTGGGCTAATAAATTAGATGCATTTTTGAAATTTAATGAATATGATTTATTAGATGATAAAGGAAAAGTAAGTAGTTTTGAGGCTAAAATTAAAGCAGAATTAGAGTTTGAAGAATATCATAAAAAACAGGATAAAACATTAGTTTCAGATTATGATAAGCTTGTAGAATTAATTGAAGATAATAAAAAATGAATTTTCCTGAGGAATCATGGATATAGTTTAGATTTTCTGTATATTATAATTTAAATTAAAAGAGTTCAATGATTTAAAAGGATTATCTATATTTACTTTTTTCTTCTTAACATGTTTTTAGAAAAAATATTTCAGGTGTCAGAAATGACACTTAAATTATTTAAAAATCATAAATTAATTTAAAATTAAGGTGTTAAGATGACAGAGATTGAAGAAACTGTAAAATATTGTCCTGTAGAATTATCATTAGAATTAATTACTAAAAAATGGGTAATTCAGATTGTAAGAGATATGTTATTTGGTAAAAAACATTTTAATGAATTTAAAGAGAATAAACCAGAATTAACAAATAAATCTCTTTCAAGATGTTTGAAGGAAATGGAAGAAAATAATATTATTATTAAAAAAGTTGATGAAAATAATCCTAAAAACACCGAATATGATCTTACTGATAAAGGGGAGTCTTTAAATAAAATTGTTTATGAACTTGCAATGTATACAGTTAATACCGATAAATATAATCAATATTTTGATGAGGATTCTAAAGAAAAAATAAGAAATTTATTTGAAGAAAAATTAGGAATAAATTAATTAAAAGTTCTAAAAACTAATAATCTAATTTATATGACTTCATAAAATCTAATATCAGGCTCACCTGCCCATGTTGGTTCAAGACCAGGAGCTACTTTTTGTGTAAACAATTCAGATTCCAAGTATTTTTCAGCATTTTGTAATGAATCAAAACCATGAATTACTTGAACATCTTCATCTCTTATTAGACATTCTTTTGTTAGTGCTCCTTCAATTTCATCTAAAAATGGTTGACGATATTGATTGTATACTTCTGTAGCCGCTTCACGATTTTCGGGATTAATTTTCATTATAACTTCTAAATATGCGTTTACTTTCATTTCATCACCTTAAATTTTATTTTACAAATAATTATAATGTTATTGTCTTATAAATAGTTAAAGTAACAGCTATGACACTAATTAAGTGTCAGAAATGTCACTTATTAGAAAATTAGGATTTTAATGATTTTTACTTTTCGTGATGTTTCAGTAAAAGAAGTAAATAAGATAATTTGGATGTAAATTAGAATATTATTTAAGTTTCCATTTCAATTCCACTCTTTCTTCAATTTTAATATCTTCTAAATTAAATGTTTGAAAAAATTCATCTACAGTTATACAATGGCACATACCACTAAAATTATTGTATGAATTAGAGTACGAAATTTTTTCACAGAAATCTAAAGTTTTATCTGAAATATTTGCAAGAAATTCAATTTTTTCATAAGCATCTTCATATGCTAATTTCATAGCTTTTTTACATACTTCTTTTTCATTATTAATCCCAAATTCCATATTTACATCAATATTTAAATCTTCAAAGGCACTTATAAATTTTTGGATTAGTTTAAAATCAAGTTTAGTTTTAAAAAATCCTTCTCTTTTTACTATATATCCATCTTGTATGTTTTCTTCAGTTTTTTCAATAATACCTGATTTTTTAGTTTTATAAAAAGGCATTACTGAATAATTTAAAGTTTTAAATCTATCGCTATCAATTTTCTCATTTTCTAATATTCTAAAAAATTTATTAATATTTTCTAGTTCATTATTCACTGCATCTTCATAATTTTTTCCTTTAATATTGAAAGTAATATTAAAAATAAGTATATTTGGTTTTTCATGGACTATTCCTTTCCCTTCTACTTCTATAATTGTCATTATTATAACCTTTTAATAATTATTTATAATTATTAATAGTTTAATATATAATCATATAAATATTAAACTATATTTAAATTAAAAATATTATAAAAATAAATTATAGATATTAAAAACAAACATAGTAATTACTAAAACTTATATTGGGAAGTGATTATGCTAGAGAATATAGCTATTGAATATTTAAATCTAATTTTAAAAGGTAAAAAAAATGATAAATTGAATAACAGAAATATTATTAATAATATAATTTTCAGATAAAAAACAAAGTGCAATTATTATATTTTGTTTAATAATTCTTTTGATAATTGATAGTATTATCTAATTAATAATATTTTTTATTAATAATTTTATTGTAATAGCAATTTTCTAATAATATGATAACAAAAATAATAATATGAAAAAACAGAATATTATTTTAATCTTAATACTCATTGTTTGTGTTGTATTTGCGGGAATAGTAGCTTCACAAACCATTTTCTCTAATACAGAATACACAACCTTGAGAATAAGTGACAGTTGTACTTTAGAGGTTCCAGTTTCAGATGAAGCCGTTAATAGCACAGATAATTATGGAATATTTATTTATCAGGATTCAAAAAATGATTTAAACATTACAAGTTTTAATAGCCAGGATGGAGTTACTCTTTCTGGAGCTGTTCAAATGGCTTCAATTAGGGATAATGCATTATTAAATAATAAACAGATAATTGAAAACGGAACTACAATTTATCATAATGAAAAAACCGGTGTTTATAGTATATTTATAGGGAATAATCAAACTCATGACAATATTTTACTTCAATGCAGTGATTTAGATATTTTAATGCATGTACTTCATAGCGTCAAATATAGTAATGGTGAAAGTTTTAATAATACAACAACTAATTCTGCCTCATCATCCTCAGATTTAAGTGATTCAAATTCCGATTCAAACAATGGTCAATATGACACATGTATTCAATGCGGAAAACAAGTACCTGGAACTGGAATGAGATATCTATGTGATAGTTGTAAAGCTGAAAGATATGATTCTTATAATGAAGAATATTATGATTCTTTAAATTATGGTGGTGGAAGTTCCTCCTCAGCTAGTGGTTCTTCATCACCTGGAAGCTCTTCCGGAACTAGTGAAGGTGGAGAGTAGTTTTTTAATATTTCTTTCCTATTTATTTTTTAAATTTTTATAAATTTCAATGTTCATTAATGTTTTAATGTTAAACTTTTTATAGCTAAATGAATATATTAAATATAACAATTGTTAATTAATAAGGGGAAATTAAAATGGAGTATTTGACTGAAATACCAGCTATTAAATGGAAAAATGGACAATATGAAGAAGTGATAGAAGAAACGGTTACTGATGAATATGCATATCTATTTATAGATTGTTTACCTCCTAGAAAGTTTTCAGTTTATCCCAAAGATTTAGAGGACTTTGCAATTGGTTATTGTGTAGGTGAAGGGTTAATAAAAACTACAGAAGATATAAAATCCCTGAAAATAAATGATAATAAAGTTTTAATAGAAACAAATCATCTACATACAGCTGAAGAAGATTTAGAACAAGATGATTTAATTCAAAAGAAAAAAGGTGATGGCCAACATGCCTGTGCATGTAGACTTGTGGAATATGGGGGAGTTCAATCAGATAGTGCTGGAGGAATTCGTAGTGAACTTGAAACAGTTATTCCAATTAAATCAGATTTAAAAGTAAATGCAACACAGATAATTGAAGATTTAGAAATATTAAAAGAAAATGCTAAAATATGGTCTGAAACTGGAAGTGTTCATGTAGCTCAACTGATTTATAAAGACAAGAGAATTATTAGGGAAGATGTAAGTAGACATGTTGCTGTAGATAAAGTAATTGGTGCTGCTTTAATAGCTGGATATGATTTTTCTCAATGTTATATTACATATAGTGGAAGAATGCCTGCAGACATGCTTGCAAAAGTAATTAGAGTTGGAATTCCAATTATAATATCAAATGCTGCTCCTGCAGGATCAGGTTATGATATTGCTAAAAAGGGAAATATTACAATGGTTGGTTTTGTAAGAGGAGATAGATTTAACCTTTATACAGCTCCAGAACGAGTAAATTTAGATAAATAGTTTATTTATCTTCCTGATAACTTCTTTTCAGCCCCTCTAAAATATATTTTTTAGCTAATGAATGTGGAGTTACATTTTCAATAGCTGCTCTTTTTTCTAACATTGTATCTATTTCTGGATTAATTATTCCATACATCGCTTCTTTCATTTCAATAGCATTAGTAGGATATGGAGTAGAAATGATACCTGACAGTGATTCAAGAGACTTCTTTTTATGTTTTTCATTATTGTTTTCAGACATTGTATTACCTTATTATTTATCATGTTGGATTATAACAATATTAACTCCATTTGGATCAATAGCTCTTGCCATAAGTCCAACTGAAATTCTAGTTGGTTCCATAGCTATTTCAACATTTTTACTTTTAAGGTTTTCCATTTCTTTTTCAATATCTTCTACATCCATTCCAATTGAATAAAATCCTGTTTCAAATGCAGGATTTTCAATAAGTTCAATTCCTGCATCTCCTTCACCTTCAAGAAGTGTGATTTTTCCTGTTGGCAAGTTAAAGACTTCATCAACTTCAAATCCAAGTACATCTCTGTAAAATTTTACAGACTCGTCCATATCATCAACAATGATTGTGCAATATTTAATTTTCATGTGAATATATTGGATGATATTAAAATAAATAATTTATTAAAAGAATAGCTATTTTTTATTGTTTTCCATAATTGAATGAACACTTTCAATAAATCCTATTTCATCTTTTAAATAATCTGAGTCTTCTTCAGCTATTATTTTTTTGCATAATTGGAGTGTTTTTTGGTAAAGTTCTTCATCTTCCTTTTCTAAGGATAAGGATAGTTTAGCTATTATAGCTTCATTTCTTCTATCACTATTATTTTCAATTAAATCATCAAAAATAGCTAAGGCATCGTTGTATTTTTCCTGTTCTGTAAAAATTTGACCTTTTTTAAGTTTTGCATCAGTGTAGTCAGGATTTAACTCAAGAATTTTATCATAACAAACAAGAGATTCGTCATTAAGGCCTTTTTCAAATAGTACTACGCCCATTAAGTCCAAGGGCCTAATATCTGTAGAGTCAATATCAATGGCTTGTTCGGTTAATTTTAATACTTTTTCTAAGTCATCTTCTCTGAAATATGCCTGTTCTGCTTCATCCATTATTTTCTCTATTTTATTCATAATTTTCTATTATGTTTTTCATTAATCATAAAATTATAGCTACCTTTTTATATACTGATATATAAATATAAATTTAGTACGAAATTTGAACTATTCCAATTTAGTACTAAATGAGGTTTGAAAATGGAGGACAAAGTAGAAAGATTAGATTATCTAATTCATACTATTTTTTATGCCAATAAAATGAAGGAAGATTCATCACAACTTAGAGAGCTTACAAATAATGAATTAGCTACAATTGCATTAGTTAAAAATGGAATGGTTGTTAAAGATCTTCAAAAATGTCTTCAAGTTCCAAAATCCACATTATCAAACATAATCAAACGTTTAGAAGATAAGGAATACATTAAAAGAGAGATTAATCCTATTGATAAACGTTCATATATTATCCAATTAACTGAAAAGGGTAAAAAAGTTAATCAAAAGCATGAAAATAATGAACGAAGGCTATTTGAAGAAATTTTAAATCAATTAGATAATGATGATGAAATAGATGAATTACTAAGACTTTTAGAGAAAATTTTAAAAAAACAAAGGGGAGAAGATGGCCAATAAAAACGTTGAATTAATGAGAGGAAATCCAGAAACAGCTGTTAAAAAACTAGCTATTCCTATTATGATATCAATGATAATTACAGCATCATATAATATTATTGATGGAATTTGGATAGCAGGTCTTGGAGAGGCAGCTATTGCAGGAATAGGATTTGTAACACCAATATTTATGATACTTAATGGAGTAAGTGTAGGTCTGGGAAATGGAGCTGCCAGTAGTATGGCAAGATTTGTAGGAGCTCATGATAAGGAAAATGCAAGTGAATCTGCAATGCATTCCTTGTTAATTTTTCTAATAGCTTCAATAGCTTTAACAATTATTATTTTGCTTGTCCAGGAACCACTTTTAAAAATGTATGGGGCTAATGGAATAGCACTTAAAGAAGCATTAAATTACTCAACACCTCTATTTTTAGGATTGATAGCTTTTATTTTTTCAAATGGATCTACAGGAATTCTTCGTGGAGAAGGAGATATGAAAAGAGCTATGTATGCTACAATAGTCTCCGTTGTATTAAATGCAATTTTTGATCCTATATTTATCTATGTAATTGGATGGGGAGCAGCTGGAGCTTCAATATCAACGATCGTAAGTGCTTTAATATCCGCTGTTGTAATATTGTACTGGATTTTAGTTAAAAAGGACACCTATGTTGATATTCATTTCAAAGATTTCAAATTCAGTAATAAAATAACTAAAAATATTTTGGAAGTGGGAATTCCATCCTCTTTAGATATGGTTGTAATGTCAATAGCTGTTGCTCTTTATTTAAGTTTTATTACAGCAATTTCAGGAAATTATGGAGTAGCTGCATACACTTCAGGTCAAAGGTTATATTTATTTGCAATAATGCCTTTAACAGCTATTGGATCTGCTGTAGTTTCAGTTGTTGGAAGTGCATATGGAGCTAAAAATGGGGATTATATTTCACGAGCTCAAAAATATGGTGCAAAATTAGGAATTCTATTTGGAACCACAATTACAGTGATTTTAGTTGTATTTTCAAATCAACTAGCTACAATATTTGCATACACTCCAGAAACATTATATTTAGTACCAGCTATTGCCTTATTTTTACAAGTAGCTACCTTATCTCTACCTCTTACAGGAGCAGGGATGGCTTCAACCTTTTTCTATCAAGGAATTGGTAAAGGTGTGATTAGTTTAGCTTTTACAATTTTAAGAGAAGTTGTCTTTGCTGTAATTTTAACCTATTTCTTCGGAATTTTCTTAAATCTTGGATTAATAGGTATTTGGATTGGTTTAGCCTCTGGTCGTTCAGTAGCTAGTGTAATCAACTACATATTTGCAAGATACACAATTAAAAACTTGAGAAAGGAATTAGGAACATAAATTAACTCTTAAATGAGTTAATATTTTTTTATTTTTGGTGATTTAATGAAATGCAGCTATTGTAATTGTGAAAATAAAATTGATAGTGTTTTCTGTATTAATTGCGGTAGAAAACTGATTGATAAAAAATACGATTATGATAGTTTTCACACTGCACAGAATTTAGCTAACATTATTAATTCTTATGAAATAAAGAGCAAGAATGCCAATTTGCTATACAAAAAATTCGGCACTCCTATCTCAGAAAATGGAAGGGATGAAATAAGAAATAAACTTTTAGCCTCAATTTGTATGCAAGAAGAGATAAAAGCACAAAATCTTGAGTTAATAAACCAAAATGATAAAATCATAGAGCTATTATCTAAAATAGCTAAAGAATAAATATATCTTAAACTTATTTTTAGGTAAGGAGGACATGGGATGTCTGAAGATATTTTATTAAAACAAACAATAGAAAAAGTACGAGAAATTTTAGGTGATGAAATTAAGGATATTACAGTTGATCGAGCTGTATTGGGCCTATTTTTCACTGGCGTCAAGTTAAATGTAGGTGAAGGGGGCCTTTGTTTTACTCCTATTAAAGAAATTCCTGAAGCTGTTTGTTGTCCTAGTTCTGCAAGAGCAATGCCAATGTCTGGCAAACTTCAAGGCAGAAGCGTTGAAAAATATTTGGATGATATTTTCAGCGGTAATATTTTAAGAAGAGCTCTTGGAATAGCTGCACTTAATGCACTTAGTACTTACTGCTGGGCTAAACCAATTAAAAAGGATTATGAGATTATTGAAAGTAAGGATGCTTTTGATGATTTGGTCTTTAAAAAAGGAGAAAAAACCGTAGTAATCGGTGCACTTGTACCAGTTTTAAGAACATTGATTGCAGGAGACCATGATTTTAAGGTTCTTGAAATGGACTCAGCTACTTTAAAGGGTAAGGAATTGGATCATTATGCACCTGCTGAGGACTATCCAAAATATGTTCCTGAAGCTGATCATGTCATAATTACTGGTGTGACAATTTTAAACGATACATTATTGGATATTTTAAAAATAGCTAAACCAGGAGCAGATATTCTTGTTACAGGTCCTACTGCAAGTATGCTTCCAGATGCATTCTTTGATGAAGGTGTTACTACAATGGGGGGAATTATTGTTACAAAAGCTGATGAATGTCTTGATATTATAGCTGAAGGTGGTTCTGGTTATCACTTCTTTGGAAAATCAGCTGAAAGATTGATTCTTAAGAAAAAATCCTAAAAATTTATATATACTACAACTACATATTTCTTATCTGGTGATAAAATGTTATCCGAAAAAATGGAAAAAGCTTTAAACGATCAAATAAACGCTGAATTTTACTCAGCATATTTATATTTATCAATGTCTGCATACTTTGAAGAACTTGACTATCCTGGATTTGCTCAATGGATGAAAGTTCAATCAAAAGAAGAAGAAGATCATGGAGCTAAACTCTATGAATATGTAATAGCTAGAGGAAACAGTGTTACTCTTGAAGCTATTGAAAAACCACAAGAAAAATGGGATTCAGTAGAAGCAATCTTTGCACATGTATTAGAACACGAACAATTAGTTACTTCCTTAATTAATGATTTAGTTGATTTAGCTATTTCTGAAAAAGACCATGCAACTAATCAATTTTTACAATGGTATGTAGCTGAACAAGTTGAAGAAGAAGAAAATGCTCGTGACAATTTAGGTAAAATTAAAAGAGCTGGAAATTCTCAAGATCTTTTATTCTTACTTGACGCAGAACTTGGCGGAAGAAAAGAAGGAGCATAAAATAAAATTCATAGGACCTCAAAAGAGGTCTTTAAATAATTTTTTTATAAATTGTATACTTCTTCTGGCGGTACAATCACAACATTCTCATTTTCTAGTGTTTTAATTAAATTATCAAGGTTGTCGGTGTGAAGAAGTAAAATGGCTTTATTGGCTTTTTCATGAGTGAAAGCATATAAATATTCTAAATCTATATTATTCTTTTTAATTATTCCTAAAATTGAAGATAATCCTCCAGGACTATCGTTCATTTCAATAGCTATTATATCAACTGGTTTTACAAGGAAATGATTTTTTTCAAGTATTTCAATCCCCTTAGATGGATTATCCACTACCACACGAAGGATTCCAAAATCAGAAGTATCAGCTAATGAAAGAGCTCTTATGTTTATTCCACCTTCTGTAAGTGTTTCCAATGCATCATATAGACTTCCTTCTTTATTTTCTAAAAAAATAGATAATTGTTTGATTTTCATTTTTTCACCTTTAATGTAAATTTCTCTCATCTATAACTCTTTTTGCCTTTCCTTCATATCTTGGAAGACTTTTTGGTTCAACAAGTGTAACTTTTACTCTTATTCCTGTTTCATTTTCAATTGATTTAGCTATTTTATTTTGTATGTTAACCATTTCTTTTACACCATCAAAGAAAAGATCTTTAGATGCTTCCACCTTTACTTCAATTTCATCTAGGGTGTCCGGTCTTGTTACTATAATTTGGTAATGAGGTTCAACATCTCCAACTTTTAAAAGTGCTTTTTCAATTTGTGATGGGAAAATAGCTACTCCTTTAACTTTAATCATATCATCGGAACGACCTGTAATTCTACTCATACGTACAAGTGTTCTACCGCAATCACACTTATCATAATTTAGGGAAGTAATGTCTTTGGTTCTAAATCTAATTACTGGCATCCCTTCCCTTTCAAGATTAGTTAAAACCAGTTCTCCCTTTTCTCCTGCAGGAAGATTTTTTAATGTTTTGGAATCGATAATTTCTGGATAATAAATGTCTTCAGGTATATGAAGGCCATTTTGTGCTTCACATTCAATTCCTACTCCAGGACCCATTAATTCGGTTAATCCATAGATATTAAATGCTTTTGTACAGTAGGTTTCCTCTAGTTTTTCTCTGATTTCTTCGCTCCACATTTCAGCTCCAAAACCAATTGCTTTAATTCCAAGTTCACTTAAATCAATTCCTTCTTCACGAGCTACTTCTCCTAAATAAATTCCATAAGAAGGTGTTACAATTAATCCAGTTGTTTCAAAATCTTGCATTATTTCAATTTGTCTTCTAGTTTGTCCGGTTGAAATTGGAATGGTAGTTGCTCCTATTTTATGGGATCCATAATGAACTCCAAATCCTCCTGTAAACATTCCATAACCATGAGTATTTTGAATTACATCATCTTCTCCAAGCCCCATCATTGTTAATCCTCGAGCTATTGTTTCAGCCCAGGTATCAATATCTTTAGGTGTATAACCAGACACAACAGGCTTTCCAGTAGTTCCAGATGATGAGTGAAGTTCAGTTATTTCTTTTTTATCGACTGCAAATAAACCAAAAGGATAACTTTCTCTTAAATCATCTTTAGTAATAAATGGAAGTTTTTCTATATCTTTTAAGGTTTCAATATCTTCAGGATAAACTTCAGCTTCACTATATTTTTTATTGTAATAAGGAATTTTGTTAAATGCTCTTTTGACTATATCTTGAAGTTTTTTTAATTGTAATTCTTCAAGCTCTTCTCTATTCATACATTCTATTTTTTCATTCCATATCATGATATCCTCAAATAAATAATTATTATATTTATATCTAATTTTTATGAGTTTAAAATTTATGCAATAAATATATTAAAAACAAAGTATATAATATTTAATTGTAATTGATTAATTATTAAATATATATGATAATGCATATATATTGCGACTTGAAAATTATTTCATATTAATATAAATAGTATAATTTATAAATAAATTATAGTAATTATTTAATTTGATTGCAAGTTATGGATATAATTATAGTTATACGTAAATCATTACATATCAATATAAATTGTAGGATTTATTTATAAGTTTATGTGATTAATTAAGTTGATTACGTGAGGAAATAAAATGGATATAATGAGTATGTTATGGCAGTTAGGAGTTTTAGCTGCTGTATTAGTTTTCGGTATTAAAATTGGATTAGCTTCAGGTTTAGCCAACTTATCTAAAAAACTATTCGCTCTTATTTGTGCAGGATATGGAATTGGTGTTTTTGTAATTTCATATATAGCTTCATTTTATTCACAACAAATTACAGAAGCGATTTATGGATACAACACCGCGTTTTATTTAGTTATGGCTTCAATAATGATTATTGCAGGTTTGCTTACTATACGAGAGTGGAAAGTACATAATAAAAATACAAGTACTGCAACCTGTGTTGCTGTTGTTGCTCCGTGTCCATGTTGTTTCGGTTCGATTGTTGTGAGTATTTTAATTGTAGCTCCAACAATAGGAGTTGGAATCTCCCATTTAAGTATTTTTGTAGCTATTGCATTAGTTGCAGTAATGATAATTACTTATTTTGCATCTAATATAGTAATAAAGTTCACAAACAAACCTTATCCAATTATTCTTGGAAATTTTATGCTATTTTTAGGAGCTTATTTCTTGTTATCTGCTCTTGTAATACCAAGTATTGCATCTGTAATGAGCAAAACTCAAAATGCAGTTTCGATAAGTTCTCCTCAATCTATTGTTGGAGTTATTATTTTACTTGTAGTTTTAATAATTGTAGGAATAGCTCTAAATAAGAAAAGTGATAGTCTTTTAAAATAATTTGGTGATAAAACATGAGTACAACAATAGCTGGAACAGAGTATTTATCTGGTATTTTAGATGTAATTTCACAAAGTCTTACTATTCCAGTATTAATTATTCTATTAATATTAGTAGTAATTTCTATTATCATGTTAGGAGGAATTATATCTGAATATACTTCAAGGAAAAAGGTACCTGTTTCTACAATTTCAGATTTAATTTTTAAATTTAATTCTGCAACATCTGTTGATGGGCTAAAAGAAATTATAGCTAATGCAGAAATTCCTAATTCTCAAAGAAAAGTTTTAACACAAATTGCAGAATCTGGAAGTTTAGATGAAGTTTCAAGAGAAGCTTTAGCACGTAAATTAGTAGAACATGAAGAAGAAAGAATTGATAAAAGTTTAGAAAAAAGTGATATTATCACACGTATTGGACCTACTTTAGGGTTAATGGGTACTTTAATACCAATGGGTCCAGGTCTTGCAGCATTAGGAACTGGAGATGTAAATGTTTTGGCAGAATCATTAACAGTGGCATTTAACACAACAATTGTCGGTATTGGTTGTGGTGCTTTATGTTATGTAATTTCAAAAGTTAGAAGAGGTTGGTATGAACAATACATTTCTGATTTAGATGCATTATCCGATGCTGTACTTGACTATATGAAAACACACTGATTATTATGGTAAGGAAAAAACAAAGACGCAGAAGATCTTCCCAAACAGAAGAAGATCCTATGGCAGGAACTACAAACCTTGTTGATGCTATGCTTGTTATAGCTGTAGGTTTTTTAATTTTTGTTATAATGAGCTGGGATATGCAAAGTATTGTTTTTTCAGACATGTCTCAAGAAGAAAAGCAAAATGCCATGGAAGCAATAAAAAGTGTATCTGAGGTTAATCAGGGTCAAGAATTAAACGATACTCCAGATACATCAAATAGTTCTGGTCAAGGTTATACTGAAATGGGAAAAGTGTATAAAGATCCTAGCACGGGTAAGCTGATAATGGTTGAGGGTTGAACCCTCAATTTTAACTTTCTTTTTTTCGTAAATTTTTTAAACTACTTTTTTATAATATTAATTTTAATTAAATTTTGAGGTAATAGCTATGGAATTTTGTCCTGATTGTGGTTCTATGATACTTCCTAAAAATGGTAAATTAAAATGTAAATGCGGATATGAGTTAGATTTATCAGCTAATGATATAGAAGAGCAATATAAGGTTGAAGGCGAAACAAATCCTCAACAAGAAGTTATTGTTACAGATAGTACAAGTAATGCAATGCCTACAAAAAAGATAACCTGCTATAAATGCGGAGGAACTGAAGGGGTTTGGTGGGTTATGCAAACACGATCTGCTGATGAAGCACCAACATATTTTATTAGATGTACAAAGTGTGGAAACACATGGAGACAATCAAATTGATTTGTTCTCATCTATCATAATTTTTGTTAAATTATGGTATAATGTTCAGATTATCCAGTTTCTTTTTTTATTTCATAATTTGTTTTTGAAAATTTTTTACAATTTTATTTAACTTTATAAATGTTCTATAGGAATTTTTCCATTTTAAAAATAATTTTTAGTTTTCTATTTAGCTATTGTATATTATTCATCTATTAGCTTTAATTTTTTATTATTATTTGCATATGTTGAAATTATTTTCTTTTTTATCTATTTCTTATCAACAAATCAACGAAACCTTTATATACTAGTTAGTATAATGTATGTGTACTGAAAGGTTGTAGGGATTGAAGTCATTTTTTTTAAGTGATTGTTATTTTTCATCTCCTACTTTTTAAGAAAGCATATATCTATTACCAAAACAATGGCTTTGTGTGATGATGGATATGCCTACAACTAAGTACAGTAATTCTTTTTTATTTTTACTTCATTTAAATTGTTTTTAGAATATTTATTGTTGAATTTTTTATTTTATAATTTAAAATTATTTTTTCCTTTTATAACATATTAAATATTAAATAATTTTCATTATTTTACTATTTAGCTATTGATTATTATATATTTTTAATAATTTTTTATAAAATATAGTATGGTTTTAAGCTATTTTTAGATGTATATTCAATAATATAATTGTTTACAGATTAATAGAATTTATCTAAAAATTTAATAGCTGAAATTAAAATTTGTAAACATAATTATAATTTACTGATAATTAGGTTATTTTTAAGACAGTTTATGAACAAAAAGTTATTATTATAATTATATTTTAATTAACTTTATATAAAAATAATTTTTTTTTAAAGATTTATTATAATATATTCTATAAAACTTAGTATTTGTTTAATTCAGCTATTGAATTAAATAGAGATTGTAAATTTTTATAGGGTTTTTTGAAGATTTTTTTTAGACACAT
>CAYPCR010000029.1:0-24285 GCA_964409285.1 uncultured Methanobrevibacter sp. | reverse complement strand
TATATAACATATACAGGACTATTCAACTAACAACCCAATGATTTCAACAAAGCTGGATTTATCAAAACTATTATATTCTACTTATTTTAATATTTTAATAGAAAGGAGTGAGATTATGATTAACAAAATTCCAGTTTTAGATTTAAAAGATAACGTTGCTGTTAGTGGTAAATCTGGTAATAGAGAAACATATCAACCATTAAACACTGTTTTTGCCTCATCAGCTGATCCTGTTGAAATTGCTCAAAACTTAAAAATGAATGGAGCAAGGGAAATCTATATAGCTGATTTAGATTTGATTGATAGTAATGGTCATAATATTCACCAGGTTCAAATGATTAATAATATTCTTCCGGTAATCTTTGATGGAGGAGTTAAGGATTTTGAATCATACACATTCTTTTTAGATTATGCTTATAAAGTAATAGTAGCTACTGAAACATTAGAAGATTTGGATGAACTTTCTAAAATATTTGAAGCTTTTCCAAAAGAGAGAATTGTAATAAGTGTAGATATTAAAGATGGAAAATTGTTCTCCAGACATTTAGACATATCTCTTGATAAGTTAAAAGAAATATTAAAAGTTTTAGACCCTTCAGAGATTATATTATTGGACTTGTCTGATGTTGGTACAAATAAAGGTTTTAATATGGAATTATTAGAAGAATTTAAAGATTTTAAAGATAAGCTAATAATAGCTGGAGGAATTAACGAAGAGTCTTTAGAAGACTTAGAACAGGTAGGTGTAAAAAAAGTTCTTATAGGAACCTCTCTTCATTCAGGTGAGATTCCAATTTTATAATAATATTGCATCTAGTATGAAAATTGGTGATATGCATGCAAATACAAATAAAATTATTCCTAAAGCTAGGCTAATTTTTTTATCATCCATTATTCCAGAAGTTATTAATAAAACTCCTAAAAATCCTAAAATTACAGGAAGAATATGTGAAAAAATTGTAGTTCCAGTCATAGGCATATAAAATCACATAATAATTTATAATTGATATAATATATATAATTAATTAAAATAGAATGAGAAGTTAAAAATGAAGCACAATCATCATGTACAAGCCTCTGGAAATCTTCTGTTTGCTTTTATATTAAATATAATATTTAACATAATTGTAATAATTGGAAGTATAATGACAAACAGTGTAGCTATTTTAGCAGACTGTTTACATGACATGACAGATACTATTTCAATTGGTCTTTCATGGATTTTAGAGAAAGTTTCTACAAAAGATAAAAATGATTCATATACTTATGGTTATGAGAGATTTTCAATTTTAGGAGCTTTAATAACTTCAGTTTTTGTTATAGTTATTTCTATTATTGTAATTTTTGAAGCTATTGATAGGTTATTCCATCTAGTAACACCTGATGCTGGAGGAATGTTAATTGTAGCTATTCTTGGAATCCTATTTAAAGGTATTTCAGCATATAAACTTCATGGTGGAATCACTTTTAATGAAAGGGCAATTTTACTTCATCTTTTAGGGGATGTTTTTGAATGGGTAGCTATTTTAATTATAAGTTTAATATTAATATTTGTAGATATACCTTTCTTAGATCCTTTAGTTTCAATAGCTATTAGTGTTTGGTTAATTTATAGTCTTGCTAAAACTTTAATAAACTCATTATATGTACTTCTTCAAAAAGCACCTAAAGATGTTAATGTG
The DNA here is from genome assembly GCA_964409285.1 of uncultured Methanobrevibacter sp. Classification (GTDB taxonomy): domain Archaea; phylum Methanobacteriota; class Methanobacteria; order Methanobacteriales; family Methanobacteriaceae; genus Methanocatella. Next base: position 22,603 of record CAYPCR010000029.1, on the reverse strand, counting down.
GATGAGTTTAAAGATTTAATTTTAAAAATCAATGGTATAGAATCAATTGAAGATTTTCATATTTGGTCTCTTGATGGTGTAGAATCAATTCTTAGTTTAAAAATTACTGTTAATAGTAAGGAGCATGATTTAATTAAAGGTAAGATTAATGAATTAGCTGAGAATTATAATGTTGTTGATAGTACAATTGAAATTTTAAGATAAATTACTTAAGTTATAACAGATAATATATTTATATTTATAAAAAAATTTGTAATGGAGAACATTTTCATGGAAAAAGGAACAGATGTTTTAAAAGAAGGTTTCGCAAAAATGACAAAAGGCGGAGTCATAATGGATGTTGTAAATGCTGAACAAGCAGGTATTGCTGAAGATGCTGGTGCTGTAGCTGTAATGGCTTTAGAAAAAGTACCTGCTGATATTAGAGCTGCTGGTGGAGTAGCTAGAATGGCTGACCCAACTATTGTTGAGGAAGTTGTAGATGCTGTTTCTATTCCTGTTATGGCTAAAGCAAGAATAGGTCATATTGCAGAAGCTCAAATTTTAGAAACTTTAGGTGTAGACATGATTGACGAAAGTGAAGTTCTTACACCTGCTGATGAGGAATATCATCTTAATAAAAAAGAATTTACAATACCTTTTGTCTGTGGTGCTCGTAATTTAGGAGAAGCATTAAGAAGAATTGATGAAGGAGCAGCTATGATACGTACAAAAGGTGAACCAGGAACTGGAAACATTGTTGAAGCTGTTCGTCACATGAGAATGGTAATGGGTGAAATTAGACATATTCAAGGTCTTGAAGAAGAAGAACTTTGGAAATATGCAAGAAAAATTGAAGCTCCTATTGAACTTGTAAAACAAACATCTGAACTTGGTAAATTACCAGTTGTTAATTTTGCTGCTGGTGGAGTAGCTACTCCAGCTGATGCTTCATTAATGATGCAATTAGGTTCTGACGGTGTATTTGTAGGTTCTGGAATATTTAAATCCAACAACACTCAAGCATTTGCTGAAGCTATTGTAGAAGCTGTTGCAAATTATGATAAACCAGAAGTATTGGCTGAAGTTTCAAAAGGTTTAGGTGAAGCTATGAAAGGTATTGAAATGTCTACCTTAACTGAAGCTGATAGAATGCAAGACAGAGGAATTTAATTCCTTTTACTTTTTCATGACAGTTTTAACTATTGGCCCTGTTACACAAGATAAGATAATAAAAGGTAAAAAAAAATATTTTGGAGTAGGTGGGCCAACTTATTTTCAATCTTTTGTTTTTGACAGTTTAAATATTGATTACAAAGCTATTGTAAACTTATCTAATTTAGATTTACTTAAGGAATTTCCAGACCTCTCTAAAATTATTCCTATAGTTAAATCTGATACACATCTATTTACTAATCATTATCCCTATCCAGATAATCTGGATGTTAGAAAACAATATTCTAATTTTGCAGATATTCCTATTTCAAAGAAAGATTTACAAAAGGTTTTAAAGGATGGAGAAAATATTGAAGGAATAATTATAAATCCTTTAAATAGATTTGATTTTCCTTTAAAGACAATAAATTATTTAAAAACATTTGATATTCCTTTATATTTGTCCATTCAAGGTTTTATTCGAGTTTGCGATGAAAATTCATCAGTAAAACTTTCATTTAATAATCAGCTATATGATATTTTAGACAGTGTAGAAGGTTTATTTTTAGATGAAAAAGAAGCAGAGATTGTTTTTAATGGTGATTTTTCAAAATTTGATGTAAATGAAATAATAATTACAAAGGGATCTAAAGGTTCTAGGATTATTAAAAATAATAAAACAATTCCGATTAAAGCTGTAGAAAACAATAATGTTTTAGATTCAACTGGATGTGGAGACACCTATATGGCAGCTTATATTTCAAAGAAACTGGATTATCACTCTCCTGAAGTTTGCGGAAAGTTCGCTTCTTTAATAGCTAGTAAAAAATTATCCATAAATGGCCCTTATAGGATATAGCTATTTTGAGTATTTGTTGTGTGTTCGAAAACTTTATTAATATTATTATTAATAAATATTAGGTAGCTATAATTTTTTGACTTACGAATTTTTATTATTTTTTAATGGGTAACATGTTTACAACATCTTCTAATAAAATTGAAAAAGAATTTGAAAATTTACGTAAAGAGTTATTGGATTTAACACTTAGAAATCAACTTCTTAACTTTAAAACAAGGGCTAAAACAATAAAGGTTGAAAATCAGTCTCCTATTAATATTTTTCAAACATTAGTTATTCAGAATAAAAAGATGTATTTTGGAGCTAATAAAAAAGAAAAAAAAGAGGAAAAATCACGTTTCTCTATTTGGGATCATTCCCCAATAGACTTTTCTAAATTTAGTGATGGAGATAAAGCCTTAAGAGCAAATTTAACTCCAAATGAACTTCAAAAACGTTTATTTTATATTAACAATCAAGCAAAGACCATGTTACAAGAGCAAGGTTACAATATATTGTACCTGGCTGTAGGATTTTTAGAGTGGTATGATAATTCAAAACCAAAACAAAAAAATTACGCTCCTTTAATCTTAATTCCTGTTACAATGGAGAGGAAAAAGGTTGGAAAATCCTTTGATTTATCATGGACTGGTGAAGATATTCAAACAAATATTTCACTTAAAGCTAAATTAAAAGAAAATGGTTTAAAACTTCCTGATTTCGAATTTAAAAAATATTCTGAAGTTATTGATCATTATATAAAAGAAGTATCTGATGTAATAAGTCCAATGAAAGGATGGAAAGTAAACAACGATATCGCCTTAGGCTTTTTCAGTTTTACAAAATTTGTAATGTATAATGATTTAAATCCTGAAAGTTGGGATGATAATGTTGATTTAACTAAAAAAGAATTAATACAAGCAATATTTAACCCTCAAGATAATAGTACAGAATCCTTTAGAGAAGAGGATGTAGATACACAACTTGAATATGAAAACATGTATCAGGTTTTAGATGCTGATTCTTCTCAAATTGCAGCTATTCAGGACGTTAAAGCTGGAAGAAATTTAGTAGTTGAAGGACCTCCAGGAACTGGAAAATCCCAAACCATTGTTAACTTAATAGCTGAGCTTTTGGCTGAAGGAAAATCTGTTCTATTTGTAAGTGAAAAAATGGCTGCATTAGATGTAGTTAAAAATAGACTTCAGGCCGTAGGCCTTGGCAAGTTTGTTTTAGAATTACATTCTCATAAAACAAGACGTAAAAAATTCTTAAAAGATCTTGAAAAAGCAGCTAATGTAAGAGCAGAACAGCCTTTTAATGTAGATCAAACTGTTAGAAAATTGGAAACACTCAAAAAACAACTAGATGATTATGCAGAGGTAATTCATAAGCCTTCATATGCTGTTAATTTATCTCCATTTCAATTATATGGTATGAAAGAATCAGCTGATGATCATTTTTCAAAAAAAGACACTATAATTCCACTTGTTAGATTTAGTAATCCTGAATCAATTACGATTAAAGATTTGGATGATATTATATTATCCTTAGAAAGCATTACTGAATTATATCAAACAATTTCTGCTGAAAATCCCTGGAGTAAATGCGCTCCAAAAAGTTTACTTCCAGCGGATTTAAGAGAAATAGAGCTATTGATTAATGATACAATCCAAGCATTGGATAATTTTTTAGTTGAAAGAGATATAGTTTATGAAACATTCGGAATTAAAAAACCGGATACTTTAAATGAATTTAGAAAATCTCTTAAGGCATTTGAATTGATAGAGTCTAAAAATTCATCCTTAATAGATTCAACCATAATACAATCTTCTGCATGGAGTAATAGTGCAAATGCAGATGTATTAATTAATAATTTAGAAACCTATCAAAATCAGGCTAAAATTTTAGATAAATTTAATGATAATATTTTAGAAGCAGATATCAATGGTTTAATAGCTGAAATTAACCAATTAGCTAATAAAAAATTTAGATTATTTAAAAATAAACAAAATGAAGATTTAGTCGAGAGGTATTATAAAGGTCAAGTTCCATCAACCAAGCAGATAATAGTCGATTTAGTTCAAGTTCAAAAAACTATAGCTATAAAGGAACAATTAGAAACTAATGATTATTTAGCTAAAAGCTATTTTGGAGACTTTTGGCATCCAAAAGCAAATGTGGATGATTTAAGGGCCATCACAAGATGGATGAAAGAGTTTGTACAACTTATTGAAGAGGGAATATTTTCTCAAAACACTGTTAATTTATTATCTAAAGATTTATTCAACATAAATCCAGCAGATAATTTAGCAGATTATATTCAGGTTGGTAGGGATTTTGAAAATAAACTTTCTAAATTAAAAGATAAATTAAATCCAAGAAGTAAGTTAATATTTAAAAGAGACACAGAGGATGTGACTTTTGATCAATGGAAAAACCAACTTAATAGCTGGAGAGGGCAACTTTCAAGTCTTCATTTATGGTCTCAATATTTAAATACTAAAAATGCAGCTAAAGGAACATTTGCAGAACCATTTATAGAAGTTATTGAAAAAAGAAACATTAAAAAGGAGGATGTGGAACCTTTAGTTTATGGAAATTTCGCTGATGCACTTTTAAATATTCTTTTTGCTGAAAATCAAGAATTAGCTACTTTTATTGGGGAACTTCATGAAAATAGAATAAGAGAATTTCAAGATCTTGATAAGCGTATTTTGGAACTTAATCGAAAAAGAATATTCCATAAATTAAATAGCAATATTCCAAAAATATTTGGAGCTGGAGCTAATAAAGAAGCTCAAATATTAGCTGGAGAATTTACAAGAAAAAGTGGACATCTTCCAGTTCGTAAACTACTTCAAAAAGCTGGTGGAGTAATTAAACAAATAAAACCAGTTTTTATGATGAGTCCACTTTCAATAGCTCAATATTTGGATCCTACTAATGAGGAATTACAATTTGATGTAGTTATTTTTGATGAAGCAAGTCAAGTTAAACCTCAAGATGCACTTGGAGCATTTATGAGAGGAAAAACTGCTGTTGTAATGGGAGATACTCAACAATTACCTCCAACATCTTTCTTTGATCAGATGGCTGATGGTCAAGGTGAGGAAGAAGAAGCTACATCTTTAGATATGGAAAGTATCCTTCATCTTTGTAAACTGTCATTTCCGGTTAAAATGCTTAAGTGGCATTATAGAAGTAGACATGAATCTTTGATTTCAGTTTCCAATAACCAATTTTATGATGATGAATTGTTAGTTTATCCATCACCATCTCATAATGATTCTGAATTAGGTTTAAAATTACATTACAATCCTGAAACATATTACGATAGGGGAACTTCAGCATCTAATAGATTAGAAGCAAAAGAGGTTGTAAAAGCAATTTTTGAACATTTTGATACCTATGGAGATACTAAAAGTTTAGGTGTTGGAACCTTTTCAGTAGCTCAAAAAAATGCAATATTAGAGGAATTGGAACTTGAACGTAAAAACAGACCAGAGTTAGAGCCTTTATTTGACGATAAAAGAGAAGATCCCTTCTTTGTTAAAAACCTTGAAACCATTCAGGGAGATGAAAGAGACGTAATTCTTATTAGTGTTGGTTATGGTTATGATAGAGATGGGAAAATGTCATTAAACTTTGGACCTTTAAACCAGGAAGGAGGAGAGAGAAGATTAAATGTATTAATTACAAGAGCAAGAGAAAAATGTGTAGTTTTTTCAAACTTTAAAGCTCACGACATACATCTTACAAATAATCCTCCATTTGGTGTAAAAGCACTTAAAGAATTTTTAGCATATGCAGAAAATCTTACAATGGGCAATTCAATTGAAGAAGTTAAAAGTGAAGAGCCATTTGCAGATGCAATATATAATTTCCTTATAGAAAAAGGATATAAAGTAGATAAACAGATTGGATGTGCAGGGTTTAGAGTAGATTTAGCTATTGTAGATGAAGAAAATCCTGGAAAATACTATTTAGGAATCACAACTGATGGAAAATCATATTCATCAAGTAAAGTAGCTAGAGATAGAGATAGACTAAGAGAACAAGTATTAACAGGTCTTGGTTGGAATATTTATCATTTATGGTCTACTGATTGGTATAGAAATAGGGAATTAGGACGTCAAAAATTAATTGAAGCTATTGAAAATGCTAAAATTAAATATAATCAGGATGAAGAAGCTAAAAAAGAACAAGCTGAGCAACGCAGAATTGAAGCGGAAAAAAGAGCCGAAGAATTAAGAAAAGCTCAACAAGAAGCTCTTGAAAAAGAATTAGAAGAGCAGAATATTGAAGTAGAAGAAGTAGATAATGGGGATAATGTATTACTTCAACATAATGAAAAAGAAACAGAATCAGTTGAACCAGCTATTATAATAGATGATTCAAATCCAAATCCAAATAATGAATCGGATAATGATAGTGTTGTAGAAAGCATTAATGATGATTCTAAGAATGATGAGATTACTGTAGAGCCAATCAATGAGGAGGATTTTGATTCAGCTATAAACAATAATGAAAAAGAGATTACCGTAGAGCCAATCAATGAAGATAATTTTAATCCAGCTTCAAATAATTTTGTTGAGGCAGATGATGAATTTGAAGATGGTGAAAATTTAGAACCAATAGTTAATGTGGAAGAGATTAAAGAAGAATTTATTAATGAAGTTAATAGTGAAAATGATTTAAATGATATACAGAAGAGCAAAAATGAAGATACACATCATGATGAAGTGGCTTTTGAGAAGAATTTAAACAACAAAAAATCAAATAATTTTGTTGAGGCAGATGATGAATTTGAAGATGAAGGATTTGATAAATCATCAAACCAATCTAAATCTATTAAAGAAAGAGTATTTGGTTCTAAATTAGATGATTCTAATAAAAATGAACCTAATTCATTTAAACAAACAACTTCTAATAAAACAAATAAAGTTAATGAAGAAGACAAAAAATCTAATAATTTCAAATTCAAAACCAATATTGATAATTTTGAAGATTTAAATTCACATGAATCTAATAATGAGGATAATTCATCTAAAAATACTTTCAACCATGATGAAAAATCAAAAACTAAAGAATTTGATTCATTTGATAATAAAAACATTTCCAACGATTTTGATTTAAATGAAAATCAGGAAGATTCTAATCATGAAGATGATTTAAAGGTTGATGATTTTAATAACCATGAAAATCAGGAAGATTCTAATCATGAAGATGATTTAAAGGTGGATGATTTTAATAACCATGAAAATCAGGAAGATAAATCAAAATCAGATAATTTTGATTCTAATTTTGATGATTTAGAGAATAATGAGAATTCTAAAATAGAATTTGAAGAGGTTCATGATTCAGGATTTAAATCAAAACCTAATATCAATCCAGATAAAGATTATCAAGAGGCCACAATTGTTAATGAGGAAGAAAAACCTAGAAAAGGTTTGTTTGACTCCATTATGAGTAATATTAAGGAAGGAGAAACAAAACTCAATGTCAGTGGAAATAAAGTTTACGGGGATGATTTAAAAACAGTTTATGTTCCAGAAGTTGAGGTTAATGAAGAAAGAAATGAATCTCCAAAAAGAGAAAAAGTAGTTGTAGATGCTGATATTAATAATTCTTCTGATATTCATGATCTAGCTAATGATATAATAGATGAAGTATCTAACGAAGAAGAGGTTGAAATTAAAAAACAAGCCACTAAAATCGTTGATGATATTTTTGATGAAATGTTAGGCCAAAAAACTGATAATGATGACAATAGCTATTCAGATAACTTAACAAATGGAAATAACAATTATCAAAATGATGATATATTTGATGATGAAAGTCATGTTACAGTAGAAATTGACCTCTCCACAGAACATGAAAATGATGATACAGTAGAAGAAAACCTTATAAATAATCAAGAATATGTAGACTTTGAAAATCACATGGAGTATTATACCGATCCAATAAACAATAATCCTAGATTTAACTCTGGATTATATGCTAAAAAGGAAAATAAAAGTTTACGTGATTCATTATCCAATCTTAAACAAGAAGTTAAAGATGTTAATCAATTTTCTAAAGAAATTGAAAATGGAAAACCAACAAATCATTATATTGAAGAGGATGATTTTTATATTGTACCTGAACATGCAGATAATAACTCTTTTAAAGAAACATTTGAGCAAAATGAAGATGTTATAGAGCCTGATGTAGCTAAAAAAGATGAAAAAGAACTTCAAGCAGCTATTAAAAGAGATATTGAAAATAATGATAATGTGATTCTTACAGTTCATGGTGAAGAAATTCAACATCAAAATAAATCTATTGAAGATACACTTGAAATCATTGACTATCAAATAGCTGAAAATATTGGTCTATCTTCATCTGAAGAATTATATAGTAAACCATTAGCTGAGGTATCTCAATCCATTAATAAAATTGTTAAAGTGGAAAGTCCTATTCACATTAAAGAGGTAATAAATAGAGTTAAATCAAGTTGTAATCTTCAAAGAGCTGGAGCTAAATTTAAAAAGACATTAAATGAAGCTATTGAGTTAAGTGAAACAAATGGAGATATAATAGTAGTTGATGATTTTTTATTTGATAGTACAAATAATAAAGTAAATCTTAGAAAACGTCAAAAGCCTAATATTGATTTAATAGCTAATGAAGAAATAGAAAAAAGTATTGAAAAAGTTTTAAAAACAGAAAATAAGGTCAATATTTCAGATTTAGCTAAAAAAACTTCTAAAAACTTTGGTTTCAAATCTACTTCTAAAAAAACTGCAGTCAAAATAAATGATATATTAGACAAAATGTTGACAAATGGAAAAGTAGAAATCAAGGACGATGTTGTTGAACTTAGGTAGATATTAACTTTTTTTGGTGGTGAATATATGTCAACAAAAGTTAAATCTCCAGATAATTTGCCCTCTAAACCAGGAGTTTACATAATGAGGGATGAAAATGAGGAGATTATTTATATAGGTAAAGCAAAAAATTTAATAAAAAGAGTTAAATCTTATTTTAGACCTAATTTAGATAGACCCAAAACTAAAATATTAATGGATCATTTTAATAGCTTAGAATATATTATCACTAATTCGGAGAAAGAAGCTTTAATTTTAGAAGCTAATTTAATTAAAAAACACAAACCTACATATAATATTCGTTTAAAGGATGATAAAAGATATCCTTATGTAAAAATTACTAATGAAAAATTTCCACGATTATTAATTACAAGAAATATTACAAAAAATGGGAGTTTTTACGGACCTTTTACTGATGTAGGCTCTGTAAAAAGAACTGTTAAATTTTTAAAGTCTCTTTTTAAAATAAGAACTTGTAGAAATATGGATGGGCCTTGTCTTAACAGTCAAATTGATTTATGTTATGCTCCTTGTGATAATCAGATTTCTGAAGAGGAATATAATGAAATAATTAATAAAATTGATTTATTTTTCCAGGGAAAGTATTCTGTAATAGTTAAAAATCTTAAAAATGAAATGAAAGAAGCAGCTGAAAATCAGGAATATGAAAAGGCAGCTGTTTTAAGAGATCAGATTTCATCAATTGAAGAGATTATGGATAAACAATTCGTTGATTTGGTAGATGATGATGCAGATCAAGATGTAATAGCTATTTCTGATGATGATGAAGATGTTATTATTGTGGTTATGGCTATTCGTAAAGGAAAGATTGTTGGAAAAGATGACTTTTTAATGAGTGGAACTCTTCACGATTCTAAAGAGGATATTATAACTGCATTTATTCAACAGTACTATGGATATAATAGACACATTCCAAAACAAATTCTTATTGATCAGGGAATTAATGAAAGTGAACTTCTTGAAGAATGGTTGTCTGATTTAAGAGGTAATAAGGTTTACATTAAAGTCCCAGAAAAGGGTATAAAATTAAGATTAGTTAATATGGCTAAAAAGAATGCAGATATTATCAAACATCAAAAAAAGAAATTAGCTAATTCATTAATAGAACTTAAGAAATATCTTAAACTTTCTAAACTTCCAAGAGTTATTGAAGGTTATGACATTAGTAATATTTCTGGAAAAATGGCAGTTGGTTCTAAAGTTTCTTTTTTAGATGGTAAACCTAATAAAAAGAAATATAAACATTTTAAAATCAATACTCCAGGACCAAATGATTTTGAAATGATGAAAGAGCTATTGACTAGACGTTTTAAAATGATTGATAAAGATGAAGAACCTGATTTAATAGTTATTGACGGAGGTAAAGGCCAATTAGGAATGGCTTGTCAGGTCTTGGATGAGCAAAATTTATCTCATATTCCAGTAATTGGTCTTGCAAAGGAATTTGAAGAAATTTATATTCCTAATTCCTCAAGACCAATCATTATTCCAAAGGATAGTAAAGCTCTTCATTTACTTCAACAGGTAAGAGATGAATCTCATAGATTTGCTATTACATATCATAGAAAACTAAGAAGTAAAAAAATTAGTGAATCTTCTTTAGATGATATTGCAGGGATTGGCAAGACTAGAAAAATGAATATTTTAAAAAAATTCGGCGATATTGATTCTGTTAAAAAAGCTTCTGTTGAGCAATTAGCTAGTGTAAAAGGGATGAATTCTAAAGTAGCTGAAAATGTATATAACTATTATCATCAATAATCTTTATTAAACTTTTAACTTGATTTCTTTTAATTTTTATATTTATTTTTTATTTTCAGCTATTTTTAAATAGCTATTACTTATTTTTTACTTTTTATTACATTTTTTTATCTTAATTTTAAGTTATAACTTACAACAAATACCATATAATTATTTTTTAGCTATTTATCTAATAGACAATAAGTTAATTCTATATGATTAATTTTTTAAATCTTATTTTTATATTTAAGCCTCAAATATTGAGTTTTTTTATAAATTTTTCATTAAGTTTAAATATCATGACTTAAAAATAAATCCATAAAAAGAAAAAAATATCGGAGAAGGAAAATGGTTAAGTGTCCGAGATGTGGGTATGAAAATTATAGTGATAGTGTCTATTGTGAGAACTGTATGTACCCACTCAAAAGTCAAAAAGAGAAGAACAATCCTAGACGTGATAATGATGATGGGTGGCATTTAAGCACTGTAAAGAAAGTTTTAATAGTCATAGGAATAATAGTTCTTGCTTATCTTTCATTTTCAATTATTTATGAAGTTTCTCAACCTTCACCAGAAAGTTCATTAAATGTTGTCACAACTAATAATTCAGATCAACAGAGTTCAACAAGACCCTACCAAGTTAACATCACATACAATGGTAGTTGGGCTGGTCAAATGGGAGAATCCAGTAGCCTTGTAGATAAATCTGGAAAAGGTGATGATTTAATAAAATTAACTTGTGCTGGTTGGGATAATGTTACGGTTCAAGTAGAAAAATTGGATTCAAGTTCAAAACCATTGACAGTTCAATTACTTAAAAATGGCAGAATAATTCAGGAAAATACTACAACAGAACCTAATGGGGAAGTTGTTATAAAAATTTAAAAAAAGATAAATCATTAGTAGCTAATGATTTAAGAATTATTCTTATCCTTTTGAACTTCATCTATTTTAGACTGAAGTAGTTTTACTAATTCATCAGTTTTGTATATTCTAATTTCCTTTTCTTCATCTGGTCTAAAAATGGATATAAATAATGTTAAATCATTACATAATTGATTGTACATAGTTTTAACAGTATTGAAATTAGCTAATAATTCAACTAAATCATGGTAACTTAGATTATCTTTTTCTTTAACAATACTTTCTAAATGTGCAAATTGAGTTTCCATCATTATTTTATCATTTTCAATATTTTTCATGAAATCGCTAACTTTATTTTCACAACTCATTTCTATCACCTTATCTAATTATAAATTCATGTATTATATTAAGGTTTTTAATACAAACTAATAAATACTCCTAATTTAATATTTTTAGTAAAGAGGCATAATTATGATTAAAGTTGAAAATGTTAGCAAATATTATACTTTGGATGATGGGGAACAAATAGAAGCCTTAAAGGACGTTAGTTTTGAAGTTAAAGAAGGGGAAATTCTAGGGATTATTGGAAAAAGCGGTTCTGGAAAAACTACTCTTTTAAGAGCTTTACGTGGAGTAGAACATATTGATTCTGGAAGTATCACAATAAACGATGTTACAGTAGATGCTGATTCTTCTCAATTTTATTATAATATGCTTAAAAAAGAAACAGCAATTCACCTTCAAAGGTCATTTGGATTATGGCCAGAAACTGTACGAGAAAATGTTCTAAGGAAATTATATTCTCGTCGATACTTTGATGAAGGAAGTACAGATTTTGATGTAGCTGAAAGTGAATTTGGTGAGGAAGCAGATAAAATATTGGAACTTGTATCTCTTACAGAAAAAGCAGATCATTATGCTTCAGTTTTAAGCGGTGGAGAAAAACAAAGACTTATAATAGCTAGACAATTAGCTAAACAACCTAAAGTATTACTTCTTGATGAACCAGCTACTATGGCTTGTCCTAAAACCAAACAAGAAATTTTAGATGCAATTAAAAGAATTAATGAAGAATTAAATATAACTGTTGTTTTAGTTTCTCATCTTCCAGATGTTCAAAAATATTTAGCTGATAGAGTTATTTTACTTGAGGATGGTGAAATTAAAGAAGAGGGAGATCCTGTTAAAGTAACTGATGATTTCTTATCTGAAATGGCTCCTATTGTAGATATTGATAATGTAGCTACTGATGAAGATGTCATTGATGTTAAAGATGTTTATAAAAGATTTTATCTTCTAACTGGAGGAGAAGTTTTACAGCTAAAAGATATTGATTTTAAAGTTAAAAAGGAAAATATCTTAAGTTTAATAGGACCTAGTGGGGCTGGAAAAACTGTAATTTTAAGAATGATGGCAGGTCTTGATTTTCCAGATGAAGGAGAAATTTTATACAAAGTAAATAATGAATGGGAAGATATTGATATTCCAGGTATGGGAAGAATGACCATTCGAAGTAAACTTGGAATCATGCATCAGGAGTTTGCTTTAAGTCATTATGCAACTGTTTTAAACCAATTAGCTGTAAGGTTAGGTTATAAAAATCAAGATATTATTAAGGAAGCTAAACAAAGAGCTATTGATTTAGATTTAGGAGAAGAATTATTAGACTCTCTTTATTTACTTACAGATTTACCCGAACAAGAAGCAAAAGCTCGTCTTCAACAGGTCGGATTAATGCCTGAAATTTTAAATGACCTATTCCCAAAATTCCCAGAAACAGCTACTAAAGAAGCAGTCAAGGACATTTTCAAAAGTCTTGATTTACCGATGGATATTCTGTATAGAAAATCCTATGAATTGTCAGGTGGTCAAAAGGTTAGAGTCATGCTTGCTTTAATTTTAATTTCCAAACCGGAATTTTTATTGTTAGATGAACCTTTCGGTGATTTAGATCCTGTAACTTTAAGGGATGTTACTAATTCACTTAAAAAGATTTCAAAGGAATATGAAATTACAATTGTAATGGTTTCACATAATACTGATTTTATTAAAGAATTAAGTAATAGAGCTATCTTTTTAGATAATGGAAAAATATTAGATGATAGTACTGATGTTGATAAGATAGTTAATGATTTTATTAGTTTCTGTAAAGCTGATTATTTGATGGAGGATTAATTAATGTTCGATGTTATTACAGTTCCTGTTGATGGTTCTAAATATAGTGAAAAAGCAGTCGATTATGCAATAGCTATTGCTGAGAAATTTGACTCAAAAATAGCTGCAGTTCATGTTTTAGAGGAATTTTCAGGTAATACTTTTGCTGATGATGAAGATAACGGTGATGAAATTCTTGGAAAAATCACTGAAAAGGCTAATGAAGTAGGAGTGGACGTTGTTGAACATTTAATTACTGGAAATCCTTTAAGAGACATGAAAACAATTATTCGTAAAACGTGTGCTGATTTAGTTGTTCTTCATGCATTTGGTGCAGATTTAATAAGTGAAGATTTAAATGAAAATCAAATTGGAAGTATTAGTGAAAGAGTTGTTAGAACTTCTGATGTGCCAGTTTTAATTGTAAGATAATAAGTAAACATTATTAACTAATTATTATAAAATTAATAGTAAAGGGGGTTAATAATGAAAAAGGATGATAGAAGTGGACTTAATCCATTTACTGGAAAATCCCATTTAGATGTTATAAACGATGATAAATTTTTACAGCAATGTAAAAATGAATATAATAAAATTATTCGAAGTAAAAAACTTTTAGATAATACAAAAAAAGGGATTTTAGTTAATCATGTAGCTTCTAATTTAATTAATGCAGTAGAAGATTATTTAGCAGCTATTGGAAGATCTGATTACACTCGTAATTATTATGATTGGGAATTTCATGTTGTTGGAGAAAATGTTTTAAATGCATTTTGTATGCCTGGAGGTAAAATAGTATTTTTTGCTGGGATGTTTAATGTAATTAAAAGTGAAGATGAAATAGCTTTTATTCTAGCTCATGAAATGGCTCATGCATTACTTGATCATTCAAGAACTCAACAAAGTGCACAAACTGTTAAAAATGGAATTACTACATTAGCTAGACTGGGAAGTATTGGTCTTTCAATAGCTGGTTTTGGAGAAGCTGCAGCACTTGGAAGAGCAGTAACAAATGTTGCAGATGTAGGTTCTGAATTTTTTGTTATGAAACCATTTGGAAGAGGTCATGAAATAGAAGCAGATAAATTAGGAATGTTTATAACACATTTAGCAGGATATGATATAAGTAAAATGCCTGAATTTTGGGCAAGATTTAGTAAACATTCATCTAATAATCATGATTTCTTTTCCACTCACCCGGCAGATAATAAAAGAATTGATGCAATGAAAGAGGTAATAACATCTATAAATAATGGGGTTGATTTTTATAGTACCCCTATTTTAAGTAATAAAAAATCATCATCACGTTCTAATAACTTAACTTGTAAAAATTGCGGCCATCCTATAGAATCAACTGATAGTTTCTGCATAAATTGTGGAACAAAAATAAATAATGAACCTGTTTTAAATCAAAATAAAATTTCAAGTTCCAATCCATATTTTGATAAAAATTCTGATGTAGCAGCAGTTTCTGATGTTATTGATAATAAAGAAACTTGTCCGAATTGTGGAGAAGAAATTAAAGCTGATAATAATTTTTGTATTAATTGTGGAACTAAAATAGAACCTAATCATCCTTTGAAGGAAAATCATATTTCAAAAATTAAAAATACTTGTCCGAATTGTGGAGAGGTTCTTAAAGAAAATTATAAATTCTGTACTCATTGTGGGGAAGAATTAGAAAAAGAATTTAAAGAAATGGTTTGTCCTAATTGCGGATCTTCCATTTCTGAAAATGATAATTTCTGCATCGAATGTGGAACTAAACTTACAGAAGAAAGCACAAATAATAATTTAGTTTGTTCAGAGTGTGGCGAAAAAGTTTTACCAGAAGATAAATTTTGTATTAACTGTGGTAAAAAGCTAAATAACTAAAGTTTTCTTCTTCTTTTTATTATTAAAAATGTTATTTAAATAAGGATAAACTTTTAAATAATAGTAAAATCTTATTATTTTATAATATACTTATTATATGTTTTTAATTGGAGAAATACTATGATAGTAAAAGATTGGTGTTCATTCTGTGGTGAATGTGCAGGAGTTTGTCCTAGGAATTTAATTATTGTTAAAGAATATCAATTAATCTTTAATGATGAAGACTGTAGAGATTGTGAGACATGTGTTAAAGCTTGTCCTATTGACGCATTAGAAAAAGAGGAATAATCATGATTGAAACTGATGTATTAGTAATAGGTGCTGGACCAGCAGGTTCAACAGCAGCAAAACATGCAGCTCTTGGTGGAGCAGATGTTATTTTAATGGATAAAAAATCTGAAATTGGTTCTCCTAAAAGATGTGCAGAAGGGGTTTCTAAAAAAGGTCTTGCAAAATTGGGAGTAGAACCAAATCCACGTTGGATTACTAAAGAAATTGAAGGGGTAAGACTTACTTCTCCAAACGGAACTGATGTTTGGTTAACTGAAGATGAAATTGAACTACCAGAAGCAGGTTATATCTTAGAACGTAAAGTGTTTGATAAACACATGGCAATGGATGCTGCAAGAGCAGGAGCTAAAATTAAAATTAAAACATTAGCTACAGGGCTTGAAAAGGTTGATGATGGTTATATAGTATCAACTGAATCAATGGGTAAAAAAGAGGATATTAAAGCTAAAATTGTTATAGCTGCAGATGGTCCAGAAGGTCATGTTGCAAGATGGGCAGGTTTAAAACCTACTACAAAAGCTAAAGAAATGGAATCAGGAGTTCAATATGAAATGGTTGGTCTTGATTTTGAACGTGAAGCAGTTATTGAATTTTACTTTGGATCTTGTGCACCTGGAGGATATGTGTGGATTTTCCCTAAAGGTGATGACATAGCTAATGTAGGTTTAGCTGTTCTTCAACATGTTGCTGAAAAACCAGCTATTGAATATTTAGATGAATTTATCGCTACATGTCCTGCAACTAAAAATGCTCAACCAGTAGAATTAAATGTTGGAGGAGATCCTGTAGGTGGAATGCCTAAAAAGTTATACGATGATAATTTAATGCTTTGTGGAGATGCAGCAGGTCAAGTAAATCCTTTAACCGGTGGAGGAATTATCAGCGGTATGACTGGTGGAATGTATGCGGGCCAAGTAGCTGCAAAAGCTATTGAAAATGGTGATTGCTCTAAAAACGCTTTAAAAGAATATGATACAATAGCTAGAGATGATTTATCTAAAGATATTGACAGGTATAAAAAAGTACAGGAATATATGTTAACTTTAGATGATGGAGAGCTTGACAGTATTGCAGAAGCTTTCCAAGATGTTAGTTTTGAAAAAATATCTACAAGCGAACTTGTAAGAAGTTTAGTTAAAGTTTCTCCTAAAGCTTTACTTAAATTAGGTAAATTAATCTAAAGGTGATACATTGATTTTAGTTACTGGAGGCGCAGGTTATATAGGTTCCCATACAAATAAAGCATTAAACCAGGCTGGTTATGAAACTATTGTGTTAGATAATTTAGTTAAAGGATATGAAGAATTTGTAAAATGGGGAGAATTTATTAACTGTGATTTTGGTAGCAGGGATGTAAGAGAGGTCTTTGAAAACTATGATATTGACGGGGTCCTCCATTTTGCTGCCTTTTCTTCAGTAGCTGAATCAATGGAAAATCCTCAAAAATATTTAAAGAATAATTATAAAAACACCTTAAATCTTTTAAACATCATGCGAGAATATGATGTTAATAAATTTATTCTTTCATCTACAGCTGCAGTATATGGAAATCCTACAAAAGTTCCTATTACTGAAAATCAAGATTTAAAACCAATTAATCCTTACGGTCATTCAAAATTTATCACAGAAAAAGCACTTGAAAGAGAACATGAGAAGGGAGATTTTAATTACGTATCTTTAAGATATTTCAATGCTGCAGGATGTGATTTCGATGGACAAATTGGAGAGCAACATGTGCCTGAAACTCATTTAATTCCTTTAATTTTAGATGCAGCTATTGGAAAAAGAGATTCTATTTCTATTTTTGGTGATGATTATAATACTCCTGATGGAACATGTATTAGGGATTATATTCATGTAAATGATTTAGCTAATGCTCATATTCTTGCATATGAATATCTAAAGGATAATAATGAATCCAATATTTTTAATTTAGG
The DNA here is from genome assembly GCA_964409285.1 of uncultured Methanobrevibacter sp. GTDB lineage: Archaea > Methanobacteriota > Methanobacteria > Methanobacteriales > Methanobacteriaceae > Methanocatella. The sequence continues at coordinate 4,877 of CAYPCR010000029.1, read as the reverse complement.
AAATGGAGAAGGTTATTCAGTTAAAGAGGTTATTGATACTTGTAAAAAAGTAACAGGAAAAGATTTTGAAGTTAAAATCGATTCAAGACGTGAAGGAGATCCTGATATTTTAATAGCTGATTCAACTAAAATTAAAGATGTTCTTGGTTGGGTTCCTAAATATGATTTAGAAACGATTGTTGAATCTGCATGGAAATGGCATAAAAAGATGAATGATTATTAGGTAATAAAAATGGAAGATAATAATTCAACTAGCATGGTAGATGTTAGGATAATTGTTTCTGGGCCGAAAATAGCAGAATTAGTTTCCAAAGCTATTAATGAAGTTAAATTTGAAAAGGATTATAATATCATAGTATCGTCCATTATCCCCACTACTGATTTGGAAATAGCTCAAAAAGTAGCTAGTGGGGCAGACATCATCCTAATAGGTGGTTATGGAAATGATGAGAATTATAACATCCTTTATAATCAATTAAAAACAGATTTTAATCATATTGGATTGTTCGATTATAATAATATTGTTGATGATGACGAGAAAATAGATGCTGATTTAGCTGAAGAAGAAATCTTAAATTCAATTATTAAAGCTGGCTTATCTTATTCTTTAAATATAATCAACATTCATACAGTTGAAAATAAATTATCCAATTTAACTAAAAAATATAATAATTTGTTAGATGATTATAATCAGTTAATTGAAGAAAATAAAGTACTCTGCAGTCAAAATCAGGATTTAGCTGAGGAAATTGAAATTTTAAATCAAAACAATGAAAAGATTAGAGCTGATTTTTCTGATTTTAAACTAAGATTTGAAGATATCTATTCTAAGGATATTCTTGAAGTTTTTAATCTAGCTAAACTTTGGAGTGAGATTTTTAAAGAGAAATTAGAGAGTTTCGATAAAATAGTAATAGCTACTGATAAATTCAAACCTGAAGATATTATTGTTGGACAGAATTATATTTGTGCTAAAGACAAACAGACTGCTATAGAATGGCTTAAAATTATCAAAACAACATTAATTTTATTAGATAATGATGAAGATGATTTAAAAAATCAATTAAATAATGTAGAAAAAGAGGAAGAAATGGATTATGAATATGAAATGCCTAATAATTTAGGTGACTTTTTCGATTAATTATTTATTTATACTATGACGAAATAATTTATAATTATAATACTTTTTTAGGGAGTTAGTAAATGCAAGAAGAATTGCAAGATAAATGTGGTGTTGTGGGAATACATTGTGAAGATATCTCTAAGAATGTTTCTCATTTTGTCTATTATTGTTTATACGCTCTTCAGCATAGAGGGCAAGAATCTGCAGGAATAGCTACTTTTAATCCAAAAAAAGGATTAAATTATTATTGTGGAATGGGTTTAATTACCGATGTTTTTAAAGATTATGAAATTGATAATTTAAGGGGAAACATGGGAATTGGACATGTAAGATATTCCACTACCGGACAATCTCGTTTAGAAAATTCACAACCCTTTGTAACAGATTTTGATGATGGATTTATTGCAATGGCTCATAATGGGGATATTGTAAATTCCAGTATTTTAAGAGAGGAATTGAAAGAGGAAGGTTGTGAATTCAAATCAAACACTGATTCTGAAGTTATCTGTTATTTGCTTAAAAAAGAATATCAGAATAATGACAAAAATATTATTGAGTCCATTGAAGCTGTTTCTAAAAAATTAGTTGGATCTTATGCATTGACTATTCTTGTTAACGGAGAATTATATGCAGTTCGAGATCCTGCAGGAATTAAACCATTAGCTGTAGCAGAAAAAGATGGTTCTTATGTTGTAGCTTCTGAAAGTGTTGCATTTGATGTTATTAATGCTAAATTTATAAGAGATATTGAACCTGGAGAAGTTATTTATTTTGACAATAATGAAATTAACAGCCACATGCTAGAAATTGCTAAAGATACTCCTTTATCTCATTGTATGTTTGAATATGTTTATTTTGCAAGACCTGACAGTACTATTGATAATGTAAATGTTTATCAAACAAGGTTAAATATTGGAAAACAACTTTATGAACAATATCCTATTGATGCAGATGTTGTAATTCCAGTACCTGACTCATCAATTCCAGCAGCTATTGGATATTCACGAGCCTCTGGAATTCCTTATGGAGAAGGTTTAATTAAAAATAGATATGTTGGAAGAACATTTATCATGCCAACACAAGAAGAAAGAGAACTTGCAGTAAGACTTAAGCTAAATCCAATTAAAGATGCAATTAAAGGTAAAAAAATTGTTTTAATTGATGATAGTATTGTAAGAGGAACAACTTCCAAATCCTTAATAGAACTTGTAAAAGAAGCAGAACCTGCTGAGATTCATTTTTTAGTTGGATGTCCTCCTGTAATTGCACCATGTTACTATGGAGTAGCTATGGCAACAAAAGATGAATTAATAGCTGCAAATTACAATGTTGAAGAAATAAGACAACAATTGGATATTGATAGTTTAGGTTACATCAGTATGGAATCTCTTGTAAAGGCTATTGGAATGCCAGCTAGTGATTTATGCTTAGGTTGTCTTAACGAATGCTATCCAACAGATCTTCCTGCTGATATTGAAGCTGAAAGTTATTATAAACCTTAAATGATTTTATGTCTCCTGAATTACTAGCACCAGCAGGTAATTTTATATCACTACGTTCAGTTTTAGAAAGTGGAGCCGATGCAGTTTATATTGGACTTGCAGAGTATAATATGCGAGCCAATGCTAATAATTTTATTTTAAATGATTTAAAAAATGTTTCAAGAATAGCTAAAGAATATAATGCCAAAACCTATTTATGTGGAAATATAGTTTTAAATGAAACTTTAGCTAATGATTTTTTAAAAAAACTACCAAAAATAGCTGAAAGTGAAATCGATGGAGTAATTTTATCAGATATTGGTCTTATTGAAGAGACTGTTAAAAATGGCTTAGAAGCTCATATTAGTGTTCAGGAAAATATTTCAAATTCTTACACATTAAAAACTCTTAAAAAATTAGGGGTTAAAAGAGCTATTCTTTCAAGAGAATTAAGTTTAGCTCAAATTAAAGAAATTACAAAAAAATCTCCAATTGAAACTGAAATTTTTATCCATGGCGCAATGTGCATGGCAATTTCTGGAAGATGCTTTTTAAGTAATGCATTATATGGAAGAAGTGCTAACTGTGGAGATTGCTTACAACCCTGTCGTAAAAACTGGACTTTAACTTATGAAGAATCCCAACAGGATAATGTTTCAAACAACAGTGATGTGGAAGAGGAATCATTTCTTATAGGTGGTAGCTTTGGTGATAGCTATAGAACTAACTTCTTTTCTCCAAAAGACATGTGTATGATAGATCATATTCCTGAATTAATTAATTCTGGTGTGGATTCATTTAAAATAGAAGGAAGAGGACGTAGTGCTGATTATGGAGCAAAGGTTACAGAAATATATCGCCAAGCTATTGATAGCTATTTAAACAACCCTGAAGAGTTTGAAGTCAAACAAAGTTGGTTAGATGGATTATGTGAAGTATTTAACAGAGGTTTTGATACAGGATTTTATTTTAAAACACCCCATGAGATAAGTGAGGATAACAAATCAAAATATATTAAAAAAGACATTGGAAAAGTGGTTAACTATTACAATAAAATAGGAGTAGCAGAACTAAAAATTCATGATGATTTAGCTATTGGAGATAAAATACTAATACAAGGGCCTACCACAGGATCAGTTGAAAGTGTAATAGATTCAATGCAAATTGAAGGAGAAAATATTGATAAATGTGAAAAAGGTTCTAATGTTGCAGTTAAATTTCCAAAAAAAGTTCGAGAGAACGATTTTTTATATAAACTAATTTTAAGACAGTGATTCAATGATTAAAAAAATAGCTATTTATGGAAAAGGAGGAATTGGAAAAAGTACAACTGTAGCTAATCTTGCAGCAGTTTATGCAAATGAGAACTTAAACAGTTTAGTTATAGGTTGTGATCCAAAGGCAGATACAACACGAACACTTTGTGGCATACGAATACCAACTGTTGTAAATACATTAAAAGACAATAAAAATCCTCAAAAGGAAGATTTGGTTTTTGAAGGTTATAAAGGAATCCAATGCGTGGAAAGTGGAGGGCCTGAACCAGGTGTAGGATGTGCTGGACGTGGGGTTATAGTAGCTATGAAAAAACTTGAAAAATTAGGTATTTTTGACGAAGATCTTGACGTTTTGCTATATGATGTTTTAGGAGATGTTGTTTGTGGAGGTTTTTCAGTACCTTTACGTGAAAAATACGCTGATGAGGTAATAATTGTAACATCAGGGGAATACATGTCATTATATGCAGCTAATAATATTGTAAAAGGAATTAAAAAGTTAAAGGGTAATTTAAGTGGAATCGTTTGTAACTGTCGGGGAGTAGATAATGAACTAGAAATAGTATCAAAGTTTGCTGAAAAAATTAATTCTGAGATATGTGGTGTTATTAACAGAAGTAATTTAATTCAAGAAAGTGAATTAGATGCAAAAACCGTCGTAGAAAAATACCCTGAATCTGTCGAAGCTATGGAATATAAAAAGCTAGCTTCAAAAATATTAAATAATACTAGCTATTGCACTCCAGAACCGATGGATGATGAAGAATTTGAAAAATTTTTTAAATCATTTGTATAATTAGGAAAGATAGCTATTATTTGTAATACTTTTATAGTTTCCTAATAATACTTCTGAGAGGGTTTAGCTAATGTCTTTGTTTTTTAAAATAAGAAAATTTTAGGGTAGGTTTTTTGCATGTTTTTGCTTAGGAGATACCTAAGACTGCATACAGCTACAATAATTGTAACTGAGATTATGATTAATTGTTTATTATTCAT
>CAYPCR010000028.1:0-25921 GCA_964409285.1 uncultured Methanobrevibacter sp. | reverse complement strand
ATGTGTCTAAAAAAAATCTTCAAAAAACCCTATAAAAATTTACAATCTCGTTTTTAAACCAATTTAGTTATAAAATTTAATTTAAAATAAAAAAATTAATGAAGAAAATACTTCATTTAATCTAAGGTTGGGTAATTAGGACTTTCATTTGTAATTAACAAATCATGAGGGTGTGATTCTTTAATACCACTACTTGTAATTCTTACAAAATGAGCTTTTTGTTGCATGTCCTTAATGTCACGAGCTCCAGAATAACCCATTGAAGCTTTAAGACCTCCAATAAGCTGGAATAAAATTTCATCAACAGTTCCTCTATATGGAACAGCTCCCTCAATTCCTTCAGGCACATATTTAGTATGTTTCATGTGACTTTTAGACTCTTGGAAGTATCTATCAGCTCCACCGCCTGAAGAGCTAGTCATTGCACCCATTGATCCCATTCCTCTATATTGCTTATATTGTTTTCCATTCATTACAACAATATCTCCAGGAGCTTCGTAAGATGCAGCTAATAAATTACCAAGCATTACTGCATCAGCACCAGCACCAATAGCTTTTGCAATATCACCAGAATATCTAATACCTCCATCAGCTATAACAGGAATTCCATGCTCTGATGCAATATCTGCAACACTGGAAATAGCTGTTAGTTGAGGAACTCCAACACCGGCTACAATACGGGTGGTACACATTGAACCTGGACCAATACCTACTTTTAAACCGTCTGCTCCTGCAGCTATTAAATCTTCAGCAGCTTCTGCAGTTGCAATATTACCTACACATAAATGAGCATCAATATTTTCTTTCATGGTTTCAACAAACTTAACCACATTCATATTATGTGCATGTGCACAATCGATTGAAACAATATCTGCTCCTGCCTGATCCAGTTCAATAGCTCGATCTAAATCAAATGGTCCGCAAGCAGCTGCTACTAAATAGCTTCCATTTTTATCTCTTGCTGCATTTGGATATTGGGATTGATTTAAAATATCTTTAATAGTTATAATTCCAACAAGTTTTCCATCCCGCAAAACTGGAAGTCTTTCAACTTTATTTTCATAAGCAATATTTAATGCCTCTTCAGCTGTAATAGACTCTTCAATGGTTACAACATCGGAAGTCATTATCTCTTTTACAGTTTTATCATGTCCTTTTTTAAGAAATGGTCTAATATCCCTTTTAGATATAATTCCAATAATTTCATCACCATCCATTACCGGAAGACCACTTATTAATTCATCATTCATTTTTTCTTGTACTTCAAGAATTGATGAATCAGGAGTTATTGTTACAACATCACGTATTGTTAACTCTTCTGCACTTTTAACTTTTTTTACTTCCTCTACTTGTGTGTCCAAAGGCATGTTTCTGTGAAGAACACCAATACCACCTTGCTGAGCCATTCCAATAGCTAAATCAGCTTCTGTAACGGTATCCATAGCTGCACTTAAAACTGGAATGTTAAGTTTAATTCCTTTACCCAGTTCAATTGTAGTGTCAACATCTTTAGCTTCTACATAACTTGCATTAGGGGTAAGTAAAAAGTCATCAAAAGTATAAGCCATTTCTGCCTCTTGTACTTTTTTTGAAAACATTAATAACACCTATTATTTAGTTATTCTCAAATGAATTGCATAAATCCTTAAGTTCAGCTACTGCTGTGTGATGAATATGGCCTGTGTTTCTATCTCCTCCAACACATGCTGCTCCTCTGATTCCAACAACATCACAACCAATATCATATAATGGTTTTAGCTGATCTTTTTTAACAGAACCTGCAAGAGCTGTCTTAATACCATATCCATGAGCTTCATTAACAAATTCTTCTAATTTATCAATGTCCAAATAATCAAATAAAGTTTTTCCATCTTTGACAGCAGTATCTAACATTGCTAAATCACAACCTGCATCTTTAGCTACTTTTGGAATTTCCATTGGATCTACTGCGCCTACTCTATGAGCATCAGCATATCCTGCAGCTACTACAATAGTATCAGGATCAATATCCTTTACAGTTTTAACAACATTTTCCATAACTTCAACTGCTTCATCATAATCTTTTGTACCGTAAAGTCCTACTTTAATATAATCGGCACCTGAAACATGAGCTCCCATAGCTGCAAGTGAAACAGTTCCTGGTTTATAAGGCACATCGCCTAAAGTAGCACTTACTAATTTATCCTCAGGAGTTAGTTCTCTAATTTCTTTTATAACCCATGGAAAATTAGCACCTAAAGAACCTTCTTTAGGATTTTTAACATCAACAATATCTGCTCCTCCTTTAATGGACTCAAGAGCTTCTTCATGATTTATAGGACTTATTAATAGAAGCATGTATTTCCTCCAAAATTTAATAGAATCATTTTATAATTATAATATTTATGTATTAGGTTTTCTTTACTTATAAAGTTTTAAAAATAATTGCTGCAAATATTACCATTTAATTTTATATACAATTTTTAATTTTAGTTGTTACATTAATCAATTAATTATAAGATTTAAACTGTTATTTTTAAAAATAAAATGTTTATCACATTTGTTTATAAAATTAAGGAATCTTTAAAATTTCAATAAATTGATATTCTTAAAAAAAGTTAATTGAAAGGTATGAGAGCTTTCGCTCTCATATTAAATTTTATAGTATACTAAAACAAGCATTCACCCTTAAGTAAACATTCCAAACAGCTATAAAATAATGTTTACTTCACCATCAATACCCACTTTAATATGTTTATATACAAATACAGAAAAAATTATATTTAATTTACAGACATATAAATATTTTGTTTTGGAACTAACTAAAATCTACAGATTTTCCCATTGCCTCTAAAAGATTTAAATCTTTCCCTGTTATAATTACAACCTGATTGCCACTACTTACAGCTACCCCATAATATCCCAGATTCTTATCATTAACATGAAATAGTGTTAGATTACCATTATTCCCTTCTTGAGTAAATGTTCCACTTTCATCAAGTCCTGTATAAAAACTATTAACAGTATTTTGAGAAATTACTTGGTTTTGATAATAAATTACCCAAATATAATTATTGGAATCCACAAAGTAAGTTGCCTTATCATTACTTAAAGTAGCATTTTGAAAATCCGCATTAGCTGGAGCAGCTATACTGAAATGGGAATCAAAATTTTGAACCTCCAAATCACTAGCTGATACAAAACCAATACTTAAACTAGCTACAATAACTATTAATAACACATATCTAAACATTTTAGTTTTCATATCATCACCCTATTAGTGGGGATAGTATGTATTTACTACTATTTAAATAAAATCAATAAGGAGAGTCATGATTTTCTATATTCTTTCTAATTTTTCCATGAACTTTAGGATAAAAGCCTTCATTAGCTGAATCTTTTCTAAGCATTTCAATGATTTCATTGGTTGGAATTGAAACAGGACAGTTAAGAGTACATAATCCGCAAAGAGTACACATATAAAGGCCAGAATTAAAACAGGTTTCATCATCCTCTATAAATTTACTCATAGCTACTCCTCGCCCTCCCAAATAGTTATTAAATCCAAATTCATTTCCAACTGCATTATAGACAGGACAATGAATCAAACAATTTCCACAACCAATACATAAAAGTGCTTCATTATCCACTTCACTTCTTCCATTATCTAAAAGTATTAAAACAACTTTTTCTGCACCATACATGTTTTTAAGAAGTTTCTTTTCAATGTCTGCAGTTTTTGATGGGCCTGAAATTATATTAATGTAAGAAGTTAGATAATTTCCAGTTGCATAGATTGTTTCAAGTTTAGCTATTGAAATTGCATCTTCTAAATCCTCAACAAACTTATCAATTCCAGCTACGATAATATGCAAATCTTTAGATGCAACTATTGAAATATTGCCTTCATTGTGAACTAAAAGAACAGCTCCTTCTTCTGCAGCTATTACATTAGCTCCACTTATACCAACATTACAATCTTTAAGTCTATCTAAAACATCACTTCTTACAGCTTCCATTATTTCACGAGCAACATTATGAACATTTGCCTCAATATCTGATTGATTAACAATCTTTGCAATTTCAGAAACATTTAAATGGGAAGCAGGTCCTGTTGGATGAACAGGTTTATTATCAGTTTTTTTAAGTTGTAAAATTCTATCTCCCAAATCGGTTTCTACAACTTCAATATTATTATCAGCTAAAAAACTTTTTAGATTAATCTCTCCTAAAGTATTTGATTTAGATTTAGCTACAACAAAACCATCATAACTTTCAATTAAATCTAAAATAATTTGTTGAGCTTCTAGAGAATCTTTAGCTTCAAAAACATCCACACCATTTCTTTCAAAAGACTGGATAGCTATTTGCTTTAAATTATCCTGATTTTCAATAGCCTCCTCTTTAATAGCTTTAACCCTTTTTTCAAGTTTATCTATCTTGGATTTATTTATTTTAGATGATCTTTTCTTAACTGTGTTAAAAGATTTCCTCATTGTTTCAAGTTCCTCTTCATTCATCCAAACACCTCAAAACAAACTCTGTTAAATCCAACACTTCAATATCTTTATTTTTAAGATTTAATTTGCAAAAAGGACAAGCAGTAACTAATATTTCAGCCTCAGTATCTAAGGCCTGATTAATTCTAGCTTTAGATAACTGGTCAGCTATTTCCGGATAAGCAGATTTAACTCCTCCTCCAGCTCCACAACACAAACCATTATCTTTAATATTTTCCATTTCAACTAAATTAGCTAAAGAATTAATAACATTTCTAGGTTCTTCATAGACTCCACAATGACGAGCTAAATGACAAGAATCATGATAAGTAACTTTTAAATTTTTTTTCTCTTCATTTCCAGCTATTAATTCATCTAAAAGCATAGAAATATGAATAACATCTAAATCATCATAATCCTCTGTTAAAGTTTTATAACATCCAGAACATGATGTGAGGATTTTTTCCCCTTTAAAAATCTTAGAATTTTTTTCAATCTGTTTTTGTGCTTCCTTTTCAAAACCAGTTCTAAGTAGAACAGAACCACAACAGTTTTCATCTTCTAAAGTATAATAATCAATATTGAATCTTTTTAATAGTTTTTCAGTGGCATCTGCTATACTTGTTTCTTTTTCTCTTGCAGTACAACCTCTAAAATATAACATCATATCTAAATTTGTAAATTTGTTTTAATAAGATTTATGTTAAACAAAGGTGTTGAAAATTTACTACCTTTAGACCTTACTTTTAACAGTTATTGTGTATGATTTGAATTTTCAATGCCCACATCAATTTCATTTCTCTGTTCCTATTATATCCATTGTTATATACAACATATATGAAATATTGTTAAGTATATACTTATAAAATATTAATATTAAATGTATAAAATATACATTTTTAAATGGAGATTTTTATACTGGAGAGCTAGACTCATCCTATGGAATCACAATTGAAGACAATAAAATTGGTTTAGCTCTCTATAGTGGTGGAATGTTCTTATCAATTGATTCAATAGAGGATTTGGATGAACCTTTACATCAATTTGCCGTTAAATTAATGTTAGATATGATTGTTTTTAAAAAATAAAAATATTATAGCTGGAAAAGAATTATTTCCACTATTGAAAAGTTTTTGATAAACACGGATTAAAATAAAAATAAGAACAAAAAATAACTATAAATTAATTTTCTTTATCTTCCTCTTCATCTTCTTCATAAGTGATTTCATTTCTAAGAGCAATTTCACGTACAAGAGCTGTCATTTCCTGTTGGAATTTATCTACTCTCATGTATAGCTTGAAAATTAGATAAAACATAAATAAAATAGCTACAATAACTAAGAAATCCAATCCTCTTGCAATACCAAACACTCTAGCTATAGGATTACTTAATTCTGGAATAAAAGCAAAAACTATAATTAAAAACCATACGATTATCCATAAAACATAAGAGGCTGGTGATTTATTTTGTGAAACTCTTTGATAAAGATAAATAATAGCTATTAAAGCAATAAATGAGAAAACTACAGGATATACTAACATTTAAATCACCTCATTCAAATAACAGATGTTTAATCATTTTAAACATTATTTTAATTCCAACTTTTGCATTAGTTCCTTTAGCTTGAGTTTCTGGAGTGTATATTGTTGTAATAGTCACTTCTTCTAATTTAATATCATTTTCTTTAAATTGTCTTAAAAATTCAGAAGCTATAATATAACCTTCAACATCAATGTCAATCTTTTTTAAAGCATCATAAGTGATAGCTCTAAAACCTGTTTGAGAATCACTTACATCCACTCTGTAGAATATTTTAGTTAAAAGATTCATTACAGAATTTGCAAAGTTTTTAGACCTTGGCATGTCTTTAAATGGCCTTACACCAATAACTGCATCAGCTCTACCATTAACAAGTGGTTCACAAACTTTATCAATATCAGCTATGTCATGTTGTCCATCAGCATCAATGTTAACAATATATTTTGGTTTATGCTTTAAAACAGCATCTAAACCAGTTCTAATAGCTGCCCCCATACCTCTATTAACTACATGGTTTAAAATAAAAATATTTTCAGGATATTTTTTCTGAGATTCTTTTAATTTTTCAAGAGTGTTATCTGAAGAACCATCATTTACAACAATCATTTTGTATCCTAAATCAGCTATATTTTCAATAACTGGTTGGACTCTTTCTTCTTCATTATAAGCAGGAATAACCATAAAGGTTTGTTCTTTATCTTCCTTGCTCATTACAAACTCTTTTTCAACCATAGTATACCTAAAAAATTTTATAAAGGACCGACGTTTTCTTTTCCTTCTCTTATACCCATACCAGCTTCATTTCTAAGACCTTTTCTGCTATACATCATTTTAATCAAGTTTTGTGCATGTTCACGAGCTCTATTTTCTGCAAGCTTTGCAAGTTCAAGAGGATCTTCTTCTTCATCTTCATGAACGAAAACTTCTAAAATATGTTTGTTGGTCATTAACTGGGCATTAATCAAACCAGTAGAGGCCTGATTAGCACAAACTTTATCTTTTTCCATAGGTCCAGGCATTCCTAGTGCCATTACAATATCACAGTTTTCTTCTTCAATGAGAATCTTAGCTGTTACAGGCAAATCTTTAATTCCCGGAACAGTTTGTCTTATAATCTTTAAATCATAGGCATTTTTTTTAAGTTCATCAATAGCTGCTGAGGCCATGTCAAAACGGGCAAAAGTAGTATCACAAATTCCGACTCTCATGAATTTCACCATTTATAAAACTATATGTGTAGACTATATTATTTTAAAATTTCGGTGAGTTTTTCAAAACCTTCATTAACAGTTAGTGGATAGTGATTGTCTAAAGATTGAATTTTTCCACAATCTTCTAATTTTTTAAATACTTCAGATATTAAAGGTAATCTTAAATGAGCCTGTTTAATGAGTTTTTCATTGCTAAATATTTCTTCTGGAGTTCCTTGGCCGATAATTTCTCCTTCACTCATTACATAAATTCTATCAGCATATTCGGCAACTAAATCCACATCATGGGTGGAAACAAGTATTGTAATTCCCTCTTTATTTAATTCCTTTAGAAGCTTAATAATTTTAGCTGCTCCTGCAGGATCAAGGCCTGCTGTAGGTTCATCTAAAATCATTATATCTGGTTTCATAGCTAATATTCCTGCAATAGCTACTCTTTTTTTCTGACCTCCGCTTAAATAATGTGGAGCCTTTTTCTCAAATCCTTCCATTCCTACCCTTTCAAGAGCATTAGTAACTCTTTTTTTAGTTTCTTCCTGTGATAGTTTAAGATTTAAAGGCCCAAATGCAACATCTTCCTCTACAGTTGGAGCAAATATTTGATCATCAGGGTTTTGAAAAACAATACCTACCTTTTGTCTGAATTTAATTAATGATTTTTTATTATATTCTAATTTATCTCCTTCAATGAATATTTCTCCTTTATCTGGCCTTAAAATACCATTAAAATGTAAGAATAATGTTGATTTTCCTGCCCCATTTCTTCCAAGAAGAGCAACTATTTCTCCTTTAGAAATTTGAAAATCAATTCCATTTAATGCATTTGTCCCGTCATCATATGAATAAAATAAATTATTTGCTTTAAGCATTCTTTTTCTCCTTAGAAGGTTTATATATTGGCATTTCGCCATTATAACATCTTGAATCAAGAGCACATTGTAATTTTTCACTTTTATCTAGTGATTTTAAGAATAAATTTGTAAATAGAGAACCTAATGAACGATAAGCTGATTTAGTTCCAACATAACCTAATCTAGTTTCCTGAGCATTTCTCATTGTATCTAGCTGATTTAAAAAAATAAATATTGTGTTATACATCAGCAAGGCAATTTCAATAACGACTTTTGGAACTTTACATTCACCAAGACAATGTAATATTTCAGCTATTGGTGTAGTTAATGCTAAAAATCCTAAACAGGAAAAACAAGCAAAAACACGGCAAAATGTAGTAATACCTAAATTTAATGAGTTATCTGTAACTACAATACCCCAAAAGTGAGTATTATAAATAACTTCTCCAGTACCTGTAAAAAATACCAGATATAAACAGGTGATAGCTGCAAATATAAAGGGTATTGTTATAAATTTAAGATAAGATTTAAATGATATTTTCGCAACTATTATTATTAAAATAGCCATTAAAACAAATACAATAACATCAACCGTTAAATTATTAACTATTAATGCAAATAACATTATTACAATAGCTATTATTAATTTATAATATGGATTCATTGAAGATAAATTATTATTATGTGCAATAAAATCCATGTCAAACTTCATTAAAATTCTCCCTATTTATTAATAAGTTGATAAAGTATAAAATAATTTTTATTAAAAAAATAAGATTTGATGAATAGTAATTATTCATCTTTCTTTGATTGTCCTCTCCAATAGCCAAAGAAGTAACCGATGATTAAAGCTCCAATAGCTGCTTGAAGAGCGAATATTAAACTTTCTATTTCACCACTTGGTGGCTCCCATATTGATGAAAACCATGGTTCGTAACCTGACTCGGCTACAACATCTTCTGCTTGATTATCAGAACCACCAAAGTAACCTTCATCTTCACCATAGCCATTGTACATTGCGAGAGGTGCAATAACTAAAATAGCTAATATGATTAATAATCCAAAAATTGTTTTATTATCCATTTTATCCCTCAATTTTAGCATCTTCTTTTTGACTTAAAAGACCCATTTTATCAAGTAATTTAGGTTTGTAGACTTTTAATCTATCCCAAATAATCATTGTTAAAATACCTTCTGCAATAGCTAATGGTATTTGAGTAACTGCAAAAATTACAAGGAAATTTGTTAATGCTGCGGTAAAGGTTGGAAGTGGGAATGCAAGAGCTAATTGGAATGAAGTAGCTACATATGTTAATAAATCCCCTAGAAATGCTGCAAAAAACATTGCAACAGTAGAAGAAATATTAGATTTTACTAATCCTTTATAAACTGCCCAAGCAACTAAGGGTCCTATGATACCCATTGAGAAAATATTAGCTCCAAGTGTGGTGATTCCTCCATGAGCTAACAATAATGCTTGGAAAACTAATACAATAGTGGCTAAAACAGCAGTTACAGCTGGTCCAAAGATACCTGCTCCTAAACCGTTTCCTGTTGGGTGGGAACAACTTCCTGTTACTGATGGAAGTTTAAGAGAAGATAAAACAAACATAAAAGCACCACTTACGGCTAGTAATGCTTTAGATTCAGGTAATTTTTCTGATACTTTTTTAATTTGATAAATTCCGTATATAACTACAGGAATTGATATTATATACCATACAGCGCACCATATTGGTGGTAAAAATCCTTCCATAATATGCATTTTTTTGTTCTCTCCTTTTAAAAATTCAATTATATTTTATCAAAAAGTCAAATGTGTTTAATTAGATTTTAAAATAATTAAAGTTAATTTGACATACATAGTTATGGAACTAATACTATATATAGTTTTAAAATTATAGAGGAATATAATAAAAGAGATGATAATATGGATGTAAAAAATAACATAATATTAGCCTTAGATGTAATGAATGGAAAAGACGCTTTTGATATATGTGAAAAAATAGATGGATATATAAATACAATAAAAATAGGATATCCGATAACATTAGCTGAAAGTTTAGAGATAGTACAAACATTAAAAGAAAATTTTAACTACAATATTATCTGTGACTACAAAGTAGCTGACATTCCGGCAACTAACAAAAAAATATGTGATATAACATTCAATGCAAATGCAGATGCAATAATCTGTCATGGATTTGTAGGCCAGGACAGTGTTCAAGCATGTAAAGACTCAGCTACAGAACATGGAAAAGAAATATTTTTACTAACAGAGATGTCACATCCAGGAGCTGAAATGTTTTTACAGGCCGATGCAGATGCAATAGCTAAAATGGGAGTAGATATGGGAATAAAAAACTATGTTGCACCAGCTACTAGAATAAATAGGCTTAAGCAAATAAGAGAAATAGTAGGGCAGGATAAATTTATAATATCTCCAGGAGTTGGAAAACAAGGTGGAGATATAAAAGAAACTTTAAAATATGCTAATGCAGTTATTATTGGAAGATCCATTTATGAAGCTGAAAATCCAATAATAGCTGTTAAAGAGTTTATAGAAAAAATATAGAAGAATTAATCCTCAAAATGAACATCTTGAGAAATAATTCCAGCAAATTCATAACACACTTCAAACAAAATGAAGAATATAAATGTTACAATATTAAAGAATCCAAATATAGCTAGTAAAAATACAACTATTTTCATAGCAAACCTATACTCAAAAAATAGGTTTGCATATTTATTATCTGTAATTTTATGTATTGTTTCATGACCAACTTCATCAAGTAAAGCAGAAAATATACATAGAAGTAAAATTCCAATGGATAGTTCGGGAACACCACAAATTAAAACAATAACAACAAAAATTAATAAAGTTATAATATGATGAATTCCATCTACTTTAAAAGCTATAAAATTCCCTATTAATATAGCTATAAAAATATAAGCTGCTCCAACATTCATTATAGTTGCAATAGCTGATGCAACAGCACAAATAATTCCAGCTATAATAGCTAATTTTTTATCAGAATCAATATCAATTGCATCATCTGAAAGTTTCATAAAAAATCCAGACAATGCATAAAGAATTCCTAAGACCACATATTCCATTTAATCACCATTAATCTTATCAATAGCTGATGCTAAAATTAATGGAAATATGATAGTCACATCACCAATGACAGTAGCTAAATTAGAACCACATTTTGCTTTTGACCATGATTTAGCTTCTTCCAAAGGAGCTCCACTTAAACTTCCAGTTTCAGGACGATCCATAGTAATTTGAATAGCTGAATCCAAACCTCCCTTTAAAATATTAGAAGCTAAAGTGTAATGTTTTGTTAATCCTCCTCCAAGAAGGATTCCGCCAACCTTTTCACTTTCAAAAACAATATCAGACAAATAATGCATATCTGCAACTGCATCTACAACAAAATCATGATCCTGATTAAACATCCAAAGCTGCAATCCAAACATACTGTCAATCAAACCTGGAGCAAAAATAGGAACATTATGTTTAGCTGCATTTCCTAAAATTGAATTTTCATCATCAATAAGACAACCAACTTCATATAACAATTCCTGAATTGAAATTTGAGGTTTTTTAGCAGAAATCTTTTCAAAGATTTTGGTAATTTCTGTTTCAAAGGTTTCAAAATCTTCACTTTGAGTATATACATCAGCTATTCTTCCAATTCCATTAGCATTAAGTTGTTCGTCATCATCTCCAATATCTCGATAATGAGAACCTCCAAAACTTTCCAATAAGTCATGAGTAATGTTTGCTCCACTAGCAACAATTACATTAACTTGATTGTTTTTAATCATATCAGAAATTACATGCCGAAGACCACCAGGAACTAAAGGGCCTCCTAAACTTAAAAAGATATTATAATCATCATCTTTTATCATAGTAGCTAATAAATCTCTTGCTCTAGCTACTCTACCTGCACCTAATACTCCACATTCTCCAAACTGATCTATTAACTCAGTTACACTCATATCTTCTTTTACATCAATCTGATTTACTTTCATTAAATCACTAAGGTTAAACTTTATTTTGTAATTACAGGAAACTCTTTCAAATTAGTAATACAGTCAATTAAGTCTGTTCTTGTAACGATTCCCATTAAATTGTTATTATTATCCGCTACAATTAATCTTCCCAAATTATGTTTAAACATGATTTCTATTGCATTAACAATTTTCATATCTTCATTAACTATAACAACTTTATGAGACATTAGCTCTTCCAATGGCAAATCTTCCTTATTATTAGCTAATGCTCTTACAACATCAGTAACAGTAAACATTCCAACGACTTTACCTTCATCCATTACAGGAGCACCATCAATAGAATTAGAAGATAAAACTTGTGCTGCATCCTTTAAAGTGTCAGTAGTTTTTAAACTAATAATATCTTTACTTGCAATTTCACCAACTTTAGTTTTTGGAATACTTCTAATAGTGGTAGTATCTACAAGTAAAATATTATCCATATCGTCTCTACCTACAATTTTACCCATTACTCCTAAATTATTTACTGGAGTTGGACCTATGCGAATCATATCTCCCAAATTAAGATCTTTAATACTTCCTAAAACCTTAATGGCTGCTTCACATTCCCCCGGTTGTGGAATACTGGTAAACTCAATTTTAGCTACCGATACTCCCTTTAATTCTTTACCTTCTTTGTAAATTGGAACATGAGAGTCTTTATCTGTGACGGAAATGTTTAATGAATGATACGCCTCCACAGTTGGTTTATATCCTCCTCGAGGTCCTGGAACACCTTTAACCAAACCTAAACTTCTTAGAGATTGCATTTGATTACGAATAGTTCCTGGATTTCTATTCATAACCTCAGCTATGTCTTCTCCTTTAATTGATTTTCCATCAGAAGATTGGTATAAATTAATTAAATTTTGTAAAATTTCTTTTTGTACAGAAGTTAACATGTACCACACCATAATTATTAAAATTAAATATATTTATGTTGGAAAATGTTAATAAACATGATGATTTATAAATCTCTATTTGGAATCATTAGACAAATAGCTGAATTAATTTATTAATTTTAAACAAATATCTTTAAATATCCTTTATAATTTTATTTTGTTTAATTTCAAAGCCATTTTATCTCTTTTTATCAATTTATCTTAAGAAAATAAAATTAATAATTTATCAAAAATAAAAAAAAAGCAGCTATTTAACTAACTGCTTAATATCATTTCTAATTATTGATCTTGAATCATATGCCTTAATTGTTTCAATCATTTCAGGGAATTTTGATTTTGGAATTAAAACATTAATTTGAGAAATTTTAGAACCTTCAGTTACAGATGGTTCATCAGCACAAAGGCCGCTTTCAACCAATATTTCACTTACTTGGTCCACTTTGGAATTGTCAATGTTAAATTTAACATCAAAATAATTTTTAGCTGTAATAGCTCCAAAAAGCTGTTTAAAAATCATTTGAGCTTTTTGCATCTTCTCTCCAGTACATCCAGCTCCTGCATAAAGACCAGCTGAAGAGTGAAGAATAGTTTCAAGCTCTTTTAATCCAGCTTTTCTTAAGCTGCTTCCAGTTTGAGTATTATCCACTATTAAATCTGCTCCTTTAGCTATATATACTTCAGTAGCTCCATCAGAATTGATAATTTGAACTTTTTCATTGTCTCCATCAGTTAATCCACGAACTTGTACAAAAGGAACTGAATCTCCAAAAATTTCCTTATATCCTTCATTATTCATTATATGTTGTCTTGTTAAATTAGGATATTCTGTAAAACATAAGATTGGAGTATCTCTATCTGCATTTTGTCTAAAGAAGTCTGTTAAATCTTGATAAGGAGAATCATTTGGAACAGCTACTATTAAACGAGTTTGACCGTAATCTAAATCTCCAATTTTTGTAATTTCATTATCTCTTAAGACAGATTCTTCCTTAACCCAATCTTCTCCAACAATAGCTATATCTACCATTCCTCTATTAAGTTCTACAGGAGTACTTTGTGGTCTTGTTAAAAATGCAACAATATCATCATCGTTTAAGATATCTATTTCATAAGATTCATCACCTGGTTCATAACCTCTTACTTCGTATCCTGCATCTACAAATAATTGATGTGTATTTCCACGATTAACATTATTTAAACTTCCTTTTGGAAGACCTAAAATTATTTTTTCATTCATTTTAATACCTACAAATTGTGATATTTTTCACAGTTTCTTTTTGGAATATGAGAATGTTTTATTCCACCATCAAATTCCATCTCATCAACAATTTCAACATTTTCATGAGAGTGGGTTTTCTCGCCGTCTCTGTGAATATGATACTTTTTATCTTCATTATTATTAATATCTTTGTCAAAGTGTCTATCATACAACAAGGCAGCATTTAAAACAACCAAACATGAGCCTGCATTATGAACAATAGCTCCTGTAACAGGATTTAAAAAACCTAACACAGAACAGATAATAGCTACTGCATTAATTATCATTGAAATTGCAATATTTGCTTTAATTGTAAATAATGTTGAGTTTGAAAGTTTTTTAAGATAAGGTAATTTTTCAATATCATCGCCTAAAAGAGCAATGTCAGCAGCATCAATAGCTATATCACTTCCCATTGTTCCCATAGCTATACTAACATCTGCTGTTTTAAGTGCAGGAGCATCGTTAACTCCATCTCCAATCATACACACTTTTTTACCTGACTTTTTAATCTCTTCAATTTTAGCTACTTTATCTTGAGGCAATAAATCTCCAAAAACCTTTGAAATTCCAAGTTTTGATGCCAGATAATTTCCAGCTTTAGAATTGTCTCCTGTAAGAAGAATAATTTCGCTTCCCATTTCCTCTAGTCTTTTTATAGTTAATGAGGAATCCTCTTTTAAAATATCATTTAAACCTACTATTCCTATAACTCTCCTATCGCAGGCAACAATAACTGATGCTTTTCCCTGATTTTGTAAAATATTTAAGTTTTCTTCTAGTTTTTCATTAAATTCAACGTTATTCTCTTTAATAAAACTTAAATTTCCGCTTATGATTTCTTTATTATTGTTTACAGCTATTACTCCTTTTCCAGGAATATATTTAAAATCATCTACATCTCCAATTTCACCTTCAAAATGATTTACAATTGCTTTTCCTAGAGGATGTTGACTACGAGATTCACTGATAGCTGCAAGCTCTAATAAATCATATTCAGAAGTGTTTTCATCTAATACAATAATGTCAGATACTTCAATGTCTCCATAAGTTAAAGTTCCTGTTTTATCAAAAGCTATTGTATTTAGTGAGCCTAAAGTTTCTAAAGCTTCACCAGATTTAATCAACACACCGTGTTTAGTGGCTTGTCCAATAGCTGCCATAACTGCTGTTGGAGTTGCAAGTATTAATGCACAAGGACAGAACACCACCAATACTGTAACACCTCTTTCTAAATTACCTGTAACTAAAGTGGCTACAATAGCTATTAACAATGCAACAGGAACTAACCATGTGGCCCATTTATCAGCTATTCTTTGGGTTGGAGCTTGTTTTTCATCAGCGGCTTTAATTAAATTAATCAGTTTTTGAAGTGAAGATTCCTCTGCCAGACTTGTAACTTCAACATCCAGTGTTCCATAAAGATTCAAAGTTCCACAAAATACTTCATCCTCTATTTGTTTATCTACAGGCAATGATTCCCCAGTTATGATTGACTGATCTATAGAAGAATTTCCCTTAATGACTTTTCCATCTATAGGTATTGTTTCACCAGGTAAAATCCTTACAATGTCTGAAAGTCTTATTTCAGAAACTAAAACTTCCTTTTCAACTCCATTTTTTATTATTCTTGCCTTTTTAGGCTTTAATTCAATTAAATTTTTAAGACCTTTTTTAGCTCTTTCAACTGTCCAATCCTCTAAAAGTGCCCCTAAGGCCATAATCCATACAACTTCACCAGCTGCAAAAACTTGACCTATAAAAAGTGAAGCGAACATAGCTATTACAATTAAAAGTGCTGATGAAACCCACTTTTCATATATCAGCCTTGTAAAAGCTAAATACACCAATGGAATACCGCTTATAATAACTGCACCCCATGCAGGATCAATTGGGGATGAGATATTAAATATCATAAATAAGACAGCTATTAGAAGAAATATTCCAGAAACCATAGTCATTTTAAGACTTTCCAATGTGTGAATGAATTTTTGAAACATTTAAATTCCCCATTATTACAAATTTTTGATTTATTTATATAGCTAGTATTACTCATAATTTGTAAGTATTACTTTTTTTGAATTTTTTTATATACTTAGTATTACTTATCTTAAATGAAAATACCAATTTTCAAAAAAGTATTACAAAAAATGAATTTATTTAAATAGTCAGTATTACTTATAATCTATATTGACATTGATATATAAAATTTACCTTGACTATTATCCAAAACTTAAAAACAATTAACATCCAATTTGGAAAAGCTCAAATCCTTCATCACGAATCTTTGGAGAGTAGATATTTCTACCATCAAAAATAATTTTTTGATTCATTCTTTTAGTTATTTCATCTAAATCCAATGATCTGAATTCTTTCCATTCAGTTATTAAAATTAAAGCATCGGCATCATTTAAAGCATCGTATTTTGAATTTACAAATTCAACATCACTGATTTGCTTTTTAAAATTTTCATTAGCTACTGGATCATATGCTTTAATAGTTGCATTTCTTTTAAGTAACTCTTCAACAATTTTTAAGGATGGAGCACTTCTCACATCATCAGTTCCTGGTTTGAAAGAAAGTCCCCATATACTAAATACAAGGCCAGATAAATCATCACCAAATCTATCTACTATCTTATTTACAAGAACCATTTTTTGATTTTCATTAACCTCATCAACATTAGATAAAATCTTTGGTGTGTAACCATTATCAATAGCTGTATTAATCAAACCCTTTACATCTTTTGGAAAACAGCTTCCCCCATATCCGCAGCCAGCATAAATAAAATTATAACCTATTCTTTTATCACTGCCAATACCTAAACGAACATCTTTAACATTGGCACCAGTAACTTCACAAATATTAGCTATTTCATTCATGAAACTGATTTTAGTTGCAAGCATTGCATTAGACACATATTTGGTCATTTCAGAACTTTTAACATCCATTAATATAAAACGATCATGATTAACAATAAATGGAGCATAAAGTTCCTTTAATTTATCAAAAACACCATCACTTTCTGCTCCAATAATTACTCTATCAGGATGCATACAATCATCAATAGCTGTTCCTTCCTTTAAAAATTCAGGATTACTAGCTATTTGAATATTTAAATCCAAACCTCTTTCCTTTAATTCATTATCAATAATTTCTTTAATTTTAAAAGTAGTACCTACTGGAACAGTAGATTTAACAACAACAAGACAATCATGATCAATGGTTTTTCCAATTTCATTAGCAACTTGATTAATATAACTTAAATCAACACTTCCGTCCTCATTCATAGGAGTTCCTACAGCTATAAAAATAACATCTGAATTGGAAAGAGCTTCCTTTAGATTATCTGTAAAAATTAGCTCTCCTTTTTTTTGATTGCTTTCAACTAAGGATTTTAAATGAGGTTCATAAATAGGAAGAATATTATTTTTTAAATTTTCAATTTTTAAGCTATCATTATCAACACAATAAACCTTGTTTCCCATTTCAGAAAAACAAGTTCCAGTTACCAAACCTACATAACCTGTCCCAATTATTGTTAATTTCATAAAATTTATTATAACATTAAACCAATTTATATTTTATTGTGATTTAAAATGAAAACTCGACTAATTAAAAAAACAGATGAAAAACTTTCACCTTTAGGATTTGGAGCTATGCGACTTCCTTCTAAAAATGGGAAAATCGATAGAGAGAAGGCAAAAAAACAAATCTATCATGGAATTGACAATGGAATTAATATTATTGATACAGCAGCTGTTTATGGAGCAGGAGATAGTGAAAAATTTCTTGGAGAAGTCTTGCAGGGAGAATACAAAGATAAAGTTAAAATATCAACAAAATTACCTGCATATCTAATTAAAAACTATGATGAGATGGAAAAAACATTGAATGAACAATTAGAAAGACTTCAAAGAGATTCAATTGATTACTACTTACTCCATAATATAGACTTAAAATCACTGGAACGACTTAAAAAAAGAGATGTTTTTAAATTTCTACAAAAAGCACAAAGTGAAGGAAAAATAAAACATATTGGATTTTCATATCATGGAAAGACAAATGAATTTAACGAAGTTGTTGATAGCTATCCATGGGATGTTGTAATGGTTCAATACAACTATTTAGATGATAATGCTCAAGCAAGTGCAGAAGGAATAAAATATGCAGCAGATAAAGGAATGGGAATTTTTGTAATGGAACCTCTTAAGGGTGGAATACTTGCAGGAAAAATGCCTGAAAAAGCTGAAAAAATTTTTAAAAGTAAAAATCCTCAAAAAACAAATGCCCAATGGTCTTTAGAATGGATTTTAAATCACGAAGAAATAACTACTGTTTTTTCTGGAATGAATTCCATAAATCAAATTGATGAGAATATAGCTATTGCAGATAAAATCACTCCAAATTCCTTATCAGAAGATGATTTAGCTACAGTTGAAGAAGTTAAAAAGGTGATGCAAGAAGCTTTAAAAATAAATTGTGCTACCTGTGGCTATTGTATGCCTTGTCCTCAAGGAGTAAATATTCCAGAGTGTATTAAAATTTACAATGAAAAATATCTTTTTAATGATACTGGAATCATCTCCCAAGGATTGATTGATTATTTTACCTCTATTGGAGGTGTAATGACTGAACCAGCTAATGCAGGTCTTTGTAATAGCTGTGGAAAATGTTTAAGAAAATGTCCTCAACATCTTAATATTCCGCAGGAGCTGGAAAAAGTTAGAAAAGACATAGAAGGCCATGGATTTGGAGTTAAAAGATGGTTTATTAAAAATATAGGACTTCCATTTTATCAAAGATTTATGGGATAATTTTTAACTGATAACAACAAAAATTAATAAAAGGGATAATATGAAATTAGAAGAATTATTAGCACCTTGTCCAAAATGTGGATCCAAGGATAAAACAGCACATAGACGAATGTTAGATAACTACAGAGCACATGCAGAACTTGATACTGTTAAATGTGATAAATGTGGATATGAATTCTTTGTAAATGATGATATAGACGAATCAGAGAAAAAGAAAATAATTAAAGAATTAAATAAATACTACGGATAAAATGACTTTTCATGTAATGATTATTCCAACACTTAACTGTCCTGGAAACTGTAAGTACTGTTGGGGTTCGGAAAATACTAGTGAACTAATGGATATTAAACTTATTGATGATATTATCAAATGGTTGGAAAATTTTAGAGATGACAAGGTTCATTTCACTTTTCATGGAGGGGAACCACTTTTAGCTGGATATGATTTCTACAGCGAAGCTCTAGAAAAGCTAAGTAGCCTTGATAATTTTGAGGGTTTTTCACTTCAAAGTAATATATGGCTATTAGATGATAAGCTAATTGATTTGTTTAAAAAATATAATGTAAATGTAAGTACCAGTATAGATGGTCCAAAAGAAATTAATGATTTTCAACGTGGTGAAGGTTACTTTGACAAAACAATGTCTAAATACAAACTAGCTAAGCAAAAGGGATTAGACATAAATTTCGTATTAACAGTAACACAACATTCCAAACAATACAGTGATGAATTATACGACTTTTTTAAAGAAAACGGAATGAATCTAAAAATTCATGCAGCTCTACCTTCTCTAAGAGGAGATAATGCAGATTCCTGGGCACTGAATCAAAAAGACCATGGTGAATTATTAGTTGAATGGTTAGATAAATATCTCTATGATTTAGATAAATTTAGTATAATGGATTTAGACCATATCTGTAAAAGTACATTAAGAAGAAGAGGAACTCTCTGTACATTTGCAAATTGCATTGGAACAACATTAGCTATTGGAGCAGATGGATCCATTTATCCTTGCTATAGATTTGTTGGAATGGATGATTATATATTAGGAAATGTTAAAGACAATCCAACATTTGAACAGTTAAAAGAATCTGAAGCGTGGGGAAAGCTAGAGGAATTTAGAGAATATGTAGATGAAAATTGTAAAAAATGTAGATATGTGAAATATTGTCAAGGAGGTTGTCCTTACAATGGAATTGTAGCATATCACACACCAAAAGCAGTTGATCCTCAGTGTGAAGCATATAAAATTATTTTTGGTGAAGTATCAAAAAGAGCTAATAAAGAATTTGCAAAAAACGCAATCCCTGGGATGGGAGGAGTCAAAGAAAGAAAAGAAGGAGACCCATTTAGTATAATGGATTTAATGATGAAATAAGATTAGTTAATAATTTCTTTCATATAATCCATTAAATGGTCTCTTGATTCATCATCATCTAATGCAAATTCTATAGAAGTTTTTAACCATTCTAAACGATTACCAATATCATAAGTTTTACCTTCAAAAATACTTCCATAAATGGCATTTAGCTTAGATAAAGCATCAGTAAGCTGGATTTCTCCTCCAACTCCTGGTTTAGTTTCCTTAATTTTATCAAAAATATCTGGAGTTAAAACATAACGTCCCATAATAGCTAGATTAGAAGGAGCTTCATTCATTGATGGTTTTTCAACGAGTTTATCAATTTTATAAATGTCCTTTTCAATTTCTTCCCCTTTAATAATACCATATCTTTCTACTTTTTCAAGAGGAACTTCCTCTAAAGCTATTGCAGAAGCATCATATTTACGATAAGTATCAATTAGTTGTTTTGTACATGGAGTTTTACCTTTAGTAATTGTATCTCCAAGCATTACTGCAAAAGGTTCATCACCTACATGTTTTCTAGCACAATATATAGCATCTCCAAGTCCTTTTTGTTCTTTTTGACGGATATAACAAATATCAGCTAAATCAGTGATATCTCTTACTTGTTTTAAAGAATTTTCCTTACCTGCATCTTTTAACCTATATTCCAATTCAAAGGATTTATCAAAATGATCTTCAATTGATCTTTTATTTTTACCAGTTACTATTAAAATATCATCAATTCCTGAAGCTACTGCTTCTTCAATAACATACTGAATAGTCGGTTTATCAAAAACAGGTAGCATTTCTTTTGGTTGTGCCTTAGTTGCAGGTAAAAATCTTGTTCCAAAACCTGCTGCTGGAATCACTGCCTTCATCGTATCACCATGTCAATTATTTTATTATAAGTTTATGTAATCCTAGTTTAAATATTTAATTAAAGATTTTTAATTTTAGCTATAATATCTTCTTTAGAAGAATTATAAAAAATAATAGTCTTTTGAGAAGACTTAAGGCCTTTAACAATGTCTACCTTAACATCAAATAATTTAGATAATTGTTTAATAATTTCCTTATTAGCCTTCCCTTTTTGAGGTATTTCCTTAATTTTAATCTCAAAACAATTTCTCCAGCTATTAAACTCTCCAAATTGAAATTTTTTAGAATTAGGAGTAACTTCAATATCAACTAGCACATTTTCTTCATTTTGAGTAATAGCTGAAGTAAAATCTAGATTTGACATAATAATCATAAATCGTATAAGTGCGGGGGACGGGACTTGAACCCGCGAAGGGACTAACCCAATAGGCCCTCAACCTATCGCCTTTGACCACTCGACCACCCCCGCTAAGGATAGTAATAAAATCAGTAATTAAAAATATGTTTATAACAATATATAAAGTTTACTATTGTTTTAAAAATAAAAATAAGAGAGTAAAAACTCCCTTATTTTACTGTTAATGTTGCGGATTCACTTAAACCATTGTAGGTAACAGTAGCAATATATTTACCAGCTTTGAAATCATCAATTGATAATTTTGCAGTACCATTTTTATTAGTGGTTATAGTGTATATATGACCTGCAATATTAAATGTTACATCCACATAAGGAAGTGGATTACCTTGTTCGTCGTAGATAATAGCTGTTAAGTTTTCTCCAATATTACCTTTAAGTGTAGTATCATTTATAGAAATTGTAGACAATACAGTAATAGTATTAGATACCATAAATCCGTTATACATTGTAGTTACAGTATATTTTCCTGGGTTTAAATTGATTGGTAAGGTAGCTACACCATTTTCATCTGTAGGAAGAGTGTAAATTTTACCAATAATATTAAAGGTAACATTTGTATTAGCAACAGGATTACCTTGACCATCTAAAACTTTAACAGAATATTGAGAACCATTCTTATAATATTTCACAAGATTTTCGTTTTCAACAATGATTGGTAAAACAGTAATGTTGTTTGATACCATAAATCCGTTGTACATTGCAGTTACAGTATAATTACCACTGTATAAGTTGATTGGTAAAGTAGCTACACCATTTTCATCTGTAGGAAGAGTGTAAATTTTACCAATAATATTAAAGGTAACATTTGTATTAGCAACAGGATTACCTTGACCATCTAAAACTTTAACAGAATATTGAGAACCATTCTTATAATATTTCACAAGATTTTCGTTTTCAACAATGATTGGTAAAACAGTAATGTTGTTTGATACCATAAATCCGTTGTACATTGCAGTTACAGTATAATTACCACTGTATAAGTTGATTGGTAAAGTAGCTACACCATTTTCATCTGTAGGAAGAGTGTAAATTTTACCAATAATATTAAAGGTAACATTTGTATTAGCAACAGGATTACCTTGACCATCTAAAACTTTAACAGAATATTGAGAACCATTCTTATAATATTTCACAAGATTTTCGTTTTCAACAATAACAGGTAAAACAGTTACATTTGCATTTGCAGAAATAATAGCACCTGTGATTTCATCTACATAAGAAGCTGAAACTGGATATTCTCCCATGTATAAATTAATTGGTAAAGTAGCTATACCATTTTCATCAGTAGTAACATCATATTCTTTACCGATAATGCTTACAGTTACATTTGCATTAGCAACAGGAGTGTTTCCATCTTTAACAAGAACTTCAACACCAGTACCATTTCTAAAGTATAATATTGTATCATTTAATTCAATGGTATAAGAAGTTACAGCAAGAATAGCTGTAGTGTTTACATCATTACAGTTATCACTAACAAAAGTTGCATTAACCTCATATGAACCAACTTCAAGGGTTATGTTTTTGTTAAAGCTACCTTCACCATCTTTAACATCTACGGTATATTTGGTATTGTTGATTGTTAAGGTTACAGTACCATCGACTTTTAAACCTTCCACAGTAGCTACAGTAATAGTTGCAGTTACATTTTCTCCTACAGTTATTACAGGCATAGTAACATTTAAAACAGCATTAGCTTTATTAACATTGAACTTAGCTGAAGTATTATTACCTTGGTAAAGTCCGCTGTCGGCTAAATTAGCTTGTACAGTGTATTCCCCAATATCTAAAAGATCAGCTACATTATATGAACCTTTACCATTTTTAATTTCCACATTGTAGTCTTTACCCTTAATTGTAATGGTAACATTACCGTTAAATATACTATTATCGGTAGTAGCTACTTCAACAGTACCGGTTAAATTATTACCATATGTTACATTATCAGCAGTTAAAATAACGGTAGTGTTAATAGGGTCAACATATCCATTATAAGTTATTGTTTGATTACCTACAGTAGCTGTAATTGTGTAATCTCCAAATTTAGTTGGGTTAAATTGACTTTCTACACTGTTGGTTAAAGTACCATTGTTAGGTGTTAGAGTAAAATCATCGGAAGCTATTTCATATGGTATTTCAAATGCATTTTTTTCATAAGGAGTTTCTTCTCCACTAGCAATATTTTTAACATTGAAACTTAAAGTTGCAATATTATCTTTAGCAGCTAAGTTTAAGACAATCATAGTTTTAGGTTGAGCAATACCTTCAATACCAGTTTGGTCATTACTACCATACCAATTGCTTTCTAAGCTAATAGATGTGGTATTATTATCTCCGTAAATGTTTTTACCATTTGCAGCTTTATTTGAATAAAATGCAGAATTAGTCACATTAATTTTACCGATTGCTACAATAGCTCCACCTAATTTAGTAGCATTATTTGAATTGAAAACTGAATTATCAACAGTTAAATCAGAGTTAAGGTCACCATAAATAGCTCCACCATTTACAGCTATGTTATTTTCAAATTCACAATTAGATGCAGTAACATTACCAGTAGAATAAATAACTCCACCAATTACAGCTGTGTTATTTTCAAATTCACAATCAGATGCAGTAACATTACCGACTGCTACAATAGCTCCACCTAATTTAGTAGCATTATTTGATTTGAAAACTGAATTATCAACAGTTAAATTAGAAGTAGAATAAATAACTCCACCATTTACAGCTGTGTTATTTTTAAATTCACAATCAGATGCAGTAACATTACCGACTGCTACAATAGCTCCACCTAATTTAGTAGCATTATTTGATTTGAAAACTGAATTATCAACAGTTAAATCAGAGTTAAGGTCACCATGAATAGCTCCACCATTTTCTGCAGTATTATCTACAAATTCACAATTAGATGCAGTAACATTACCAGTAGAATAAATAACTCCACCATTTACAGCTGTGTTATTTTCAAATTCACAATCAGATGCAGTAACATTACCGACTGCTACAATAGCTCCACCTAATTTAGTAGCATTATTTGATTTGAAAACTGAATTATCAACAGTTAAATTAGAAGTAGAATAAATAACTCCACCATCTTCAGCTGTGTTATTTTCAAATTCACAATCAGATATTACAGTTTGACCTAATGCAAAAATAGCTCCACCATTTGCATTAAAGGTTTGTCCTAACCCATTTTCTCCACCAGTACCCGTATTTTTTTTAAAGGTGGATCCTGCAATAGTTAAATTTCCAGATGATTGGATAGCTCCACCAGCCCTTGCAGTGTTATTTTCAAATAATGAATTTTCAATTATAACATTATCATTTGCTGATAAAGAGAAAATAGCTCCTCCAGCGTTTCCAGCCTTATTGTTTATAAATTCAGAATCATTAATTGAAATTTTATTGTTGCTATAAGAGAAAATAGCTGCTCCAAATGCTGCAGCATAGTTATCTGTAAAAGTACAATTAATAATTGTAAGATTTGTATTAGAGTCTAAATATATAGCTCCACCAGAAGATGAATTATTTTTACCATTAATAATATTTAAATTTATTAAGGTTACACTATTTCCAGAAGCAATTGAAAAAATTCTTGAAAATTGATTTGCATCTAAAGTTGATATCAAAGTACCATCAGTTTCACTAGCACCATCAATTGTAATATTTCCATTAATAGGTACATAACCTTCAGTATTGTTCATTTGGTAATAAGTACCATTTAAATATAAAGTGCTTTGTTTATTGTTAATTGCATTGTTTATTTCACCTTTTAAAACAGTGAAATTTTTAACATTCGAACTGTCAGCAACCCCATCATCTCCATTATTTGTATCATTAAGGACAACAGAATCAGTTGATTGAATAGCCAAATCATCTGTAGCTGTACTTAAACTGTCGTTATCTATAGCTTCAGCACTTACTGCAGAAACCATAAGGACAATAGAAAGTAAGCATAAAACAAATAATATGGGCTTATTTAAGTTTTTCTTTGAAATCAATGTTTTATACCCCCATTTTGACATAACCGTAGTAAAATAATTATTAAAATATTAAACTACAAATATAGTTTAATAAAGTTATTATATATATACCTTGTTAGAGATTGTAAATTTTTATAGGGTTTTTTGAAGATTTTTTTTAGACACATTTT
>CAYPCR010000027.1:0-28900 GCA_964409285.1 uncultured Methanobrevibacter sp. | reverse complement strand
TTTCGCAGTAGAAGAATACGGAAACATGAGAATGAATGAGGGAATGAAAAAAGGAAAGGATGAAGGAATAAAAGAAGGAATAAAAGAAGGGAGAAAAGAAGGGAGAAAAGATGTTGCTAGTATTTTGAAAGATAAAGGATATTCCAAAAGTGACATTTTAGAATCCTGTAAAATATCTGAAAAAGAATATCTTGATTTATAATTTATTTCCAGAATTTAACTGAATAATTTAGATTGAACTGTACTCCTTTATGATGGTAAACTGTTTTTTTATCTATTCTTTAATGGAGTACATGTAACTTTTTTAATAAATTCAAATAGATTAGTTCCCAGAGAAAAACAAAAGGAATCATATAGGATGATAGAAATGAAAAGTTTTGCAGTAGAAGAATATGGAAACATGAGAATGAATGAGGGAATGAAAAAAGGAAAGGATGAAGGAATAAAAGAAGGAATAAAAGAAGGGAGAAAAGATGTTGCTAGTATTTTGAAAGATAAAGGATATTCCAAAAGTGACATTTTAGAATCCTGTAAAATATCTGAAAAAGAATATTTAAATTTATAAATTAGTTCTACAATTTAAACAAATAATTTTAATCTAGATAGTACTTCTTTATTAGAAAATAAACACCAATTTCTATTTAGAGGAGAACATACACATTTTTTAATTAATCTAATTTAGTTTACATTTTAGATAATTGATGTATTAATATCAAAGTTCTTAAATTTCTTTAAAAGACTATTAACAAATTTTATTTTGTTAATGGTTGATATATTCATATCTGTTAGTAGCTACACTAAATATTTAAAAATTTCAGCTATACTTTCAATAACCAAGGATTTAAACAGCGCTCATTGATTGTTATTTTAATTTTGAAAAATATAGGTTTGCAACCAAATTAATACAACTAAAAATTTTTTATATAATGTAAATTAAAAATTAATTTAGTGTGATTATATGATTAGATGTGTTTCTTGTGGAGAAGAATATGATAATGATGAAGTAATTTATACATGTGATAAATGTGGTTCTGTTCTTGAAATAGCTCCTTTAGATGTAGATATTACTAAAGATATTTTTGAATGTAGAAAAGACACTTTATGGAAATATAAAGAGTTGATTCCTGTAGATGCAACTAAAAAAGTTACTCTTGGGGAAGGAGGAACACCTTTTGTCAAATGTGATAAGATTGGTGATGAATTAGATGTTGATTTATATGTAAAGGTAGAAGGATCTAATCCAACTGGCAGTTTTAAAGATCGTGGAATGACTGTTGGAGTTACTAAAGCAGTAGAACTTGGAGTTGATACTGTAGGATGTGCTTCAACTGGAAATACTTCTGCTTCTCTTTCAGCTTATGCAGCTCGTGCAGGTCTTCGTTGTATTGTATTTTTACCTTCTGGAAAAGTGGCTTTAGGAAAACTTGCTCAGGCGATGTTCCATGGAGCTGAAGTCATTTCAATAGATGGAAACTTTGATGAAGCCTTAGAAGCTATGACAGCACTTGCAGCTGAAAAATATCTTTATTTATTAAATTCTATTAATCCATACAGGTTAGAAGGTCAAAAAACCATTGGATATGAAATTATTCAATCATTGGGATGGGAGTCTCCTGATAGGATTATCTTACCAGTTGGAAATGCTGGAAATATCTCAGCTATTTGGAAAGGTGTTAGTGAATTCTATGATTTAGGATTTATGGATTCAAAACCAATGATGACAGGTATTCAGGCTGAAGGAGCTTGTCCTATTACTCAAGCATTTAGGAAAGGAACTAAGGAAGTTGTACCATTTGAAAATCCAGAAACAGTAGCTACAGCTATTCGTATTGGTGCTCCTGTAAGTTATATCAAAGCTATGAATGCAATTTACGATTCTGACGGTTATTCAGAAACAGTAACTGATGAAGAGATTCTTTCAGCTCAAAAATATTTAGCTAGAAAAGAGGGAATAGGTGTTGAACCAGCTTCAGCAGCTTCAATTGCAGGTTTAATTAAACTTAGAGAGGAAGGAGTAATTGATAAAGGAGAAAGAGTAGCTTGTGTTGTTACAGGACATTTATTAAAAGATCCAAACACAGCTATTGATGCTTGTACAAAACCTGTTGAAGTAAGTTCTAATATCGATGATTTGAAGAAATTACTAATGAATAAATAAGGTTATTTTTTTAATTTCTTTAATTTTTAATTTTACTTTTTATTTTATATTTTTTTTATTAATGCCTATTTTTTTGAAATTTATATTTAATTTTAACTAGTTTTTTACAATATATTTATATATAATAAAATATACATTATTAATTACAAGATTGACTTAAGTGGAGGTGTTAATAATGGAATTACCTATAGCTCCTGTTGGAAGAATATTAAAAAATGCTGGTGCAGCTAGAGTAAGTGATGATGCAAAAGAAGCATTAGCTGAAGCATTAGAAGACTATGGAAATGAAATTGCAACCAAAGCTGTTGGATTTGCACGTCATGCTGGTCGTAAAACTGTTAAAGCTGAAGATATTAAATTAGCAACCAAATCATGTTAATTATACTTTAGTTTTTTCTTTTAATCTTTTTATTAATTTTTTATTTCTTTTTTAGAAGTTTTTTTAGAGTAACATTTATAAATAATGATAGCTAAATTAATTATTGTCTAGTTCTCTAGAATTATTTCATTAATTACTAAATTTTTATTTTTAGCTTTGCTAAAAATTATATAAAATTCAGAAGTATTTGTATTGAAAGTTTAACTCCGCTTTTTTTTAACATTGGAGTTATATTTAGTGATATATGATATATTCAAGAATTAGTATATTATTCAAAACTATTGAAATTGAATAATAAGTAATTTCTATAGTTAAAAATAATAACTATGTATAATTACGAATATTACAGTTAAAATGCTGTAATATATGCCGATGGATGGCAATGCCAGATGAAAAAGGAGGTAACTAATATGGCAAAAGCAATTTATGTAAAATTTGACACACCTGAAGAATTAGCTAATCAAGCTGAAGAAGCATTAGAAACCGCTAATAATAGTGGTAAAGTAGCAAAAGGAACTAACGAAGTAACTAAAATTATCGAAAGAGGAGACGCAGAACTCGTTATTATTGCAGAAGATGTTGATCCTGCTGAAATCGTTGCTCACATTCCTGTTCTTGCAGATGAAAAAGAAATTCCATATGTCTACTTACCTACCAAAGAACAAGTTGGTGGAGCTACAGGTTTGACTGTTGGTACAGCTTCTGCATGTATTATCGATGCTGGAGATGCTGAAGACGCTGTCGCTGAAATTGTAGAAAAAGTTGCAGAACTTAAAGATTAAATGTCTAAGACATTTAGGTGATTAATATGGAAGAAGGCACTCCTGCAGAAGTCATTGAGGTTTTAAAAAGAACCGGTATGACTGGTGAGGTAATGCAAATTAAATGCAGAATCCTCGATGGAAGAGATAAGGGAAGAATTTTAACAAGAAACATTATGGGTCCTGTAAGAGAAGGGGACATTTTAATGTTACTTGATACAATTAGAGAAGCTAAGGAAATTAAAACTCCTTAATCTTTAAGAAGGTGTAAGAACATGAGAACTTGTTCATTCTGTGGAAAAGAAATTGAAGAAGGAACTGGAAAAATGTATGTTAAAAAAGATGGTTCTATTTATTTCTTTTGTAGCAGTAAATGTGAAAAAAACATGATGAAACTCGGTAGAGTTCCAAGAAAAGTTAAATGGGTTAAAGAATGATTCAAAAAAGTTTTGTAATGATGAAACCAGACGCTGTTTCTAGACGTCTTATGGGTAAAATATTATCCCGTTTTGAAGAAAAAGGTCTTCAGGTTATCGCAGTTAAATTAATGCAAATTGATGAAGAGTTAGCAAAAGCTCATTATGGAGAACACGAAGGAAAACCTTTCTTTGAAGATTTAATAGCATATATTACTTCATCTCCATCATTAGCTATGGTAATTAAAGGTGAAGATGCTATTTCCACCATTAGAAAAATGGTCGGAGCAACAAACCCATTAGAAGCAGATATGGGTACTATTAGAGGAGATTTTGCTATGGACACTGGAAGAAACATTATCCATGCATCAGATTCTCCAGATTCTGCTGAAAGGGAAATTAATCTTTTCTTCGATGAAAGTGAAATTTGCGATTATTCAATCGTAGATAATATTTGGATTTATGAATAAATTAATTAAAATTTTATTATTAAAGATAACATGAAAATTAGATCACCAATTGTATCAGTATTAGGTCATGTAGACCATGGAAAAACCACTTTATTAGATTATATTAGAGGAAGTACTAT
The DNA here is from genome assembly GCA_964409285.1 of uncultured Methanobrevibacter sp. Classification (GTDB taxonomy): domain Archaea; phylum Methanobacteriota; class Methanobacteria; order Methanobacteriales; family Methanobacteriaceae; genus Methanocatella. The sequence continues at coordinate 24,597 of CAYPCR010000027.1, read as the reverse complement.
TGCAGCTAAAGAAGCTGGTGGTATTACTCAGCATATTGGAGCTACAGAAATACCTAATGAGACTATAGACGATATTTGCGGTGATTTTATATCCAAATTAGCTATTAAGGATTTAATTCCAGGATTATTTTTTATTGATACTCCTGGTCACGCTGCCTTTACTAGTTTAAGAAAACGTGGAGGAGCATTAGCTGATTTAGCAGTTTTAATAGTGGATATTAATGATGGTTTTAAACCACAAACATATGAAGCTTTAAATATCCTTAAATTATATAAAACTCCTTTTATTGTAGTAGCTAATAAAATTGATATGCTTTTTGGTTGGGAAACTCATGAAGGAGCTTCTTTTAAAGAAACTTTTGAAAAACAAGCTAAAAGTGTACAACAAGAGTTAGATACAAAAATCTATGAAATCGTTGGAACTTTACATAAAGAAGGTTTTCAATCTGAAAGATTTGATAGGGTAAGTAATTTTGCATCTCAAATTTCTATTATTCCAATCAGTGCAAAGTCTGGTGAAGGAATCATTGAGGTTTTAGCAATGTTACTTGGACTTGCTCAAGAGTATTTAACACAACAACTTGAAATTCATGAGGATGCTCCAGCTAAAGGAACAATATTGGAAGTTAAGGAAGAAACTGGCCTTGGAATGACTGTTGATGCAATTATTTATGATGGTGTTTTAAAAACCAATGATGAAATTGCATTAATGTTATCTAGTGATGATGTTTTAATTACTAAAATTAGATCTATTTTAAGACCTCTACCTCTTGAAGAGATGAGAGATTCTAAAAAGAAATTTAAAAAAGTTGATGAGGTTGTAGCAGCAGCTGGTATTAAAATAGCTGCTCCAAATCTTGATGATGTTGTTTCTGGTTCACCACTAAGAGTTTTAAATAGTGAAGTGGATGTTGAGGCAGAAATTTTAAAAGAAATTGAAGACATTACAATTGATACTGAAGATGAGGGAATATTGGTAAAGGCTGATACATTAGGTTCTCTTGAAGCTATTGTTAAGCTACTTAAAGAAATGGATATTCCAATCAGATCTGCAGATATTGGCGATGTTAATCGTAGAGATATTATCAACTCCTCAATTGCTCATAAAGAAAACGAAGAACATGGTGCAATTATTGCCTTTAATGTTGATGTACATCCAAACTCTGAAGATGATTTGAACAATTCAGAGATTAAACTATTCTCTGGTGATGTTATTTACCAAATCATTGAAGAATATGAGGAATGGATTAAACAAAAAGAAGAATCTCGTAAAAAGTCATTTTATGATGCTATTATTAAGCCAGCTAAATTTATGGTTCTTCCAAAATTAGTTTTCCGTCAAAGTAAACCTGCAATCGTAGGAATAGAATCCTTAAGTGGAACTATTAAACAGGGACAGAAAGTAATTAATAAAAATGGAGAAACTGTAGGAACAATAGCTAGTATGGAAGATAAAGGTGAAACTTTACCGGATATCTCTAGAGGTCAGAGAGTAGCTATGGCAATTAAGGATGCAATAGCTGGCAAACATTTTGAAGAAGGAGATGAGTTATACGTTGATATTCCTGAAAAACATTTCAAATACATTGAAAGGGAATTTAAAGATAAATTAACTGAAGATGAATATGAAACATTCTATGAATTTTTGGAAATCAAACGTAAACAGGAGCCAGAATGGGGAAGTTTTGGTCTTTTTGAATAATAAAATTTTACTAAAAAACTAAAAAGGAGGAAAAATCATGGCATATAAAGTTGTCGTTTCTGATAAAGGAGAAAGCCACCAAATTGAATTAGAAGATGGTACTCAAATCAATGGTTTAGTAATCGGCGATGAATTTGACGGTGGTATTTTAGGATTAGATGGTTACACTTTAAAAGTCACTGGTGGTAGTGATAAAAATGGTTTTACCATGAAAAAAGATGTTTCCGGTACCAGAAGAATAAAAAGTTTATTAAGTGCTGGTGTAGGATACAATCCTAAAGGTAAAGGTATTAAAAGAAGGAAAACTGTAAGAGGAAATACCATTGCAGATGATATTGTACAAGTTAATACCGTTGTAACTTCAGCTGGAAGTAAACCAATAGCTGATATTATCGGTTCTGATGAAGAAGAGGAAGAATAGACTTATTATTCTTTTCCTTTTTAAATATAAATTATTAAAAGGTGGTTATTTGTGAATGTACAGTCAGATGTTAACATAGGATTAGTTGGTCACGTTGACCATGGAAAAACAACCCTTACAAAAGCATTATCTGGAATTTGGACTGATACTCACAGTGAGGAAACAAAAAGAGGTATTTCAATTCGTTTAGGTTATGCAGATATTGAGTTTAGAAAATGTCCTAAATGTGGAGAACCTGAAGGATTTACCACTTCAAAAGTTTGTAAACACTGTGGTAGTGAAACAGAATTAATAAGAAAAGTATCTTTTGTTGATGCTCCAGGACACGAAACTCTTATGGCAACTATGTTATCTGGTGCTGCGATTATGGACGGTGCAGTTTTAGTGATTGCTGCAAATGAAAAATGTCCACAACCACAAACTAAGGAACATTTAATGGCACTTGATGTTATTGGCGTTAAGGATGTTATTGTAGTTCAAAATAAAATTGATATTGTTTCTAAAGAAAGAGCTATTGAAAGTTATGAAGAAATTAAGGAGTTTGTAAAAGGTACTTGTGCAGAAGATGCTCCTATTATTCCAGTTTCAGCTCAACAAGGAGCTAATATTGATATTTTAATTCAAGCTATGTATGATAAGATACATGCTCCTGAAAGAAACACAGAAAAAAGTGCTCTAATGCATGTAGCTAGATCTTTTGATATTAATAAACCAGGATCCAATGCAGATAAACTCAAAGGTGGAGTTATCGGTGGAAGCTTAGTTCAAGGAACCTTAAAAGTCGGAGACATGATTGAAGTAAGGCCTGGTATAAGTAATGACAATAAATGGATTAATTTAAAATCTGAGATTATTGGTCTTGAAGCTAATGGAAACAGTGTTGATGAAGTAGGTCCTGGAGGTCTTATTGGGGTTGCAACTAAATTAGACCCTTCATTAACTAAAGCAGATTCTTTATCTGGTTCTGTTGCAGGAGATGTTGATACTCTTCCTGAAGTGTTAAATAGCTTTGAAATGGAAGCTCATTTACTTGAAAGAGTTGTAGGAACTAAAGAAGAACGTGAAGTAGCTCCTATTAAACTTAAAGAACCTTTAATGATTAATTGTGGTACAACAACCACCATTGGTGTTGTTACTTCAACCAAAAATAATAAAATTAATGTTAATCTTAAACTTCCTGTATGTGCAAGTCCTGGAGATAGAGTGGCATTAAGTCGTAGAGTAGGTGCTCGTTGGAGATTAATCGGATTTGGAATTATTGTATAGGCGGTAAATAAAATGGAGTCTAGAGAAATTGTTATTGATACCAATTTTTTTATGGTTCCTTTTCAATTTAACGTTGATGTAATTGACGAGTTAAATAACAAATTACCTTCCTATAAATTGGTTACTCCAAAGTTTGTTATTAAAGAGTTAGAAGGTTTAAAACATAATAATAAGGGAAAAACTAGACTTAATGCAAGTTTAGCACTTAAATTAGCTAACTCTTCTAATATTGAGATAAAGGATATTTCATTAGAAAAAGGAGAAACTGTAGACGATGCATTACTTAGAATTTCAGAAGTGTTAGCTACGAATGATATTGATTTAAAAAATCGGGCAAAAGAAAAAGGCATAACAGTAGTTTATTTAAGACAAAAAAAATATATTACTGTTGATGGCAAGATATAATTAAAATTTATTAATTTACATATAAAATTATAATTTAGGTGATTAAATGAATTTATGGAGTGGAATTGAACCAGGTTCTGATGTTCCTGATGTTGTAACAGCAGTAATTGAGGTACCAAAAGGATCAAGAAACAAATATGAATATGAAAAAGATAAGGAAGCTTTTATGTTAGATAGAGTTTTATATTCTCCTGTTACTTATCCTGCAGATTATGGTTTTATCCCAAAATCTACTTATCATGATGGAGATCCTATGGATATTCTTGTTCTTGTTGAACAACCAACTTTCCCAGGCTGTCTAATTGAAGCAAGACCTATTGGGATTATGGGAATGATTGATGGAGGAGACAAAGACTTTAAAATTTTAGCAGTTCCTCTTGACGATCCTCGTTTTGCAGATGTTCATGATATTGATGATATTCCAGAACACATTTTAAAAGAAATTGAACATTTCTTTAGCATCTATAAAAATCTTGAAGGTAAAGAGGTAGAAACCTTAGGATGGGAAGATGCAGAGGCAGCTAAAAAAGAATTAATGACCTCTTTAGAAATGTATAAAGAAAAATATGAATAGAGGAGATTTAATTGTATTACATAACAAAAATTGAGGATACTGTAAGAATACCACCTTACAGATTCGATGACCCCCTTGAAGAAGTTGCACTCGAAATTTTAAACGATAAGTATGACGGTCGTTTAGATAAAAAATTAGGTTTGCTTATTTGCGTTAATGAAATTTTAGAAATTGGTGAAGGTAGACTCATTATGGGAGATGGGGCTTCTTATCACAATGTTGTGTTTAATGCAATATTCTTTAAACCAGAACAACAAGAAGTCATTGATGGTGAAGTAATTGAGATAGCTGAGTTTGGAGCATTTGTAAGAATGGGTCCAATGGATGGTTTAGTTCATGTCTCTCAAGTCACTGATGATTATATTAATTATGATGCAAAAAGAAATGCACTCCTTGCTAAAGAGACAGGTAAAACTTTAGATGAAGGGGATTTAGTTAGATCCAGAATCGTAGCTATTAGTCTTAAAGATAATTCTACTAAAAATACTAAAATCGGTCTTACAATGAGACAAAATGGCTTAGGTAGATTTGAATGGATTGAACAAGCAAAACAAAAAAATAAGAAGGGTAAACAATGAATGCATGTACTGCTTGTAAAAGATTAACAACTAAAGAACGTTGTGATGTATGTGGAAATCCAACTTCTTCTAATTGGAGTGGACTTTTAATTATTACTGATCCTGACAATTCAGAATTAGCTAAGGAATTAAATATTGATATTCCTGGAGAATATTGTTTAATAGTAAGGTAGAGAGGTTTTATATTGTACCGTTTAGATGCAGAGTTAAATAAAGATGTAATTGCAGAGCTTAAAAGACCATTAGGAAAGCTATTTCCTGATTTTGAAGAGGCAATTGATGAAATTACATCCTCCAAATTTTTAATTTCTGTTGGTGATGCAACCTTCAATAACCTAATAACTCATGATATTTTTCCTGATGTAGGAATTATTGATAATTTAATTCAAAGAAAAAATCATAATTGGGATTATTTACCTATTGATAAGATTTTAGAAGCTAAAAATCCTGCTGGAACTATTACTGAAAATCTATGGGAAACCATAGAAGAGTCTATTGCAATAGCTAAAAACGGCGATAATCAGCTAATTGTTGTAGATGGGGAAGAAGATCTTGCAGTTCTTCCTTGTATTTTAATAGCTCCGGAAGATACAATAATATTATACGGACAACCTAACGAAGGATTGGTTCTTTTAAATGTCTCTGATTTAAAAGAGAAAGCTCAAAATCTTTTAGATGGTTTTATTAAAGAATAAATAAGAGGTTTAAAAATGGAAATTACTATACTTGAAGAAAAAGAAAATAAAGTTTTTAATAGAAATGAAATTAAATTTTATGTTGAATATGAAGGGGAAGCTACTCCTAAACTCTTAGACATTAAATCTAAATTAATTGCATTGTTAAATACTAAAAAAGATTTAATTGTTGTAGATAATGTTCAACCTCATTACGGTGAACCTAAAGCATTAGGATATGCTAAAGTTTATGCTACTCCTGCTGATTTAGAATACATCGAAACTGAAAGTGTAATGGCAAAAAATGCAGAACAAGAAGCTCCAGCTGAAGAAGAAGCTGAGGAAGAAGCAGAAGAATAAGGAGATTTTATTATGAAAGTTTCTAGTCTTTACAAAGTTGATGGAGATAAATTAGAAAGAAAAAATCCAATTTGTCCACGTTGTTCTAATGGAGTATTTATGGCTGATCATGGTGACAGATATTCCTGTGGTAAATGTGGTTACACTGAAATGAAAAAAGATTAATTATAATCTTTCCTTTTTTTATTAATTTTTAAGTGATGCCTATGGCAATAAGAGATGGAAGACTCAAACGTGAAATGACTGATGAGGCAGCTGAATATAATTCCTCTCTTGAATTTGATAGAATAATTTTTGAAGCAGACATTAAAACTAATTTTGCACATACTTCAATGCTTAAAAAGCAGAACATTATTGATTCCACAACTGCTGATGAAATTTTAAATGCTTTAGATGAACTTGCCGGTGAAGGTTACGATGCTTTGGTATTTGACCCTTCCATTGAGGATGTTCACATGGCAATTGAAAAGTATGTAACTGACAAAATCGGTCCTAAAGCTGGTTTTATGCATACGGCAAAATCAAGAAATGACCAGGTAGCTACAGATTTACGTTTGGTTTTAAGAGAAAGAATAACTGAAATTCAGATAATGATTTTAAGCTTTATTGAAGGTTTATGCCAACTTGCTTCCAATCATTTGGAAACAGTATTCATTGGTTACACTCATTTGCAGCATGCCCAACCGATTACAGTAGCTCATCATTTAATGGCTCATGTACAGGCTTTAAAAAGAGATTATGAACGTCTAGAAGACACTTATAAACGTGTCAATCTTAATCCCTTAGGCTCAGCAGCTATGACAACCACTAGTTTTCCAATTGATAGGGATTTTACAACTGAAATGTTAGGTTTTGATAGCTATCTTGAAAACTCAATGGATGGTGTTTCTTCAAGGGATTTTATAGCTGAAACTGTTTTTGATTTAAGTTCTCTTTGCAGTACTTTATCTAAAATCTGTGAAGAGCTTATTTTATGGAGCACCTATGAGTTTGGGGTTGTTGAAATGGCTGATGAGTATTGCTCAACCTCATCTATTATGCCCCAAAAGAAAAATCCAGATATTGCAGAGCTTGCACGTGGTAAGGCAGCTACCGTTACAGGAGAGCTAATGACAATTTTAACAATTTTAAAAGCTATTCCATACACCTATAATAAGGATTTACAGGAAATCACCCCTCATTTGTGGAATGCCGTTGATGTGACTCGAGACACTTTAAGCATTGTTTCTAAAATGTTGCTTTCTGTTGAGTTTAATGAAGAAAGATGTTTGGAGTTAGCGGGTAAGAACTTTGCAACTGCAACAGATTTAGCTGACATTATGGTTCGAGAAAAAGGTATTCCTTTTAGGACAGCTCATAAAATCGTTGGAAGAATTGTAAACGATGTTACATCTCAAGGTTTAGATGAAAGTGATGTTACAAGTAGCTATATTGATGAAATTGCTGTTGATTTAGGTTTTGATAAGCTAGAGCTTGATGATGAGTTAGTTAGGAAGGCTTTAGATCCATTGGAAAATGTTAAAATGAGAACCATTCCTGGAGGTCCTTCTCCTGAAATGGTTAAAATAGCTATGGATAATATTAAAGACTTTTTAAATACTGAATTTGAGAAAAAAGGAATTTAATCCTTTTTATTTTCTTTTTTTAGAGATTCTTCATAATTTTCATGGATTTCTTCAGCCATTTCAATGTTTCCTTCAATAATTGGGCCAATGTATCCGCATACCATACATTCCCACATTGACCAGTTTTGAGGAATTATCCATTTAACATCTGTTGAACCGCATCTTGGGCAAATTTTCAATAACATATTCTATCACCACTTATTTTGTTTTATAGAAACTCCATATTAAGTCTAATGCCTCTCCAGGTTCAAGTGCTGAACTTCTTGTCTCTCTTAAAATTCTTTGAATGGAATATTTTTTCAAATGAGGATATTTTTTGTGAACCTCATATAGAAGAGGACAACCAAACCCATCAAACTCCGCTAAATCATATTGTTGGGTTAAGGATTTTATCTCTTGCTTACCAACAGCTAAACTTGCTGGAAGGTTAAGTCTATATAATTGATTGTCTTGTTTTGTAATGCATTGTGTTCCAGTTGAAAGCATATCACCATAGATAACTATTGGAATTTCTCTTGTTTTTGCAAAATCATAGACTGTTTTTTCAATGGTTTTAGAACATCTCCCGCAGGGATGAAACTTGCCGGTTAAAGACTCTTGAATAAAATCCGAACAGTCAACTTCAATATAGTGATGAGGTATTTCTAGCTGTTCTGTTAAGCTATCGATGTTTCTTTTAAATTGATTTGGAAGGATGATAGTACCTGGATCGACCGTAACGGCTATTGGATTAAATCCTAATTTCTCTGCAACAATTAAAGAAAAGCTACTGTCTACCCCGCCTGAAAGGGCTACAACCGCATCATGTGTTTTTGCGCTTTGAAATTCATTATTTTTTAAATAGCTATTGAAATTAAAGCTATAAATATTGTCTAATTTTTCATTTAGGATTGTTTTAAGATTTTCAAAGCCTTCCTTTTGACAGTTAAAGTTGTTGATTGTTCGTTGGGACAGTTCCAGTTTGTATCTTTTTAAAAGAAAATCACCATAACTTTCAACATGAACCTTGTTTATCTGAAGTTTTTCTCGAAGTTTTCCAACAACCCAACCTCCTTTACCTATGATAGCTGATTTATCTGGTCTATCCTCAGCTATTATCCAAATTTCATTTTCATTTTCATCATAGTGAATTTCATGGATGTGAATCTTTGTTGGTTCATGGCCTATTTCTTTTCTGATTTGATTTACTTCATTTAGAATCTTTTCTTTGGTGTACACTTATCTCACCAATTAATTATTTTTACATCTTTCAAAACAATATATCAAAAATTATATTTGTCAGTTATTAATTAAAATATAATTATAATTAATATTTGGTGTTTTTATGGTTAAATTCATGGATGGTTTAGGTAGTAGCAATGAGGAAAATATTGCTCCTCCACAGTTTTTACCAGAAGATAATATTAAATTTGGTGTAAATTATAAAGAGGGCTCTAAACCACCGATTATTGGGAAAAATTCAGTTATTCGTTCCAATTCAATTATTTATAATGATGTTGTTATTGGAGATAATTTTAGAACTGGTCATAATGTGGTTATTCGTGAAAACACCAATATTGGAGACGATGTTTTAATTGGGACAAATACCGTTATTGAAGGAGATGTGATTATTGGAAGTGATGTAAGTATCCAATCTAATGTCTACATTCCAACAAATTCTGTTATTGAAGATAACGTATTTATAGGCCCATGTGCTTGTTTTACAAATGATAAATATCCAGTCCGTGCAAATTATCCTCTACAAGGTCCAAAAATTAGAAGAGGAGCTTCCATTGGAGGAAATACCACTTTCTTATCTGGTGTGGAAGTTGGTGAGGGAGCTATGGTAGCTGCAGGGGCTTTGGTTATTCACAGTGTTCCACCTTATTATTTAGCTATTGGAACACCTGCAAAAATAAAACCTCTAGCTGATAATTTAAAAGTTCCAAATAGATTTTAAGAATTAAATTTAGTGCTTTTATTATATAATAACATCATATTGGCTAACACTCACAGACAAATTGAAACAAGATATGGTCTTACCCCAACTGATTATCATGGTTATTCATTATTCGATGCGAATGTGTAACTCCTGATAATGGTAAAGGAATATATCTTAATCTTACACGTATTGGTGATTCTAGCTACAGATTACAATTAGTTGATTTATCTACTGGTGAAATTGTTAAAGACATTCATGATTTCGAAGTAGTATTCAAGACTGGTGGATTTTCACAAACCGTAACTTACCACAACGGTGAAGCAATAGCTACATTTGACATAAGTCAAGTTGTTAACACTGTAAAAGCTTCAGTTTACGGAACTACACAATCTATCCGTTGGGACACTCCAATTGATTCTAACTATTCATATTCCATTAAAGATACTGATGAAGGTTTCCAAACCGGACCAGCATATGTTAATCCAGACTTACCAGTAGTCGACCCAGATGAAGGTAATGGTGATGGAGAAGGTAACGGAACTGGTGAAGGAGACGGAAACGGTACAGGTACAGGTAATGAAACTGGAACTGGTGAAGGCAACGGAACAGGAAACAGCACAGGAGGCGGTGATGGAGAAGGTGATGGAGACGGCGATAATACTGGAGGCTCTGACATTCCAAACATTCCAACCGATTCTGATGCTATTGTAGATCCTGTAAATCCTGATTCAACTACACAAAACAGTGGAAATGAATTAAGCGATATTGTTAATGTTGCTAAGGCTATTAAAAATCCAACCATGATAGTAAACAACACTTCCACTTCTGCAGGAACTCAATCACAAGCTTCAGCAGACTCAGCTGATTCTTCAGATGCAGGAGGCTCTTCTGACAGTGGAAGTTCATCTGGTAAAGTTCATGAAGTAACCAAAAAGGTGAATACAGATAAATCATCAAATAACATCATCCCAATTATTATTTTAATAATAATTGTTTGTCTGTTACTTATATTCGGATATAGACGCAGAAACAAAGAGGAATAAAATTTAAATTTAAAACTTTAACTAAGTCCAAAAGGACTTAGTATTTCTTTTTTTAACCAAACACTCTATTTTTCTAAAATTTTGTTTTTAACCGATAAAACATTTTATATATTATTATAATCTAAATAATAATGTTTAATTTAATCGTAGGGTTTATATACTATGACTTATTATTAAACTTATTGATAAACTCTAGTGAGGAGATATAAAATGGCAAAATGGAAATGTAAACTTTGCGGATACGTATATGATAGTGAAAAAGGCGAACCAGACAGAAACATAGAACCTGGAACTCCATTTGAAGAGTTACCAGATAGCTATAAATGTCCTGTCTGTGGAGCAGCTAAAAGCATGTTTACTAAAATAGAAGATTAAAAAGGCGATTATATGAACAAATTTGTATGTGATGTTTGTGCTTATGTCTACGACCCAGCTAGTGGAGATTCTCAAAACGGTATAGAACCAGGAACAGCTTTTGAAGACTTGCCTGATGATTGGGTTTGTCCAATTTGTGGAGCTGCTAAAAGCATGTTTACAGACACTCAAGAAGAAGCTAATGTCATTTTTAATGATTAATTTAGGTGATTAAAATGGATAAATATATTTGTAAAGTATGTGCGTATGTCTACGACCCTGAAGCTGGTTCTCCAGAAACAGGAATTGAACCAGGAACACCATTTGAAGATCTTCCAGATGACTGGACCTGTCCTCTCTGTGGTGTAGGAAAAGACCAATTTGAAAAAGCAGAATAAATAATTTTAAATAATTATTTTTTATTTTTTTTATTTAACAGTGATATATATGCAGAAATGGAAATGTAGAAAATGTGGATATGTCTATGATCCGGAAAAAGGAGCTCCTGGAATTAAAGTTCTAACAGAGTTTGAAGACATATCAGATAGTTTTAAATGCCCTCAATGTGGGGTAGATAAAAGTTATTTTAGAAAAATGAGAGGGTAACCTCAAATTTTTTCTAAAGCCTGTTTGTTTTTAAATTTTATAGAAACCTTTTCACCAAACTTTTCAAAAACCTTATCTATAGCTATTTTTTGAGAACTTATCAGTTCATATTCTATTTTTTCATCAAAACTCTTATTGATTATCCTTAAATTGTTATTTCTGATTTCAGCTTCAACATTTTTCACATCAACATAATCAAAAATCAGGCTGTAGACATCATAATATTCAATTTCAATTATCTCTGCATTTTCAATAGCTTCCAGGACAGATTTTGAATAGGCCCTAACCAAACCTCCAGCTCCTAATTTTATTCCTCCAAAATATCTTGTTACAATAGCTGTAATGTTGTGAAGGTCATTTTTTCTTAAGGCATTTATCATTGGTTTGCCTGCAGTTCCAGACGGCTCTCCATTGTCATCAAAACCTTCACCGTCGTTTGTGATGTATGCTGTACAGTTGTGAGTTGCATCACTAAATTCACTAGCTATCTTTTCTATAATCTCCTTACTTTCCCTTTTTGTTTTTGTTGGAAAGAGTCTGCAGATAAATTGGGATTTTTTAATTTTTAATTCACTTTGTGTTGGTTTAGCTATTGTTTTCATAGTTATCTTTAAATAAATTGTAGGTCAATATGTTATTAATAAATTTTTTTAAGGTGAAACATTGTCAAGTAAATCAGCTACGGTGTTTGTAATTTTTATAGTAGCTATTGTTGCTTTTTGTTTTGCAAATGTCCTAGCAGCTATGACCCCTGATTTTTCTCTAAATTTAGGGGACGATACAAACAACACTTTTAACAATACTACTGATAACAGTACCAATTTAACTGAAGATGTTAAGGTGGATGATTCTTCAAGTTCATCTAGCAGTTCCAATAAAGCGTCTTCAGATGCTGCTCCTAGTGATACCTACACTTCATCTAGCTCTAGCGGAAGTTCTGGTTCTTCTAGTGGTGAAAGTGGTGGTTCTGAAGGTGGTTCATCTGAAGGTGGAGGAGAATCTAATCCTGACAGTGGAGAAGGCACATATTCCTTATCTTCAACTTAGAAATCCAATAGCTTTTCAGTGTCGAGAACAACTGCATTAATAGCTAAATTTAGCAGTTGTTTTCCATGAACTTCATCCACTTCTACACCATTTTCTTCAATCTCTCTTGCACCTTCTTCAATGCCGGGATCATTTTTACGTGCTTGATGAAAACCATATAGACCAACTTCTTCAAATCTTTCTAAGTCGTCCTGATTTTCAACTTCCTTTTCATTTAAAATTCCTAAAATCTTAGCCATAGATAGCTCACCAGTTCCAGCGTGAGGCCCTTCTGCGTCAATAACCTTATTGTTTAAAATCACAACCATTCCGGTTTCATCTTCAATAGCTGGAAGTTCTGTAAATATTGGAAGATTTCCACCATGAGCATTTACAATAATAACCTTTTCAACTCCTAAATACTTTTTAGCTGATTTTAAGGTTTCTATAATATTGTTTTTAAGTTCCTCTAGGCTTACATGTATCCCATGATTGATTTCGTCTAGCTCATATGCGGGATAGATTACACCTAAAAATTTAGCTCCACACTCAAGGGAGGCTTGAAGTGCAATATAGCTAGCTATTTTTGCATCGGTGTCAATTGGAAGTGCAGGGCCGTGGTTTTCCAAATGTGATCCAAGAGCTATTATTCCAACTTTATGAATATCCGGGTTTCTAATTTTACCTGCCTTTAATCTTAACTCAACCATATTATCACTTTATATTTCAAAGTTCCAAATGTCATCCCCAACAAAATGTTTGGTTTCAACAGCTTTTCCACTGTCTGCTTTGACCATTTCAGCCCCTGTTAGGATACTTACTCCAATAGCCAATGGTTTTTTATTGTTCTCATCTACTATTATAACAACATCTCCAGGTTCAATATTCTCACTAGCATCAACAATACCTGGACTCATAATGTCTGCACCGTTGGTTACAAACCTTACAGCGCCCATATCTACAGTAACGGTTTTTCCATCTATTTCACTAGCTAGTACGGCCTTAAGTGTTGGGTATGGTTGATTGTCGATTAGTATGATGCAAGGTTCTCCATCTACTAAAATAAATGAGTTAGGTTCTGCTTCAAGAATTTCAACATTTTTCTTATTAGCTAGCAGGTTACCATACTCTCCAAGCTCATTTTTCATCTCTTTAATCTTTTTCTTTTTTAAAAAATTTCTTTTTTTAATTTTAATTGTCATGTGTTTCACATTTTTAGGTTTAGTTAATTGTTTTTTTATTTGTAGTAACTTATATATGAGATTGTGGAATTTCTTTTGTTGCATATAATGGTTTAAATTTTTATTTTGACGTCATTTGATTTTGTTTTTATGAAAAACTGTATTGTGTTTGCATTAAGATTATTGGACATTTTAGGTTGTGGAAAAATTAATAATTGATAAGTTGAAATATAAAATTAAAAAATAAATAATAATAGAAGCTATTTGTATGAATTTTTCAAAAAGTAGTTATAAACTTATTATATGACTAATATTTTGTCTATATAATTTATATTGAATTTAATTCTAAGATTTTACTAATAAAAGACGGAAAACATTTATATATAAGTTTAATTATAATATTTAATATTAGTTTTAATTAGGTTTATTTAACAAACTTAGTTATTTTATTTCTAATATGGTTATTAAATAATTATAACTATAATAAATTAAAAAATAAATTAATATTAATACTTAAGGTGATTATCGTGAGCGGACAAAATGTTCAAAGACCACTTGATGCATTAGGAAAATCTGTAAATTCTCCAGTTTTAATAAAACTTAAAGGAGATCGTGAATTTAGAGGTATTCTCAAAAGTTTTGATTTACATATGAACTTAGTTCTCAATGATGCAGAAGAGTTACAAGATGGAGAAGTTACAAGAAGATTAGGTGTCGTCCTTATTAGAGGAGACAATATAGTGTATATTTCACCATAAATAATTATTAATAATTTCGTATTTTAACAATGATTAAATAGGAGGTGTATCAGTGTCAAAAGGGACTCCCTCAATGGGTAAAAAGAATAAAAAGACCCATATAAGATGTAGGAGATGTGGTAGAAACACATACCACGTACGTAAAAAAGTTTGTGCTTCCTGTGGATTTGGTAAATCTAAAAAACTTAGAAGATACAGCTGGCAAAACAAAAAACCAACTACTAGACAAAGAGTATTTTAAGTTGGTAAAATTTAAGATTACTTTGTAATCTTTACTATTTCTCTTTTTTTAAAATTTTTTAATATTTATTTTATCAAATTTTCGAAAATTTATTTTATATAATGTTTTAGTTTTTTCAGCGTAACTATTGATTATTGTTTGTTTTTTTAAGCTATTTTATTCTTTTAAATCAATATTGAAGCTATTTATAACTGCTTATTATATATAGTATTATTCTTATAGCTATTAGTATTACTAATTTAGGAGGTTTGTAATACTATGCCCAGTAAGTTTGAGGATGGAGCCTTAAAGATGTTAGGCTCTAATTTTCCTAAAATTCTTTTGAAATTAGCTAATAAAGATTTAACTTATAAAATGGAGTTACAAACAGAGTCAGTTACATTAAAAACAGACGATTTGTACAGAGATTATGTTATCATGACATATGAAAATGTTATAATTCATTTTGAATTTCAATCCACATTACCTACAGAAGAGGACATTGCCAGATTTTCCCATTATGCCATTACTTTATATCGCATATACGGTTGTCCTGTTGAAACAATAGTAATTTTATCACCTGAAGTCAAAGGAGAACTAAAAACATCATTCAACTTAAATAAAGACAATGAATTCAAGGTAGATGTAATACAACTTAAAGAATTCGACGGAGAAGAAATAATAAATAAATTTAACAACATAATTAAAGAAAAGAACACACCAACAGAAGAAGAATTAGGACAGCTAATGATACTACCGTTAACCAAACCAAAAAAATCATTAGATGAACAAATTTTAAAAGGAGCAAAAATAACCAATCAATTGGCCACAATAGACAAAGAAAAATTATTAATAATTAAAAAAATATACTTACTACTAAGTAGTAAAATGTTAGAAAAATCACCTCTAAGGGATAGAATAAAGGAGGAATTAATCATGTATAATGAATTAGTACAAGAATATGGAGATGACAGAGAAGAGGATGGTAGAAAAGAAGGTATAAAAGAAGGTAAAGAAGAAATAGCTAGAAATTTGATTGATTTAGGTCAAAGTGAAGATTTTATTGTAAAAGTCACAGGTTTATCCATAGATGATTTAAATCAATTATAATCTAGACAATGCTGAAGTAGCTAATTATTAGGTTAAATTATGTATAATGAATTAGTACAAGAATATGGAGACGAAAGAGAAAAAGAAGGTATAAAAGAAGGTATAAAAGAAGGTATAAAAGAAGGTAGAAAAGAAGGTATAAAAGAAGGTAAAAAGGAAATAGCTAGAAATTTGATTGATTTAGGTGAAAACAAAGATTTTATTGTAAAAGTCACAGGTTTATCCAGAGAGGATTTAAATCAATTATAATTATTTTATTTTTACAAATTCGATTTCATCTTCAATAGCTGGCCATAAGTCTGTTGCCCAGTTATTGTCTCCATTTATTACTAAATCTAGAAGTCTTATTTTACCTTCTTTTAAACGGAACAATCTGTAATCCTGTTGTGGTTTTTTCTGATCTCCTTCTTTATTACAGTCTAGATAGATTCCTTCCTCATAGTTCTCTTCAAAATCTCCAGCTTTTACAAAGTCTCCTACTAGAGAGTATCCGTTTTTAACACTTTTGTCTAATTCTTCAATTGTTTTTAACCAGCCACCTTGTTGTCTGAATTTCATATCTGGATCTATTTTTTGAATTTCTTCACTCCAATTTATTAACATAGTATCGCTTCCTATCTAATAATTATTTTTTGAGAGTATTTAACTTACTCTAAGAGCATTTGATAACTAATT
Source organism: uncultured Methanobrevibacter sp. (assembly GCA_964409285.1). Taxonomy (GTDB): domain Archaea; phylum Methanobacteriota; class Methanobacteria; order Methanobacteriales; family Methanobacteriaceae; genus Methanocatella. The sequence continues at coordinate 8,098 of CAYPCR010000027.1, read as the reverse complement.
TTACGATTTAAATGACTGTCTATATTTTCAAGTGAGGATATAATGGAGGTTTTAATAGCTATGTTAAAACTATTAACGCTAGTTTTCTCCTTATGAAGTGAATACTACTTCATATCATAAAACGAAACATTTATATACTAGGTTGATATATTCTTATCTACAACTAAGTAGGAGAGATTAAAATGGAAATAGAAGATGTAAAAAAAATAATTGAAACAGAATACGATTGCACTGAAGAAGGACTTGATTGGCAAGAAAGAAAATACGTTTTCAAAAAAGCAACTGACAACGTATTTGATTTTAATGTAAATCAAGTAGTACTTCCAGATGTAGACTCATTATTTTTAAACTTTGATACTCTTTTCTTATTCGGTGAAGGAGAAACTACACTTGGAGAAGTTCCAAGAGAAGCTATTGAAAATCTTGAAATAATTAAAAAATAAATAATTATTTCAATTTTTTCTTTTTTTAACTTTTTTTAATAAATCTTAACTTTTATATAAATAATCAATCATAATAAAATTATAACTGAAATTTGTCGGTTTTTATTATGAATTTATTCGAGAAATTTAACATTATTCCAAATGATGAAGAACTTTATAAAATAGCTTTCATGCATGGTTCTTATGGAATTAAATATGGTATTGACTATACATATGAACGATTGGAGTTTTTGGGAGATTCTGTATTAAATATGATAGTTTCAGAATATCTCTATAAAAAATATCCTGATTATGAGGAAGGAAAACTAACAAAACTCAGGGCCAATTATGTATGTCAGGCAGCATTAATTTATTATTCCCAGGAACTAGGCTTAGATAAAGAGCTTAAGATATCGGTGGAAGATGATAATATTAGTAACAATGAAATATTATCCATAACTGCAGATATTTTTGAATCCTTTTTAGGAGCCATATTTCTTGATCAGGGAATTGAATTTGCAAAAGATTATATTTCTAAAATAATTTTCAAGTATATAGATGAAGGAAAGGTATTTTTCTTTGATTACAAGTCCTTTATGAAAGAATATGGGGATGCAAAAGAGATAGCTGTTGACTATGAAATCATAAAAGAATATGGTGTTCCCCATGATAAGACTTTTGAAATAGCTATTATAGTAGATGGTGAAAATTTAGGTGTCGGTGTCGGTAAAAATAAGAAGGATGCTGAACAGGAAGCTGCTAAAAAAGCTATGGATACTTTAAATATTAATTATTAGGTGTTGACAATGAAAAAAGAATCAGTAGGTGTTGTTCAAACTAAATATCATAAGATTGACACCCCAGTTGAACTTGAAAGTGGGGAGAAGCTTGATGATGTTGTAGTTGCATATGAAACATATGGAGAGTTAAATAAAGAGAAAAACAATGCTGTTTTTATTTGTCATGCCTTAACAGGAGATGCTCATGCTGCAGGTTGGCATGAAGGAGATAAAAAACCTGGTTGGTGGGAAATCTTAATAGGGCCTGGTAAGGCATTGGACAGTGAGAAATATTTTATAATCTGTTCCAATGTTTTAGGCGGATGTAAGGGAAGCACAGGACCTGCCTCCATTAATCCTAAAACATCTAAACCTTATGGACTTGATTTTCCTGTAATTACAATTAAGGACATGGTAACTGTTCAAAAAGCTCTTGTAGATTCATTTGGAATCAAAGAACTTTTAGCTGTTATTGGTGGATCTATGGGAGGAATGCAGGTTTTACAATGGTTGGTTTCATATCCTGAAACTGTTAAAAAAGCTATTGCAATAGCTACTACTGGAAGATCCTCTCCTCAACAAATAGCTTTTAATGAAGTTGGCAGACAGTCAATATTGGCTGATCCTAATTGGGAAAATGGAAATTATTACGAATCAGGAAAAATACCTAAAAACGGATTATCAGTGGCACGTATGATTGCACATATCACTTATTTAAGTGATGAGTCAATGTATTTGAAATTTGGACGTGACTTGCAGGATAAGGATGAGGTAACCTATGATTTAAACATGGATTTTCAGGTTGAAAGTTATCTTCACCATCAGGGAGAGTCTTTTGTAAAACGTTTTGATGCCAATAGCTATCTTTACATTACAAAGGCAGTTGATTTGTTTGATTTGTCTGTAAATGATTCTTTAATAGATGGACTTAAAGGTGTTGATTCTAAAGTAAATATAGTGTCTGTAAATTCAGATTGGCTCTATCCAATAGAGCAAGGAATGGAAATTGTAACGGCTTTAAACGCCAATGATGTTGAAGTTACATTTTCAGAAATTAAATCCAGCTATGGTCATGATGCATTTTTACTGGAAAAAGGACAGCTTAACTACATTGTTTCACAATTTTTAGCTGATAATGTAGTGGCTGATTTAATGAATACAAAAGTTCCAACAATTAAGGAAAATGCAAAAATCGAACAGGCAGCTAAACTGATGCTGGACCAACAGGTTACACATTTGCCAGTTGTTACTGATGATAATAAGTTAATTGGCATTGTTACAAGTTGGGATTTATCAAAATCAATAGCTACTAAAACCAATGATTTAAAGGAAATAATGACAAAAACTGTTAAGTTCTGTAATGCAGACAATTCTATTGAAGATATTGCTCGAAAAATGAGAAAATATGATATTTCCTCACTTCCTGTTGTAGACGATGACTTTAGACTTGAAGGAATCATCACAACAGATCAAATTAGTCATTTGGTTTCTAGCTATAGATATTAACTTTTTTTATTGATTTGATTTACTCAAATTACTTTTTTAACTTTCTTTTTTGTAAAAATATTGCTTATTGGTAAATTTTGAATTTTTCATAAACTTTTAAAAATATTATTCCACATCAATATTGTTTTTTTCCTGTAAAATTGTAATGGATTAAAATCATTTATTTTAGTTAATAATTATTGTAACACTTCAAAATTGAATTTAAAAAATAATTAACTATTTAAATTAATAATTACATCATATTAATTGAAATATTATTAATTTACAGGAGAAACACAAATGGATTTTAACCAGCAAAAAGATAAAATCTTCAAGTTTGTTGCTCATAGTAATTTACAATGTTTGCTAGTACTTTTAGAAATAGATAAACAAATAGATCATGTATTAGTCAGAAATGAACTTAATGCTTTAGGTTTAAACGAATATTATGCAGATTATGTAGCTCAACTTGATGATGGATCTTATTTAGTCATAGAATTTTTATCAACAGTATGTAACAACTTTCAATTAGTTAAAAGCAATATGTATTCTCTTATTTTATCCTACAAAACTCGTAAAAAAGTAGAAACATTAATTGTTTTATCGGATGACGATGAATATCATAGATTCAAATTAGAAAATGAAAGTTATACATTACACCCACTTATTGGCAAATTATTTGAACAAAATGGAGATATAAAATTAAATAATATTAGAAACAAAATAAATAACAATCAAAATCTAACAAAATTAGAAAGGGTAACATTAATATTCATTCCACTAATGAAAAGTGAAAAATCAACAAAAGAACTAATAATTGAAACTATAGATCTTGCAAATGACATAAAACAGATAGTCAATCAAGATAAAACCTATATGGATAAAGATGAATTAAATGAAATCAAAATTTGTCAAACTCTATTTGTAGATATGTATTTTGATGACGATAAAGAAAAACAAGAGGAATTAATGGAGGCAATTGATATGGAGCATCAATTATTTTACTATATTGCTAAACGAACTTATGATGATGGATATGATGAAGGAGTTGATGAAGCAACAAGAAATCATATTCGTAATATGAAAGAAGAAGGATTGGATGACGAATTAATAGAAAGAATAATTAGAAAAAAACAATAATTCTTTTAATGTTTATAGTGATAGATTTGGAGCATCAATTATTTTACAATATTGCTAAGCAGATTTATTATGAGGAGTATGAAAAGGGATATGAAGAAGCAAGAAATAAATATGTTACTAAAATGCAGAAATGCGGATATAATGAAGAGGATATAAAGGAAATATTCGGAGAAGACTTATAAATTCTTTTAAAGTTTTAAAAATGGTTAATATGGAGCATCAATTATTTTACTATATTGCTAAACGAACTTATGATGATGGATATGACGAAGGACATGATGAAGGAGTTGATGAAGCAACAAGAAATCATATTCGTAATATGAAAGAAGAAGGATTGGATGACGAATTAATAGAAAGAATAATTAGAAAAAGGAAATAAAAAAATTAATTATCCTTTTACAGCTTTATTTAAAGCTTGATCAATATCAGCTATTAAATCCTCAACATCTTCAATTCCAACAGACATTCTTATAAAATCAGGACCAATTCCACTTTCTAGCTGTTCTTCAGATGTCATGTTGGAATGTGTTGTACTGGCAGGATGTATTACAAGGGTTTTTGCATCTCCAATATTAGCTACGTGAGACAATAGTTCTACATTTTCAATGAATTTTTTACCTTCTTCAAGACCTCCCTTAATTCCAAATCCAACGATTCCTCCGTATTTTCCATTTAGGTATTTTTCAGCCATTTCATGGTTTTCATTATCTTCAAGTCCAGGATAGTTTACCCATGAGACTGCTGGATGGTTTTGGAGGAATTTAGCTATTTCTAATGCATTTTGGCAGTGCTGATTTACCCTCAAGCTTAGTGATTCTGCACTTTTTAAAATCATAAACGCATTCATCGGACTTATTACTGTTCCTAAATCTTTCATTAAATGAGCTCTTGCCTTCATAATATAGGCTTGATTTCCAAAGGCTTCACTGTATATTAATCCATGATATGCTTCATCAGGTTCTGTAAATTGTGGGAATTTTCCATTTGTCCAGTCAAAGTTTCCACTGTCAACTATTATTCCTCCCATAGCTGTTCCATTTCCTGATAGGTATTTTGTAGCTGAGTGAACAACAATATCAGCTCCATGGTATATTGGTCTTACCATTGTAATAGCTGCAGTGTTATCAACTATTAAAGGGATGTCGTGTCTGTGAGCTATTTCTGCTAATGCTTCAAAGTCTGGAATGTCAAGTTGAGGATTTCCAATTGATTCACAGTATATGGCTTTGGTGTTTTCATTTATTGCATTTTCAAAACCTTCAAGGTCATGTGTATCTATAAAGTTTACTTTTATTCCCCAGTTTGGCATTGTGTTTTTAAATAGGGTGTAAGCTCCTCCATAGATTGTGTTTGATGATACTATTTCATCTCCTGCATTAGCTATGTTTAATATTGATAATAGGATAGCTGCCATACCACTTGATTGGGAAAGTGCAGCTACTCCATTTTCTATTGCAGCTACTCTTTTTTCTAGAACATCATTTGTTGGATTTGATATTCTGGTGTAGATATGACCTTCCTTTTCAAGTGCGTATAGTTGTTTTGCACTTTCAGTATCTTCAAACTCATATGAGCTTGTAAGATAGATTGGTGTTGCTCTTGCTCCTGTTGTAGGGTCTGCTTGCTTCTCTCCTGCATGAACTTCTAGGGTTCTTTCACCATATTTTTTTTCGCTTGTCATTTTAACTCCTCTTCATGTTTTCATTTAATTATTATATTATATAGTTTTTTATTATAAATATTTGAAAATGAATATACAATGTTTACTTATTTAGATTATTATATGTATATTTATTATATATTGCTAACTTTCCTACATATTTCAAATTTCTATATACTTTTATTCTAATTTGTTTAATTTTTATGATATAAGTTAGGATTCATATTAAAAATATTGAATTAATTTCATTATTTTTAATATATCATAATAAAATTTCATTTCAAAATTATAATTTTATTAACATATTGTAAGAGTTAGTTTTGTTGGTTAAAAAATTTTCATATAAAACAAAACATTTATATAGTATTAGGACTTAACTAACTGTAACTAACTTTAAGTGCGAAGTTAGTTTCTATGCTTTCAAAAAACATTGTAGGAGATGTTAATATGGATTATGAAGTAAATGAACCTAAACCAGGATTTTATGAATTCAATGATAAAGAAAACTTTGAAAAATGCTATGAAGAACACAAAGATTGTATTGATAACGGATTAGCAGATGGATCATTAGAAATTGTATTTTTAGATGATGTAGGTGACACTATAGTATCTGCAGAACCTACCAACGAGGGAAATTTAACACAAGTTCTAAAAATACTTCCAGATAAAATCACAGTTCATTTAAAAAAAGTATAATTCATAATTTGTTTGGTAGGGTAAATACTATTGGGAGAGGAACACTTAATCAATGTTTTAAAACCTAATAGTATTTATCTAAGGATTTTATTTTTTTTTAATTATTATTTTACTATTTTTATATTATTTAGCATAAAATCAGTTCCTTTTCATAGCTGATTATATAACATACAGTTGATATTTCAATAGCTAAAAGTGAAAATTCTATAAAAACTTCAAATTCTAATAGCTTGGAAAATGTTAAAACTTCTAATCCAATAGCTATTTTGTTATTAATATTATTAGCTATTGGATTTACAAGAAGAAAAGTTGGTTAGTCCTTAACTTTTTTATTTTTAATTTTAATCTATTAGAACAAACTTTTTTAATCCAAAACTATTTTTATTACTAAATTAAATGAATATCTTATGTGTTCAATTGTAGCTTGTGAAGGGAACTTTAAGGGAAATCATCTAATCCAACTGCTTAGAGATACTAAGAATCGGGGAATTGATTCCACTGGTATTTTTTTAGATGAAAATGTTTTCCTAGATATTGATTTGGATAATATCTATGACGATGAAAGCTACAATATTGGTTTAGGCCATAATCTTTTAAGTATCTTTAATTTGGGAGATAAGATTGGTAATTTTCAACCTGTAAAAAGTAAAAACTTTGTTCTGGTTTTCAACGGCGAGATTTATAATTTCAATGAGCTGTCTAATTTTTTAAACAAGGTCTATTGCTCTGAGGAGTTTCTTACTGATAGCTATTTATTGATTTGTCTTATTGAATATTTTTTCAATCAAAATTCCGATTCTCTGGAGGCTGTAAAATCAGCTATCCAGCTGTTGGATGGGGATTATAGTTTCTGTCTTTATGATGGTGAGAATTTGATAGCTAGCAGAGATCCTTTGGGAGTGAAACCTCTTTTTTATGCAAAAGGTGATGAATTTAATGCTATTTCAAGTTCAAAGTCTTCATTAAAATATCTGAATTTTAAAGATATTGAAACTTTAAAGCCAGATGAGATTTTATACAACTGGCAACCTATAACTGTCAGGTCAAATATTTCTAAAAAACAGCTTTCAGTTAATGGGGATTTAAAAAAACAGCTTTTTGAAAAGTTAAAATCTTCAGTTTTAAAAAGAGTTTTCTATCTGGATGAAATTGCTGTCATATTTTCAGGCGGTGTTGATAGCACTCTTTTACTTCTTTTACTTACTCAAATAGCTGAAAGCAAACCTCTTAAAATTAAGCTTTATGCTGTTGGTTCTGAAAAATCTAAGGACGTTAAAGCTGCAAGACAAATTGCCGAGTATTTTGATTTACCTTTACGGGTTCATGACGTTTCAGAACAGATTGTTCGTGAAAATCTTGATAACGTACGTGTAGCTATTGGTGATGATAATCTTATGAAGCTAGGTGTTGGCATGACGATTTTTCTAGCATCTAAAATGATTCATGAGGATGGAGGAAAAGTAGCTATTTCAGGTCAAGGTGCAGATGAATTATTCGGTGGTTACAATCGTTATCTAAACTCATTTAGTGAAGGTAAGTTAGAGTGGGAGTTACGCCATGATATTGAAAATATGTATCATGTAAATCTTGAACGGGATGATGCAGTTTCCATGGCAAACAGTGTTGAACTTCGCCTACCCTTTATGGATAAGGATTTAGTTGAATTTGCTTTAAATATTCCTGTAGAATATAAGATTGCTCACCACAACGATAAAATTCGTAAAACTATTTTAAGAGACCTAGCTTATGATTTAGGTCTTCCTCAGGAATTTGCATATAGGCCTAAAAAGGCAGCCCAGTACGGTACTGGTATTGATAAGATTTTAAGAAAAAAATTAAGATAATTTATTTTACCATAATCAAAGAGATTGTAAATTTTTATAGGGTTTTTTGTTTTCCGAATTTGTGTGTCCAGA
>CAYPCR010000026.1:0-28990 GCA_964409285.1 uncultured Methanobrevibacter sp. | reverse complement strand
TTGTATTGTGTACTATGGGTTTTCTATGGGAATTTCATTTCGCTGCCAGCCATTTTCTATAAATTACTACTTATTTTTATACTTTTATTAACATATTATTATTTATGAATAGATATTTTATAGTTTTTATATTTGTACTTTTTTTGTCTATTTCTGCTATAGCTGCAGAGGATAGTTCTAATTGGAAAAAGGTTTCTATTTCTGGTAATGAATTTAGAATTCCTCCTGAATACGATGGTGGAAGTTTATCTGATGGTAAGTATCAGATTAATAACTGGAATACCTTTGCTATTTTATGTGTTGATAATTATTTAGCTAACAATTATGGGTATGTATATTCTAGCTGTTCATACAGTGAAAATTTAACTATAGAAGGGCATCCTGCTTATTATTTCTGTGGGTATAATAGCTACGAGAATACTAATTTATCTAGAATTTATTTTGCATGTGGAGAATCTATTTATTGTATTTCTTATAAGGGAAATAATTTATCTTCAAATATTAATGAAATTGTAGCAACTTCTCAAGCTTCATCTATATCTAGTAGTGATTTTTATGATATTTTAGATGAAGCTTTAGATGAGTATAACTATCAACAAGAATTAGATGAAAATACTTATTATCAACAACAATCTTATTCATCTAATGACCATTATAATAAAGGTAGTTCTTTTGTTAGGGATTATTTCTTTTTTAAAATGGGTCAGTATAGTAGTAGATAGTAGCTAACTTTTAAATACTTTAAGTTATTAAAATAAGTGTATAAATATGACTGGAGGAATGAAATGGCACATGGTCATGGGGGTCAAATGACTCCTGAACAACAAAAACAAATGATCGAACAGGAAATCAAGATTTCTAAAAATTTAGGTAAAATTAAATATAAAATAGCTGTCATGAGTGGAAAAGGGGGAGTAGGAAAATCTACTGTGGCTGCTAATCTTGCTGAAGCTTTTCAAAGACAAGGTTATAAAACAGGTATCTTAGATGCAGATATTCATGGTCCTAATATTCCTAAGATGCTTGGTGTTGAAAATAATATTATAGGTATTAACGATGAAAATTTAATGGTTCCAGTAGTATCTGACTCTGGTGTTAAAGTAATGTCTATGGCCTTTTTACTTGAAAGTAAAAATACTCCGATTATATGGAGAGGCCCTCAAAAGACTGGTACTATTAAACAATTAATAGCTGATGTAGAATGGGATAATCTAGATGTTCTTATTATAGATAATCCTCCTGGAACTGGTGATGAACCTTTAACAGTTCTTCAAACTATTCCAGATATTGATGCTGTTGTTATGGTTACCACTCCAAATGCCGTATCTCAGGATGATGTGTTGAAATGTGTGGGTATGGTTGAAATGCTCAATATTAAAAATATTGGTTTAGTTGAGAATATGGCTTATTATAACTGTCCTCACTGTGGTGAAGCAGTTAAGATGTTCGGTGAAAACCAAGGTAAGGAGTTTGCAGAAGAGATGGGTATTGTATTTTTAGGAGATATTCCTTTAACTCCTAAAGTAGCTGATTCTGCTAATCTTGGTAAATCATTAATAGAATTAAATGCAGAATCTGAAATTAGTAAGAAATTCAATTTTATTGTTAAAAAAATAGAAGAAGATTTCTTTAATGATAAAGAATAGTTTTAGGGAGTTATTATATAGCTAACTGAAGCAATATTTATTAAAAGTCCTAAGAAATTAGGATTTCCTTTTATTTTTTCCAAGTCTTTTAATTTAATAATTATAAAATCTTTATTTTTATCCATATCATTTAATCTAAAATATTCCATTCCCAAATCTAATTGATAGTTGTCTGTAAAAATAGGAATTACAAATTCATTGTCATTTCCATAGGGAATAGTTAAAAATTCATTATTTTCCATAATGCTTATTAAAGGATTTTCATTAAGATTTTGTTTTATTTTTTCATTAATTTGATTTATTTTTTCCTGATTATTATTTTCTCCATGAAGATAAGCTAAATTAATAAGATTTTTAAGTTCTTCATTTTCTATTTCTTCTAACTTCATGAAATGATTTTTTATTGTTTTAAATTAATATAATTATTGAATGTCAAATATACAACTTTCACTTCTAATTAAAGTCGGATCTTGGGATAGCTGTTTTATTGAATTGTAACTGTTATTAACAGCTTCCTTTGATAAGATGTATGAATCTGTATTAGGGTTTATTATTATTCCATCAAGATTGTTATTTAAAATTTCTATGCAGATATGAGAAATATTTGCGATTTTTGAATAAACATATTTTTGAGGCTGTTGTGTAAACAGTTCTTTTTTCTGATTTTCTATTTCCTTTTTATCAGTTAATAATATAAAGCAATCTCCAATTTCAGTTTGAGTTATAAGCAAGGACAAATCATTAAAATGTTCGGGATGATAGTTGATGTCAGTTGCTCCATTTTCAAAATGATCATCTAAGGTAATATCACTTGTAACTAGTGAAAATAATATTGATTTTGAAAGTGCATTTACAATATCGGTCGGTATTTCTTTTTGATTGTTTTGCTGTTTTTTTATAACATCCACTAATTCAAGATTGTCTGTTGTTTGTGATAGCTGTTTTAATTGTTCTGGATTGTAGGTAAAATGATTTTCACTTAATAATTTTAGAAGTTCATTTGAAATAACATAGTTTTGAGTGTATGGATTTATTGTTATTCCATTGAAAAACACATCTGCTTGAGCCATTGAAATAAACTTGTCAATAGAAACAATTTCATACATACCAAAATCTTGTTTTATCTGTGAGCAATCTGTAAAAACAGGAATTATATAATCTAATTTTGAGTTTTCATACTGTAGTGAGAGATAATTTTCCTTATTTTTAGGGACAATAAAAATTGCATTTTTAAGCTCATAAAAAATATTATCTAAGATATCTTCACTTTGTTGAATTTTTAGCTGTTGAATAGAGTTTTTTAAGTTATTATTTTCAATTTTTTCAAGTTCCATAATAACACCTTTTAAAGTTTAAGCATACATAAATTTTTATTACTCTCTCTTTTTAGTTAATATTAAAGATATTCGGATTAATAAAGGTTTGTATTAGTCATACCTAATTTAAAGCATTATTAGGACTAACTAAAATTCAGTTAACTTTATAAGTTTTTAAGATTAATAATATGTAAAGGAGATTTTAAAAATGACTGAATTAAAAGGAAGTAAAACAGAACAAAATCTTAAAACAGCAATTGCTGGTGAATCAGGTGCCCATACTAAGTATGAGATGTATGCTGAAAAAGCAGAACAAGAAGGATATGTTCAAATAGCTGAAATTTTTAGAGAAGCTTCACATAATGAAAAACAACATGCAGAAATTTGGTATTCATTTTTATATGATGGAGAAGAACCTGATACAAAAGATAACTTAAAAGATTCCATTGAATGTGAAAATCATGAATGGACTCACATGTATAAAGGATTTGCAGAAGAAGCAGAAGAGGAAGGTTTCGATATACTAGCTATGAAATTCAGATTAATGGCTAATATTGAAAAGATGCATGAGGAAAGGTATCAAAAACTTTTAGACAATATTGAAAACAACGAAGTATTTTCTAAAGATGAGGATGAACAATGGATTTGTGAAAACTGCGGATTTGTATTTGAAGGAAAAGAAGCTCCTCAAATGTGTCCAGTTTGCGGATATTCACAAGCATTTTTCCAAATCAGAGCTCAAAATTACTAGCTCTCTTTTCTTTTTATGTGATTTAAATGGGAATCACTGATATAATTAGTATCATATTATTGATTATTGTTATTATATTAGCTGGAATGTACTGGCGTAAAAACCGTAGGTTATCTTTTGCCTTTATCGTTGTTTTAATTTGTATAATTATTTCTGTAATTATTGATTTCATATAAAAAAGATAATCTTTAAATGGAATTTATTTTTCATTTTATCTAGCTAGAAAATTTAAATTACACAAAAGTTTTTAAATATCAATTGTTTAGAAAATACTAAAATTAAATAGCTTTACTACTTTAAAAGAAAAAATATCAATAGATTGAGTTTAATTTCAACTTTCTTTTTATTTTTAAACTTACTATTTTTGAATTTAAATAATAATCATTATATGTTTTAAAAACCCATATTTTATTAATGGATTGAGTAAAAAAGGAGGAAATTTACATATGTTCTATAGTACAATTATGAAAATCGATTCAATTGATAGGTTGAGAGATATTAGGGATGCATTACTTGTTGAACAAGGAATTAACCCTACTCGTCAAGGAGAACAAGCAATTAAAGTTGTTGTTGATAGAATTGATGAAATTCAAGCTACTTTAGATAAATCTGCTAGTAAACAATAGGTTGAAATAAAAATGTTAAAAGTTATTCCTCATAGACGAAGGCTTTTAAGAAAAAGTGTTTGTCGTTTGCCACATCAAAGAAATAGGGATATGAAGACAGCTGCTGTAATTAAAAAAGCTAATAAACCTTATATTGGTATTAGAAAAACTCATAAAGAACCTATAATTAAAAAACCTAAAAGAAAACCAAGACAAGGTCATAAAATGGCTTATAGATATAGGTATTATGAAATGAATAACATGATTGAAGATGAATCAGTTAAGGAGGAAGAATCCAGCGAGGAAGATTCTTCATAATTTTATTTTATAAAGCTTAGAAGTTTTTCTTTGTCAAGAATTATTTTTTCTTCAGGGATATTAACGATTAAACCTGTAAAACCAGGGTCATTAGCTGCTAGTTGTATAAAAAATCCCATTTTTGTTGTGTATAAATTATATTCTTGATCTTGTTTGTCTAATTTGAGATATTCAAATCCTTTTTTATAGTATTCTTGATTTGTAAATACAGGAATTTTAAAATCTTCACTATTTCCAAAGGCTACAAAATTCATATCTTCTCCAGTGGGGTATGTTGGACAGAATAATGTAATGTTTTCAAATTCTTGGTTGTCAATTTCCATTATTACACCTAATTATAATTTATTTTGTATTTAATAAAAATTTTTTTATAGTGATATTTATATAAATTTATTTTGGAGGTTCTAGATTGGTTAAAATTTGTCCTAATTGTGGAAAAGAGTTAAAGAATAATGTTAAGTTTTGTGTTAATTGTGGATATGATATAAAAAATAGAACTCGTCAACCTAGAATTCCTATTGATAAAAAAAGTTTAATAATAATTGTTTTGGTCTGTTTAATTATTATAAGTGGCTGTTATTTAGCTATTCTTTTAATTTAAGATTTTCAATGTCAAAAGAAAAGTTCTGATTATGGGGATTGATTATTATTCCTTGAAATTCTTCATCATTTTCAGAAATTTCATAGATATCAGAAGGAGAGATTACTTTTAATTTCAGAGTATCTAAAAATAGCTTAGAAATCTTTTCTTTTCCAGAGTTAGATTCGTCGATGTCTGTAAAGACAGGGATGAAGTAGTTCTTGGATGTTTCGGAAATATTAAATCTAACTATTTCTGATTTCTCATCAATTAGTGTAAAGTAAATCTCCTCTTGATAGGTTTTTTTAATGTTTTTCTTAAGGCTATCAAGTTCAAAGCTTGATTCATCTTTTAATTTATTATTAACATCAATGTAGGTGTTAATAAGTTCTTTTAATTCACTTGCAGATTTTCTGCTTCCGTTTTTCTTGTATTTTTCGTAATCTTCTAATTTCATCAAGTTATTTTATGATGTTTATATTTAATTTACTTTATCATCAGCAACAGCTAGTAAATCATCTTTTGTAAGAAGGAAATCAATTATTCCAGGGTTAATAAGAATACCTTCAAAGGAATCGTCATCTGCACCAATAGCTAAAACGTCACGACCTGTCATAGCTTCAAAGTGGTGTGGATATTCTTCTGTGTCAAGATTTACTCCTTCAAGTCCTTCTTTAGCTGCATCGATGTCTGTAAATACAGGAATGTAGTAGTGATCTTCATTATCATCGATAAATATGTTAAAGATGGTGTCATAATCATCATCGGTATCTCCTGCAACAATGATAAATGTATCATCTAATGCATCGTGATAGATTGCATTTCCCAAAATACCGATTTTTTCCTCATCTTTAGTTTCTTGTTCATCTAAATCGATGTACTCGTTTATTAATTTTATTAAATTGGCATTATCTACTTTGTCTACCATATTTTCACCTCAGTTTATAATAATAAGTTCTACTATATAAATCTTTTTTAAAGTTAATAGTAAAGTTTATATTTATTCTGACAAAATAATGTATATAAGGTGATATAATGATATGTCCTAAATGTGAAATTAATTATGGGAATGAAGATATAAACTTTTGCTCAGAATGTGGAACTAGATTAATTAAATGTAGATCTTTAGATGAAACAGTACATTATCATGATAAAGAAACTCATAATCCTGACAATGGTTTTGGAAAAGATGTTATATTAGCTGATGAAATCTATAATCAATACAGGGTTAATGGAATAAATAGGGTAGATAAGATAAATGGCAGATTATTGGCATCACAAACAGCAAAATTAGATACACTAATCCAACAAAATTCAAAGATAATAAAACTTTTAGAAATAATAGCTAAAAAATAATCAATAGTCACTTTCAATAGCCTTAATCATATTATATAGGACTTCATTAACAGGAACTTCAATATTATATTTCTTTGCAAGTTCAACAACTTTCCCGTTTAAGCTATCAATTTCGGTTTTATTTTTCTTTTCAATATCCTGGTAGGTTGAGGAAAAATGATTATAGGTATCTGGAACCAATTTGGAGTAGAAAATATCTTCATACTCTTCTGGACTGTCCCAATTTGTACTGTAAGGTGATGCATTTATAACTGCAAATATTTCAGCTATTATTTTATTCATAATGTCTTTGGTGTATTCATTTTCAGTAAGTTTTCCATAATTAACACCTAAAACTGCTCCAAGAGGGTTTAAGGCACAGTTATAAAGCATTTTAGCCCATAAATAATGTGATAAATTATCTGTCAATTCACATTTAATTCCAGAAGCAGTAATAGCTGTAGCTATTTGGTTAAGACAGCTATTATCCTCACCTTGAAGAGATCCGAGAAGAATTGGTTCTGTATATACTGTTATTTCACTGATATTTCTTTCAGGTCTTGAAAAACCAGTAATTACACGTGCACAGAAAACTTCTGATTTATCAAAAAATCTTAAATAAGGTTCATCATTTCCAAACCCGTTTTGAAAAATAATTATTTTTGCATTTTCCTTTAAGATTCTTCTATGCTGGTTTAGTTTCTTACTTATATCATCGTTAGCAATTGTTTTGGAGCATACAAAAACATAATCAAACTTATCACTTTCAATATCTTCATAATCTGAATAGACTTCAAATTCATCACTATCAAAGGATAAATGGTTAAACAAACCTACTCTTTTAACTCCTTTATCTTTTAAAGCTTTTCCAGTTTCCTGTGAGGATAAAAAACTAACGTTGGCTCCTTGACTTAGCATGGAACTTCCAAGTCCAAGTCCAACAGCACCTGATCCATCAACTAAAATATTCATAATTATAATTAGCCGATTATGGTTAATAAAATTTAATAGCTATTTTAAATAAATTAGATTGTAATGAAGTATGAGGGTTTAACTATTTTTTGTTTGATAATTATCATAGTTATTATAGCTCAGCCAATGACTAATCAAAATAATGATAATTTAGAAATCTCTAATTTAACTGCTGAAATTATCAACGAAACTAATGATAAAATTTCTGAGAAAAACTACAACTATCACATTCATGCGGTAATTGAGAAGGGTTATGATAAAAACCTCTACATTCATTTAAATTTAATGAATTCCAATAAGACCATTTTAAAAAACATCTCTACAGAGGGAGTAATAGCTAATTTTGACAGTTCAACTAACCATTCACATAAAGACATTGATTTTAAGTACTATAGTGTGGAGCTGGTTGATGTAAAATATGCTAATTTGGAAATTTTTAACAGTACTAATTTATTGTATAATGAAACTACAGAGTTTAAATTGACCTAGTTTTGTAAAATTGCAGTCATTTAAAGCTTAATTACTTTTCTAATGCTCTTAAACTTTTTTTATATCTCTTTAAGGCCTAAGTATAATTTGTCGAAGGTGATATTATGTACAACTACGATGAGTTATACGAAAAGGTAATGGACTATACAAACTCCCTAAATTTGAAACACAACCAGTCAGTTGAAATAATAAATAAAATTGCAAAAGACGTGGATTTAGGTCTTTTAAAACAAAGAAACATTGAAAAAAAGGTGGAAAGCCTAGCATACAATAGAGCTTTTACAGGTAACGAGTCTATCAATAGCTATTATGATATTTTACAAATTTTAGCTATTGAAAATCAATGGGACTATGTAAAAGGAGAGCTATTAAACACAACAAAACCTTATGATGAATGTTTCTTTAGTCTAATTCCTGAAGCCACAATTCAGCATAGACTAAAAATCAAACAAATCCAAGTTTTCATTGACCATATAAAACCTAAATTACAAATTTCCGATTCTGAACTAGCAGAGTTTAAACTCAGATTACTTAGATATGCTAGAAACAATGAGATAACAACAAATGTTTTAAACAATATGCTTGAAATGTATCTGGAGGAAACAGAAAACGATTCATTTAAAATGGTTAGAAATCAGGATTTTAGAAAATTGGATAAAAAATTTGTAGCTATTAAAAATCCTGATTTAGCACTAAAATTTCATGAAGATGATTCAACAGATGTTGACAGTTTAATCTGCTATAGCTATATTGACCATGAGAAGGGAATCTCCTTTTTAGTTCTAACAACTGCATTTGAAGGGGAGATGTATGAAAGAATTGATTTTAGTAAGGATTACATTATTTCAAAAAAGGATGTTGAAGATGATGTTATTGAATTTATAGATTCCTGTGATGACTATTTAAATTACATTGATTTAACTGTTGATGACGGTGAAAGATATGCCGAAATTCGAAACTATACTCTAATTGATGAGGCAAGAGATAAGGATAATCCTGATTTGGTAAAGGTTGAATTTATTAGTCCTGATAGCTGTGAACAATTACTTGTTAGCTGTGAAAATATAATTGGCTCTAAAATAATCGGCGAAATGGCTGAAAGTTCAAATAAGATTAAAAAGCTAAAAAAAGGACTTCAAGTTGTTGTTTCTTATTCATATGATTTTAAAGATCGCTTAAGATTATATGTCTACATTGACGATGATTTTGACAAGTTAAGTGGTGTAATTGAAGATATTAACAATGAATATGAGAAATGTCCAACAAAAGGCAAATTAATTGAGCAGCTATCAAAATATAAAAGTTGCTATGATTTTGATGAGGTGATTGATGCTTTCCACTCTCTAATTTTTGATTATTTCAGAGATTTAAATGAATTTTATAGGGTTTTAGCTATTTAATAGCTATTGCCCTTTTAAATCCGATTCATTCAAAGGGAACGTTGGCCATGAATTCCAACTCACTTATTGCTGATAATATTACAGATGATGAAATTGATTACATTTCTGGTGTTAAAGAAATAGAAATCTTAACTGCGACAGATAAACTAAAATTTAAGATATATCGAGAAAAAGAAGTTAATAGGTCATATAAAATAGAAGATTCGGAAGGATTAGCCCAAATATATCCTATTTATAGGTGTATGGTGTTGGTCATAATTCCAAAGAAATTGGAATTAAATTCTCAAGGAGAAACAATAAACCATTTATTTTTAAGTGATTTTTCTTCAAAGAATTTGGCTGACCCAAATACCAGTCCTCAGCTATTGAATTATTCAAGGGGAGGTATTATAAATAATCTTTCTAAAGAAGAGTTTGAAAAGAGATTATCCAAACAAATAGGTAAAGAAAATGCTAAAAAAATAACAAACCAACTCTATTATTTCCAAATCAGAATTGACAATCAATATGAATATTCAACAGCTATAACAAGACAGGGAAATATTGGAATCTATACATATTATAAAACTAACACCACAGACTTACCTATTAATGTGAAAAAAGAAGGATTAGAAGATAAAATATTCTCAGTAATCCACAGTCATATAGAAAAACAAGGAATATTTCCTTCTCCAGAAGATTTAAAATTCTATGCACAGTATGGCGTTGAATTTGGAATCACAACTAATGTAAAAGGAACAGTAATCATTAACAACACTAACATTAAAGATAATAAAAAACTTGCCGATGAAATATCTAATGTTGGAGAAGAAATTAAAGATGAGATTACAGAAAAATTCATGGCAGTTAACTCTAATTGGGGGAAATATGCTAATGATGAAAAGAAGTTTAATGCTCAATTAGATAAGTTTGTAAACTCTAATAAAGAAATGGTTTCTGGAATATACCAAAAACATTTAAAGAAATATGGTATGACCATAAGTTATATATGAGCAAAAATACAATTAACATATAAAGGTGATTAGCATGACATGTCTTGATGGAGGATATGGTTGGGGAGATATTAGAGACCGTATATTTGTCCATTACATAAATGATTTAGACAATATGAATGACAAATTAAATTTTATTAAAGATTTATATTTGGAGAGTCATGAGAAATATTTCCGTTGGAAAAAATGGTGCATGAAACGGGAGAAATTACCTGATATTTTTGGCACAATTGATAATCCAATTGAAATTGATGAAGAAAAATTATAACAAAACTTTTTTTTATAAAATTTTATTTTTTTAGAGCTTTTTATGATATATTTTCTTGAGGAAGTGCAAATTTAGCTTGATTGCAAAGAAAATTCCAATAAAACAATGTTCATAGAAATGTTACTATTTTCAAAAATGATTAATAGCTAATCTAAATCTTTTTATAATAAGTCACCTAATATTAAAAAACGGTGATAGCTATGTGTACTGCAGCAAGTTTTAAAACTAAAGATAGTTATTTCGGTCGTAATTTTGATTATGAAATTTCTTACGATGAAAGGGTAACAGTTACTCCCAATAATTATGAATTGAAATTTAAAAATGAAGATAATCTTAAAACTCATCATGCTATTTTAGGTATTACAGCAGGTATAGATGAGTATCCATTATATTATGATGCTGTTAATGAGAAAGGTTTAGCTATGGCTGGTTTGAATTTTGATGGGTATGCTAAATACAGTCATGAATTAGAGAGTGATCAAATTAATTTAGCTGAGTTTGAATTTATTCCTTATATTTTAGGAAAATGCAATAACGTTAAAGAAGCTCGAAAAATAGTTGAAAATTTAAACATGCTGGATACTCCATTTAGTGATAATTTGCCAGTTTCTCCTCTTCATTGGATGATAGCTGATAAGGATTCATCAATTGTTGTTGAATACACTGACAAAGGTTTAAATATTTTTAACAATCCTGTAGGAATCTTAACCAATAATCCTACCTTTGATATCCAATTGTTTAATTTAAATAATTATATGAGGGTTTCCAATGAAAATCCAAAAGATACTTTTACTAAAACCTACCAATTAACTGATTATTCAAGAGGTATGGGTGGGTTAGGTCTTCCTGGTGATTATTCTTCAATGTCCAGGTTTGTAAAGGCGGTTTTTGTCTCTCAAAATTCAATAGCTGAGGAATCTGAAATTTCATCTGTCAATCAGTTTTTCCATATTTTAGGCTCAGTTGAACAGCCTAAAGGAGCCACTTTAGTAAGTTCAAACCCTGATGAGTATGAGTATACAATTTATTCCTCTTGTATGAATTTAGATAAGGGTATTCTTTATTATAGGACTTATGATAATCTGGCTATTAACAGTGTAGAGTTAAACTCCTTTGATTTAAGTGGTAAGGATTTAATCAATATTGACTTTAAAAAAGAAGTAATTTAAGTGTAAAAGTTGAAACTATTCAGCTTTTACATATTGTTTCAAATTTGCAGAAGTTACATTTGCCATTTTTGGTTTTGTTAAACTCTTCGTTTTCTATTTTTTTAGCTAATCTGTCAATTTCATTTTCTCTTTGGATAATTTTATCCTCATCTAGAGGCACTTTTATTAGTTTTTTAGATTTTATTGCATAGATTGATATTTCTTCAATTTCAAAGAAATCTCTTAAACCTAGTATGTATGTGTTTAATTGATTTTGATATTTTTCATTGTAATAATCAATATCACTGTATTTATAATCGATTATTCCAATTTTACCATCACGTTCATAGATTAAATCAACGAATCCTTTAAGATTATAGTTATCTTTTTGGATGTTAAATTCAAACTCACTAGCTATTACATTAAAATCACAGGCAATGTTATCTAAATAATAGCTAATCTGTTCAATGTAGTCTTCCTGTTTTTCCAAATCAACATTAATTGCATGTTTTTTAACAATTTTTCTTACATCAACCTCTTTATTTTCCATTAACAGGTTATTTATTTCCTCTAATGCTGCATGGACTATTAAACCATCAGCTATTTCCTGGTTTTGTGATTCTTTAAAGGTGTAGTTATAGCTTAAATTATATTTGTAAGGACAGAATTCATATTCGCTTAAGGAGGTGTGGCTTAAATTAATCATTTTAAAGTCATTTTTTTCCCTTAAATCAACAGGGTCGATTTTATTGATGTCTAATGGAACAATTGAGTCTTTGTTGGTAGCTATTAAATTTGAAATTATTTCAGGTTTTTCATCAACTGTTGATAAAATCAAGGTGTCCTGAGGCCTTGTCATAGCTACATAAACTACTCTTTGCTCTTCCAATTCATTATTGGCTTCTTCTTGAATTAAATCAAAGTTTTTAAATTCAGCATATTCATTTGGAGTATAGTAAAGAGGTTTTCCATTGATATAGTCCTGATCAAGAGGATTTTTAAACTTTTGAGGGAATTTATCTTTACTTATTCCAGCTATTATTACTATTGGAAATTCAAGACCTTTTGCCTTGTGAACAGTCATTATCTGAACACCTGAGCCTTCCTTTTGAGAGGTGTAATGCTTCATTTGAGTGTTTAAAAACCAGTAAAAACTCTTCAAATCATTTTTTGAAACCATTTCCTCATAGTTATACATTGTTGATGAAAGCATTGAAAGATAATATAGGTCTTCATCAGTAAACTCATCATCTAGAAAATCCAGAAGTTGGTAGTACAAATCTAGAATTGTTAAATCTTCATTGTCTTTAAGTTTTTCTTTTATTTGATTTAATCTTTGGAAAAATTCATAATCTACAGGGTTTTCAATAATAGCTAAATCATCTAAAAGGGGTTTTTCCACCTTATCAAAGATTAGTTCCAACTCATCATCCTCACGATTAAAGACACCTTTTAGATTTTTAATTCTACTGGCCTTTCCTGTTAGTTCCTTGTGAATCTCCTTTTCTCTACCTATTATTTCTGCTTCAAATTCCTCCTGTAGATTGTATAAGGATGTTTTAGTTTCAGAATCTAAATTGAAAAATCTATTTTCACAAAAACTTCTAAGATTTAACCATTCAACCTCATCTGCAGTTAAAAATGGCTTATTTTCATCAACTAAAAAGTGTAGCAGAGTTAATATTGCCTTAATAGCTTCGTTATCCTTAAAATCTTCAAGTCCTTTGATTTGATAGGGAATATCTCCATCTTTAAGCTCTTCAATTAAGGCTGGTGCATTGCTTTTAACAGAACGGTATAGGATAGCTATTTCATCGAAGCTATTGATTTTATTTGAATCTTTAAGCTCCGTTATAAGCTCAGCTAATTTAACACCTTCATAGGTTTTATCTTCACTTTCCATATAGAATGATGGCCTATGTAAGCCTCTATCTCCATGTAGTTGTTTTTTAGAGTATTGAGGTCTTTGGTTTTTGATAAAGGATTCTGAAAGGTTAATTATTTCATCTGTTGAACGGTAGTTAGTATTTAAACTAATATTTTCCACTTCGTAGTTATCTAGGAAATATTTGAAATAATCTTCAGTTGCCCCTCTAAAACCATAGATGTTTTGATCATTATCTCCAACAACAGTAAATGAGTCTGAATTCTCAATTAAGCTTTCAAAAATCTTGATTTGTACAGGATCACTATCTTGAAACTCATCGATTAGAATATTTTTATACTCTGTTTTGTTATTATTTTCAAGTATTTCAAGAGCCTTTAGCTGTAGTAAGGGAAAATCAATTAAGGAGTTACTCTCAAGTAATTCCAAATACTGAGGGTATGATTTTGCAATCTGTAAATATTTTGCATTGTAGTAATCTTTTTTAAAACCAGCTTCGACAACTTCCTTTTTTGGAAACTTTGAACCAACCATTTTCTTTTCTACAAATTCAATATATTCTGGTGAAATCTCTCTTGTTCTTTCAATATATTCAGCTAATTTATCTGTATCTACTTTAAAGGTTGTGTATTCATCATATTTTTTACAAACTTCTATCAATTCGTGTTTTGGCAGTGTTTTTTCTTTAACAAAACCTAATTCTTTAAGGTTTTGAGATAGAAACATGGTTCTTTTTTCATAGTTGTCATCATCTAATAGCTGATATTGCTTCTCATTATCCTCTAGGAGTTTTTGACAGAATGAGTGTATAGTTGATATTTGCATTTTATTTATAATTTTACTATCAATATCTCTAGCTAATCTTTCTTTAAGCTCTTCAGCTGCTTTTTTTGTAAATGTAATTATAAGTAAACTTTCTGGCGGAACTTGTTTGGTGTTTATTAGAAATTTAACCCTTTCAATCAGCACCCTTGTTTTTCCAGATCCTGGACCTGCCTCTATCAGGAGTGGTTTTTTATTATCATAAGTTACGGCCTTTTCTTGTTCTTTATTTAATTGAATTGACATGTTAATCCTTTTTAAAACTTGTATTACAATGTTTATATTATTTACATTAATATTGTTAATTATTTGTTATAAGATTAGTCATCATCAAAATCGATTTCAACATTTTTATTTTCATCGATAATGTGGAAAATATCATTTAATATCTGTTCTTTGTCAATTTCGTTTGGAATTATATTCATTAAAAAACTTAAATAATAAGTCAATCCATAAATAGCTGTTAAAGAATCTGTTTTATCTGTTAAATCAGTCAGTGATTCATATTCATGGTGACACCATAACATTCCAAGAAATTCTGGAATTCCTTCTTCAATTGATTCGTTTATCCAGTTGTAATCCATATCATCACATTTATTATTTATTGATTTTAAATCTTTTAAATTTGTTAATAACTCAACCAAGTCTATTATTAAAACTCATAATGAAAATCTTTTATATTCTTTCTTTACAGTCTTTAATAAATCTTTCATAAACTTCCTGATCCCTTTTGGTTTTGGTTAAATTACGGGCGTTTTCAAAACTTCTAATAGCTGCATCATATTTATCCATTTCCATTAAAATCTTGCCTTTTACACCCCAATACATATCACGTTTAGAATCCAAGCGGATGGCATTTTCATAACACTCAATTGCTTGTCTGTTACAACCTAACTTATGTAAAACATTTGCCTTTTTAGCCCAGTATCCAGAATGTTCACTAAAAGCTATTGCCTTTGTATAACTTTTAATAGCTTCATTATATTCCCCTAATTTTAAATAAACGTTACCTTTCTTATCACTATAATGAGCTTTTTTATTTTTATTTTTGGTTTGTTTTAAAGCATTTTCATAACATTTAACTGCATCTCTGTAATTTTTAGTAGCTAAATAAATATCTCCTTTTCTATTGTTTATGTTGGATTTTTCTTCTTTACTAGCTATTTTTAACCCTTCATCTAAACATTCAATAGCTAAACTATAATCCTTTCTTCTTAATAAAACATCTGCTTTAACAATGTAGTTATTAACATTTTCTTCCATTTTAAGAGCCAAATTACAATATTTAAAAGCTTCATTAAAATTTTTCAAAATACTTAGGATTTCTCCTTTTTTAGCATAATATTCGCTTTTAGGTTCTTCTTCAATAGCTTTATCTAAAAATAAAATAGCTATTTTAAATTCTCTATCTTTGAAAGCTTCATCAGCTTTACTGGCCCAATCTAGCATTTCTATTACTTCCTTGCTTTGGGGTTTAATATATATCGCATTAATTATAAATGTAGTTGTGAAAAAGAGGAGGTGAAGGATATGGAAGATTCAATGCATAAAGAAATCTTAAAAACAATTTCTGTTTTAATGACAACTGCTTTTGCATTCGTTGCAGGTGCTGCTTGGAACACTGCTATTCAAGCTTTAATTGAAGAATTTATTCCAACAGGCTCTGCAGTGTGGAGTTTACTCGGATATGCAATTATTGTAACAATAATAGCTGTGGTTGTAACAGTATTTATTGGAAGATTACTTGCAAGAGCAGATATTGACATAGATGAAGAAACATAAATCTTCATCAATTTTCTATTTTAACTTCAATTTACCATTTTCACTTCAACAAGGTTTATATGCTTCTTTTTCTAAATAAATGATTGTTTTCTTGAAAAAGAAAATAAATAAGACGTTCTATCTTTTTAAATCTTGTCTAATTGGGATAAGTATTTTACTTATCCCTATATTAAGGAAAATGTTTCTAAAGGAATGTAGATAATATTATCCTTTTTTTTGATATTTTTTGTTGTGTTTGATATAATAATTCCATAATTAGAGTTATATTGGTTTACCGCTGATTTAATTTGTTTTTTAGATTTTTTTCCATAACCTACTTCAATTGGGATTATATCACCAAGATATGTTTGTAATATAAAATCCACACCTCCTTTTCTAGAATCAAAAAACACATCGAAACTTTTTTCTCTAGATAAATTAAATAAAGTAGCTGCCACAAGATTTTCAGCTAATATTCCTTTATAAGCATTAATATCTGTAGAATTAAGTCCACCACTTAAATTTAAAATGTTTCTTAAACTTGCAGTAGCAAAATAATATTTCCATGATTTTCTAATTCTTTTTGATGAGGAACTATAAGGTTCAATATGGAATATTAAATATGTTTTTTCTAATATGGATAGAATATTAGAGATATTTCCAATAGAACAGTTAACTACATTAGCTAATTTGTTTTGTGAAATTTCTCCAGGTTTTTGAAGGGCTAAAAATCTCACACTTCTATTTGCATGAATTTTTGTAGTTGAATTTAACATACTTAATGTATTCAAATCAACTTCAATTATTCTATTTACCATTTCATTGAGTTTTTGACAAATAATTAGATTATTTTTTTCATAAAAAGAGCTTGGAAATCCTCCATATTCCAAATATTTATTCCACTCTTTTAAATTAAAATTATCTATATTTAAAAGTGTTTTTTTAAAATTTTTTTCCAATTTTTGAGCATTTTCAATATCTCCTGTAAAAAGTATTTGTTCTAATGATTTAGTATTGAAAAGAGGAATATCATATTTTAAATATAATAATTCATTATAGTTAAGAGGATATATTGGCTTTTTTAAAAGTCGCCTTGCTGAATCAACATTCATTTCTAGATTTAATGCAGAAGATCCTGAAAATATCATGAATATATTTTCTGTTTTATCAAAAATTATTTTACCAGCTAAAGACCATTTTTTATCATATTGAGCTTCATCAACAAAAATAAATAATTGTTTATCAAGGCTCATTAATGAACTTTCATGAAAATTATTTACAAAATATTCAACCACTTCTAAAATATTTACATCCATATAATTGTTTAATAATTCTCCAGAAATGTATAATATTCTATCTGCTTCAATATTTTTGCTTTCTAAAAGATATTGATATAATTGATATATTATTGTAGTTTTTCCAGTATTTCTTAATCCTGGAAGAACTAAAAATCTATTGGACACATGACCGTTAATAAAATCATCTAATAATTCTTTAAATTCATAAAATTGATTTCTATATTTAAGTTTTTTATTGTTTTTTATTAATAGATCTTTTAAAAGTTTTGGTCTATCAATAATTTCTCCTACAATAAATTTTTGTAAAATTTCATCTTTAGTTTCCATAATCTCCCCTATTATATTCATCTAAATGAATAATGATATATAAATATTTATTCAATTTTATGAACATATAAGTTCTATATCAAACAATAATTTTTTGTAATTAAATTTTAAATAGTTATTAAAGAGGAGTGGAATCCTCAAGATAGGAGTAAATATCATATCTTACAATATTATCCAATTTTAATTGAAAATTGACTAAATTAATTTCGTTATCATCTTCAGACATTGTTACTGCTTTATACTCAATAGGATTGACTTCTCCTAAATAGTAGAAGTTTAAATCAGTATTTTTTCTTACAAATAAATGAATTTTTAGGTTGTTGTTTTTAAAATCAAACAATGGTTGAAGTTCTTTACTTTCCAGAGTCCTATTTTTTCTACTCATCCAACTTAAAAGATTTTGATTAATAAATTTATCATTATATTGGATTTCATCTTCGTTCTTTTTATAATTAACAAAAATTGCACAGGTATCTTTATCAAATCTATAACCTCCAATGTTTAATGGTATTATTTCTTGTTGCCAATTTAAAAGACGAAGTGCATCGGTTTTGGAGTATTCTTTATTTAAAACCAGATTTGTATCTCTATATCTATCTTCATATTCCTTTTCATATTTTAAAAAGGAATAATCAATCAAATCACTAAAAAACTTTTCATAGCTATAATTTTCAAGAGCTTCTTTAAAATTATCTGAGATTTTAAAATCTGAATTGAAGAACTTAACATTCTTATATTTCTTTTGAACTTTATTGGTGTAATATGATAGGTTTAAAATAGAAATTGCATTTTCAATAGAGTCTAAATCATCAATAATATGATATTCATCTTCAAGTTGGTTAGCTATTTCTTCTCGGGTAAAATATCCTTTTTCCATTAGATTTTTAATAATCAATAGCTCATGAGGTCTTTTTCCATTAGCTATTTCTTTAGATATGAATTCAAGTAAATCTTCTTGATTTTCATCAAATTTCAAATCAAAATCATCATCATATTTAGATAAAAATTTATAATAATTTAATTTTTTATCTTCTAGAATTAAAATAGGATCAATTTCGCCTAAATTATAAAATTCCACAAGAGTTGGAATTTTGCCAAGTTTATATTTAATATTTCTATATTTTTCTTTTAATATGGAAGCAGTTGACATGTTAGTATCATCAATGGATTTAAATATTCTTTCTTTTGATATTTTATCAAAGTTAATGGTAGAGTTTCCGGGTATTACATTATTTCCTTCCATTACATACTTTCTTAAATTGTCTTTGTTATGAGTTCTATCTCCTGAAAGAGCTATAGGAATCATGAAATTATTTTTATAAATTCCAATAAAGTCTAGAATAACAACATAATCTTTTTTATCAGCTTTTCTAAGACCTCTTCCAAGTTGTTGAATAAAAACAATAGGAGATTTAGTTTCACGAAGTAGAATAACCTGATTTATTTCAGGAATATCAACACCTTCGTTAAAAATATCCACAGTTAGAATATAGTCTAAATAATCAAGTCTTTCATCAGTTACAAGCCTATCAATAGCTTCTAATCTTTCTTCCTGTGAATTTTCACCAGTCAAAGCTAATGTTTTCAATCCCTTTTCATTTAGCTTTTTAGATAATTCATGAGCTTCTTTTTTATCACTGCAAAACATTAAGCCTTTAACTCGTTTTCCGCAATATCCGAAGTATCTACATTTTTCGATAATATAATCCACTCTGTCATTAGCTATTAAATTATCAAAACTAGCTTCTTCATTATTTATTAAAAGATCTTTTATTCCAAAATAGTGAAATGGACAAAGTAAATCTTCTTCAAGAGCCTGTTTGAGTCTTATTTCATAGGCAATATTGTGATCAAACAAATCGTAGATATCAAAGCCATCGGTTCTATCAGGAGATGCAGTCATTCCAAGTAAAAATTTAGGATTAAAATAGTCGAATATTTTCTGATAGCTTTTTGCACCAGCCCTGTGAACTTCATCAATAATGATATAGTCAAATTCATCTGGTGAGAATTTCCTAAATTCATTTTCCTTACTCATCATCTGAACTGTTGAGAAAAGATAATCTCCACTATAATCTTTAGAATTTCCAGAAAGTAAACTCATAGATTTTGTATTTCCAAAAACATTTTTAAAAGTTCCTAATGCTTGTTTTGCAATTTGTTCTCTGTGAACTAAAAATAGAGCTTTTTTAGGATATTTATCTTTAAGTGCAAAAGCAGCAGCATAAGTTTTTCCAGTTCCAGTAGCTGAAATTAAAAGAGCTTTATTTTCACCTTGTTTGTAAAGTTTATTTAAATTTTTAATAAAGGCCTTTTGCATGGTATTTGGTTTAAAAACAGTTTCTTCGTAAGTTGGAAGAACTCTTTGCTTTAAAATAATTCTTTGTTTATTATATTTATCTTTATAATTAGCTATACAATCATCGAGAGGTGTTGAAACTTTCCAAAGGTTTTTAAATTCTTTTAAAATTTCTTCAGTTATTTCTCCATCTTCAGTTGAGCTAAATCCAATATTCCATTCTTTATTGACTGTTAATGCATTTTGTGTTATGTTGGAACTTCCAAGGATTATTTTATAAAACTCATCTTTTTTAAATAGATATCCTTTGGTATGAAGGCCTGGATTATTGGAATCTACATTATACATTCTAACTTCAATGTTTTTTAATTCATTAAGTTTTTCTAATGCTTTAGGTTCACTAAAAGCTAGGTAATCTGTTGTAAGTATTTTTCCAGGAATATTTGATTCTTCTAAATCTTTTAAAACTTGGAGTAATGGTGTAATTCCACTTTCAGTTATAAAAGCCACTGAGATGAAAAATTCACTGCAGCTATCTAAATCTTCTTTAATAGCTGTTAATACTTTACAGCCTTCCTCAGAATCATTAAATAAAAAGGTTGGTTTAAAAAGAAGGTTAGATTGAATTTGTTTATCAATAAAAGCAGTTTGACTAGCTTCTATAATTTGGGATTTGATTTTTTCATTCATTATAATCTATCCTTTAGAAGCTCTACAATTTCAATATCAGCAGGAATCCAATCTAAATCATCAATTTCATTTTTAGAGACCCATTTATAGTCTTTATGTTCTAGAAGTTTAAAATCAGATGCTAATCTAGCTAAATAACAATCCATGTTTAAATGAAAGGTAGGATAATCATAGTTTATTGTTGTTAAATAGTCTTCAATAGCTATTTCAGCATTCAATTCTTCTTTAATTTCTCTTTTAAGAGCTTTTTTTGGTGTTTCGTTTTCTTCGATTTTTCCTCCAGGAAACTCCCAAAGGTTTTCAAATTCACCATAACCACGTTTAGTTGCTAGTATTTTTGAATCTTTTTGTATAATAGCTGCAACAACATTAACAGTTTTCATAAAAACTTATTTAATTGTTCGATCTATTAAGTTTTACGTTGTTAATTCTTATATAGTAAAGTATATAAGATTTTATAAAGCATTATATATTAAAGTATATAAGTTTAGGAATCAATAGGATGAGGGAGGAAAATATTGAATTTATACAAGCTAAACAATTAGAAATAAATAATATTGTTTCAAACAAGTTACAATTTAATAATAAATTATTTAATCATAGAAATGAGTATTACAGAATTCAAAGACATGTAGATGAATTTTTAAAGGGTAAATATTATAATAGATTTATTTCCATGCCTGGATTGAGGGGAGTAGGTAAAACCACTATTTTACATCAGTTGTATAGCTATTTGATTAATGAAAAATCAATTTCTTCTCAAAATATTTTATATATTGACATGGCTGATTTAAAATTCCATACTAACACTAATTTATTAGAGCTTTTTGAAACATTTTTAGAAAGCTTTCATAACACTTCAATAGCTGGGTTAGATGAAAAAATATTCTTATTTGTTGATGAGGCACATTTTGATGAAAATTGGGCAATGTATGGTAAACTGATTTATGATAAAACAGACAATGTCTTTATGATTTTTACAGGTTCATCTGCACTTGAACTGGAAACTAATGCGGATACAATAAGAAGGATTAAAAAAGAATATATTTATCCCTGTAATTTTGCTGATTATCTTAATTTAAAGTATGATATTGAAAAGCCAAATGATATTAGCGAATCTTTATCAAAAGCTATATTCAATCCATCTATAGAACAAATTGAATCTATTAAGGAAGATGAATTAAATTACAATTTAAAAGTAATTAATTCTAATGTAGATATGAATATTGAATTTAATAATTTTTTAATATCCTATGGTTTTCCATTTTGTCTTGAATTATCCACAACAGAGAATTATTTACAAATAAATGATATTATTACTCGAATAATTCAAAGTGATATTCCATCCCTACAAAATTTTAAAACTTCTACAAATACTGTTATTTCAAAGGTAATTACATATTTAGGAACTCAAAAATCTGGCGGAACTTCAAATATTAAAATAGCTAATAATTTAGGAGTTTCTCCAAAAACCATAAATGATATTTTAAAGGTTTTGGAAAAAACCGGGCTTGTTTTTTCCCTAAAACCCTATGGAACTGGAGGTAAAATTCTTAAAAAACCATGGGAATATTTTTTTATATCTCCCTCTATTAAAGCAGCTATTAATTTTAACTTAGGAAGATATTCATTAGAAGATAAAAAGTGTTTAGCTACTTTAAGCGAAACTTTAGTAATTTCAGCCATATATAAATTAAACCAGGTCTTAAGAAGAAATTTAGGGTTATTCTACGATCCAAATAAAAAAGGAGTGGATTTTTTAGTTAAGGATTTTGATAGGATTATTCCAATTGAGGTAGGAATAGGTAAAAAAACTAAAAGTCAGTTAAAAATAGCTATGAACAATTATAAAAGTGATTATGGAATATTAGTATCTAATAGAACTCCATTTATAGAATTTAAAAATGATATTATGTATATTCCATTAAAAACTTTTGGTCTTTTGTAAATTTAATATTCTGGATGATAGTTGTCTGCATCACTTTGTGAACAGCCTTCAAATTGTCCTTCTATAGAAGTATCAACCCATTCATTTCCATATCTAATATAGTTATGTGAACTTCCAGATTTTTTATAGCTATCTGAAGCTTCATCATAGTAGTATCCTCCGTTTGATGAAGATTCACTGGAACTTGAAGATTGTTTTTCAATATTTGAAGTATTTTCTGTTATATTAGTTCTATGAGTAGTATTATTTTCAATTGTTGTGTTATTTGAACTATCTTCGTGAGATAATCCCATAAAACAACCTACTGCTATAATACAACTTCCAGCAATAATTGCTATTATGATTAATAATAATTCTTTATTATTCATTTTATCACATTTATCTTATAATTTTATTATTTAATTTAATATTGTTTTTATTATTTATATAAAATAGTAATAATAAATATTAAATTATATGTTGCTTTATCAAATTAATAATGAAAATTTAACTCCGATTAAAAAGGTAGAAATCAAAAAAGAAAAAGATCTTCAAACTCTTACAGAAAATAATCTTGAAGAATTATTCAATTTAAAATTCATAGCTACAGAATTTACAGTGGATAATTTTAGAATTGACACTTTAGCTTTTAATGAAGAAACTAATTCTTTTGTAATAATTGAATATAAAAAGAATCAAAGTTATAGTGTTATCGATCAAGGATATAGCTATTTAGGATTACTTTTAAATAACAAAGCCGAGTTTGTTTTAAAGTATAATGAAAATTCAGATACTTCTATAGGTAAAAATGATGTGGACTGGTCTCAAACTTTGGTTATGTTTATTGCTCCTAAATTTAGTAAATATCAACTTAAGGCCGTTGAATTTAATGATTTGGCTTTTGATTTAATAGAAGTTTCAAGGTTTGATAATGGTACTATAATTTATAATAAAATTGAAAATTTAAATTCCACTGCTTCAATTAAGGAAGTTTCTAAATCAAATCAGATTACAAAAAAAGTAGATAAGGAGATTAAAAGATACACTGAAGAAAATCATCTTGAAAGTGCTTCAGATGAAGTTAAAGAACTTTATGAAGAATTAAGAGATAGGGTTTTATTAGAATGTCCTGAAAGTAGTGAATTTTTTACCAAAGTTTATTTTGGATTTAAAGCTAATAAAAAGATATTTTTCACAGCTAAACTTCAACAACGGGGTATTAAAGCTTGGATTAATATAAAAAGCAACGAATTAGAGGATTATAAGAATTTAACTAAGGATGTTACAAATATTGGCCATCATGGAATTGGAGATTATCAAATCAAAATTAAGAATTTCGACGATTTAAATTATGTTTTATTTTTAGCAAAACAAGCCTATGATGAAAAAATACAATAGCTAAGATTTTCTATAATGTAATATGAATCTTAAAATAAATCCAATAAAGTTAGTTCCACTTCCAATAGCTGGAGTTATTTTATCATTTTTTGGGCTTGCTTTATTTTTTAAGGATTATTCAATTGAATTCAGCTATTTATGGATTTGTATTGGAGTTATTTTAATTTTTCTTCTTTTATTAAAGTTTATTTTTTTCAATTCTGAATTTAGAAAGGATTTAAAAAACCCTATTATTCTTGGAACCTTTGGGACTTTTCCAATGGCTTTAATGATTTTATCAGTATTTATAGCTGATTTTAATTATATTATAGCTTTTTGTTTATGGCTAATAGCTTTTTTAGGGCATTGTCTTTTAATTACATATTTTACAACAAAAGCAATCAGGGATTTTAATTTAAAGCAAGTTTTTACTAATTATTTTGTTGTTTATATTGGTGTTGGAATGGGAGCTATTACAGGAAGTAATTTTCATTTAACATTTTTAGTTAACGGTATCTTTATTTTCGCATTCTTTGCTATGATACCTTCAATTATATTGGTTTCTTATAAATATATTAATAGTACTGATATCGATGAGTCTTTAAAACCTTTAGTATGTATCTATGCTGCACCTTTTAGTTTGCTTTTATGCGCTTATTTTAAAACTACCTTTATAAATGAAGGTTTTATAGTAATTTTATTCACATTAAGCGTAATCTTTTATGTTTTTGCTCTTATAAAAGCTATTCAATATGTTAGATTGTCATTTTTCCCAACATTTTCATCATTTACTTTTCCATTTATTATAAGTGCCACAGCAACAAAGCAAATTATGAATTTCTTTAAGGTTGATTTAGGTATTTTTTTAGCTATTCAGCTTATAATAGCTATTATTTTTATTTTGTTCGTTTTAATTAGATATATTCAATTTATATTCTACCAACCTACAATTAAGGTTTTAGTTAAAGAATAATTTACTTTTAATTAATCATAAATTGTTTATATAATTAGAACAGATAATTACATAGTAAATTTAATAATTTACTGAACCTATAATGGAGGTGTTATAATCCATAGGAAAATATTTTGGTTTTCCGTATGTTTGATATTGTTATTTTCAATATCATCAGTATGTGGGGTTGATGTTGACAACACTACGGATTATTCATCTCTAGTTGAAAATGTCAACATAGACCCAAATCAAAATATAGGTAATGAAATACAAGCAACATCTGATAGTAATTCAACTAATGGAGTTGCTTCTATAGAGAATTGGGATGACAACTTTGAGGTTGTTAATGCGAACATTTTGGATAATGAGAGTAGTAATGATGTTAGTAGCATAGCTACTGAATGGACTCCTAATAATCAAACATTTGAAGCTATTCAGGCAGCTATTAACTCAGCTAGTGCTGGAGATACAATAAAGCTTTCTGGAACTTACATAGGAAGTGGAAAAGCACTATCATTAAATAAAGATCTAAATTTTGTATCTGAAAATCAAGCTACATTAGATGCAAACTCACTAAGTAGAATAATAAGTGTCGGTATTTATACGGCCACATTTACAAACATAAATTTTGAAAATGGAAAAATCAGAGGTAGTGCTGGTGCGGTTTATATAGGAAGTGGTTCTGGGACTTTTATAAACTGTAATTTCACTAATAATGATGCAACTCCTATCAACTCATATAATAGTGGTGGTGGAGCAGTCTACATATACGATAAAGGTTCTGGTTATTTTACTGGTTGTAATTTCATAAATAATACTGTAAATCAGAACAATCCATATAATAGTATAGGTGGTGCTGTTTACATATTCGAAGATTATAGATATACTGGTGGTGTTGGAAAGTTTGTTGAATGTAAATTTATCAACAACAGTGCAGCTACTGCTGGTGGTGCAGTATACATTGGTCATACAGGGAATTTCACTAACTGTAGTTTCATAAATAACTCAGCTCATGGTTTTGATAGTGAAGGTAATGAGATGGGTGATGGTGGAGCAATCTTTGTAGATAGTTTTGGAAATTTCACAAACTGTAATTTTACAGCTAACAATGCAACCAATATGGGAGCAGTCTGTATATATGGTTCTGGAAATTTTAAAAACTGTAATTTTAAAAATAATACTGCAATAGCTAATATTGGAGCAGTCTACATTGGAGGCGGTTCTGGTAATTTCACTAGTTGTAATTTCACAGCTAACATTGCAACTCCAAACAATCCTGACCCTAGTGTAGCTGGAGCTATTTACATAGAAAGTGGTACTGGTTATTTCACTTATTGTAATTTTAAAAATAACACTGCAGACTATGGTGGTGCTTTCTACATATACGATGGGGGTTCTGGTTATTTTACTGGTTGTAATTTTAAAAACAACACCGCAGTCGCTGATGGGGGAGCATTATACATAGGACAGAGTGATGGAAATTTTACAAACTGTAATTTCACAATTAACAATGCAACAGGTAATTGTGGAGGAGTCTATATAGGAGACGGTTCTTGGAATTTTACTGGCTGTAATTTCATAAATAACACAGCAACTAATCTTGTAGGTGGTGCAGTATTCATAGAGAGTGGTTCTGGTTATTTCAAAAACTGTACTTTAATAAACAATACTGCTAAAAGACAAGGTGGAGCTATTTTTGCTTTGGATCATACTTTAATCAATATTACTAATTCTAAATTTGATAACAATACTGTTACAGGTGATGATGAAGTTGGTTATGGTGGAGCCATTGCAGGTTATTTAAATTCTACAGTTTATGTTTATAGTTCAAATTTTACTTTAAACACAGCTTCACAAAATGGTGGAGCTATTAGAATATATACTGATTCATCAATTACAATTAACAATTCTAATTTTAAAAATAACACTGCTTTACAATATGGTGGTGCTATTTCAGCTTATGATGATAGTTTGATTAATATTGATAATACTAAACTTTATAACAACACTGCTGGTGATTCTGGTGGTGCAGTTTATGGAAATACAAACACAACATTTAACATTAATAACAGTGATTTTGCTCAAAACCAAGCTTTATTTGGTGGTGCAATATATGGTGAGATTAATTCAAATTTAACAATTACAAATACCAATTTTACTTTAAACAATGCTAGTAAAGGTGGTGCAATAAGAATAGATACAGAATCTCTCCTTATTTTAAATCAAACTCTATTTAATAATAATAGTGCTACAGGAAATGAGACAGTAGGTTATGGGGGAGCTATTGCAGGATCTACCAATACAACTATTAAAGTGGATAAAACAAGCTTTAATTTTAATTTAGCTAATGCCAATGGAGGAGCTATTAGAATAGATAGTGACTCTATTTTAGTCATAAATAATGCAATATTTAATAAAAATAATGCTAGTATTTATGGTGGTGCAATTGCAGGTTATCAGGATACTACTATTAATATAAATAATACTAATTTCACTTCTAATTTTGCTGAAGAGAATGGTGGTGCTATTAGAGCTTATGAAAATTCAACTATATCTATAGCTAATGCAAATTTCGATAATAATACTGCTAAAAATTTCGGTGGTGCTATTTCAGCTTATGATGATACATCAATTAAGATGATAAACACAAGATTTATTAATAATACTGCTGGTAGTTTTGGTGGTGCACTGTTTGGTAATATGAACACTACATTTAATATCACTGGTATCTATTTTGAATCTAATACTGCTGAGAAAGGAGGAGCTATTAGAATAGATTCAGATTCTATGCTTTTAATAAATGACAGTATTTTCTATAAAAATAGTGCAACAGGTGATAATGAAACTGGTTTTGGTGGAGCAATAGCTGGATCTACAAGTACAAATGTTACAATTATTAATTCTAATTTCACTTCAAACTCTGCAGAAAGAGGAGGAGCAATACGAGTCGATTCTAATTCAACTCTTCAAATAACTAACTCATTATTTGATAACAATACTGGTAATAGCTACGGTGGTGCAATAGCTGCTTATCAAAATAGTAATGTTACTGTTGTTGATTCTAATTTCACTTCAAACTCTGCAGATAGAGCTGGAGCAATCCGTGTAGATTATAATTCAACATTAAATGTAACTAATTCAATATTTAATAATAATAAAGCAACAAATTATGGTGGTGCTCTTGGAGGTTCAATTAATGCAACTATTATAGTTAATAATTCAACTTTCACTTCAAACTCTGCTAATAGAGGTGGAGCTATTAGATGTGATCAAAATGTAACATTAAAAATAGCTAAATCAAATTTCACTCAAAATAAAGCGAATTTAAGTGGAGGAGCAATTTCAGTAAACCACTATAACAATATGGAAATAAATGATTCTAATTTCATGAATAATACTGCAAATACAAACACTGAGGAAGAAATTGGGTATGGTGGTGCGATTTATGTTAATGCCTATTCAAATTTAACATTTATCAACGGAACCATTAAAAATAACAACGCCAGCTATGGAGGAGCTATTGCTTCTAATATGACCTGTAATGTTATAATTAAAGATTCAAACATATATAATAACACAGTAACTCTTCAAGGAGGAGCATTAACCTGTAATGTGAATTCTAATTTAACAGTAGAAAATTCTAATATTTACAATAATACTGCAGGAACAAGTGGAGGAGCAATATATGTATTCCAAAACGGGGTTGTTAAATTATTAAACTCTAACTTCACAAACAATACTGCAGCAAAATTAAACAGTAGTAGAGGAGGAGTAATCAGAGTTGAGCAAAATTCTAATGTTACTGCTGATAGCTGTAACTTTAACAACAATA
>CAYPCR010000025.1:0-32127 GCA_964409285.1 uncultured Methanobrevibacter sp. | reverse complement strand
AAAATGTGTCTAAAAAAAATCTTCAAAAAACCCTATAAAAATTTACAATCTCTAATCAAACCAACCTTTATTAATATTAAAAAATAAATTATTTCATATTATATTTTTGATAAGGAGATTTACTTATGAAAATCGAAAAAGATGCAGAAAAGATTGTAACAGAATTTTCAGAAAAGCTTGAAAATATTCCTGATCTTGAAGAAACATGGTATATTACTGATAATTTAAATCTCACACGTACAGATATTGCACATGAAAAGAATCCTGAAAAAATTTTAAGAAATGCTCATATTGATAAGGATGGAAATCTTGTTGTTAAAAAAGCAGATTGGATTTAAGGGGAGTTAAAAATGAGAATGGATTTGGTTCTAGAACTTATGGATGTTCCAGGACAGTTAGTTTCTGTACTTGAACCTATTAGTGGTTTAGGAGCTAATCTTGTTACTGTTATTCATAAAAGAGATGTTAAAAACGAAAAAGGATTAATTCCTGTTCAGTTAACATTGGAAGGAGAAAAAAGCAGTCTCAATCGTGTTATTGAAAAATTTGAGGAACTCGGTGTTTCAATTCTTGAAATGGATGGTGTAGTTAAAAAGGAAAAGGTCAGCACTATTTTAATTGGCCATATTGTAGATAGGGACATTAGAGACACTATGGACAGGATTAATGAATTAGACGGTGTTTATGTAGTTGGTTTTGATATTCAGCTTGACGGTGAGCAGAAATCATCTGCATTGATTAATATTGAAACAGATGTTGGTAAAAAACAACTTGTTTTTGACAGGGTCAGTGAAATAGCTATTGAAAAAGAGTTGTTAATGATTAATGAAGTTTAGGGATTTTTATGAAAGAATGTAAAGTCATTATTATGGGTTTTGGTGCAGTAGGACAAGGAGTAGCTGAGGCCATTGCCCTTAAAAAGGAAATGATTGAAAAGGAATATGGTTATCATTTAAAAGTGGTTGGTGCAGCAGATTCATCTACCTCAGCTATTTGTGCTGATGGATTGGATGAGAATTTATTGGTTGAAACTAAAAAGCAAACAGGAAAACTAGCTGATTATCCAGAGTATGGTGGGGATATTTCAGGTGCTGATGTGTTAGACAGCGTAGATTATGACTGTTTGATTGAGGCAACTCCTACAAACATTGTTGACGGCGAGCCTGGAAGAAGCCTAACTTTAAAGGCTTTCAGTGAAGGTAAGGATGTTGTAACCTCAAATAAAGGTTATTTGGCTTTGAACTTTACAGAAATTATTGATGCAGCTAAGAAAAACAATGTAGAGTTTAGATATGAGGCAACCGTTGGTGGGGCAATGCCTATAATTAATTTTGTTAAGGATACTCTTTCAAGCTGTAGCATCTATTCAATTATTGGGATTTTAAACGGAACAACCAATTATATTCTTTCAAGAATGACTTCTGAAGGATCTTCTTATCAAAATATCTTACGCGAATCTCAGGAGTTAGGAATAGCTGAAACAGATCCAACTCAGGATGTTGAAGGTATTGATGCTGCTTGTAAAACTGTTATTTTAGCCAATTCACTTTTAGGTATTCCTGCAACCTACAGTGATGTTGAAGTTGAGGGAATTTCCAACATTACCTCTCAAGCTATTGATTTAGCTAAAAAGGACGGTTATTTAATTAAGTTAATAGCTGAGGTTTCACCTCAACATCTAAAGGTCTCACCACGTCTTGTTAAAAAGGGCAGTTCTTATGATGTTAACGGAACATTAAACATGGCTACCGTTAAAACAGACCTTGCAGGTGAGGTTAGTGTTATTGGTTTAGGTGCAGGTTCTCTTGAAACCGCTTCTGCAATGCTTACAGACTTGATTAGTATTTTAAGGACTAAAAGTTAGATTCCCATGAAATATGTAATTTTTATTCCTGACGGTTCAAGTGACTATCCTCTAGATGAGTTAGATGGTAAAACTCCTTTGGAGGTAGCTCACACCCCTAATATTGATAAATTAGCTATTAAGGGTGTTGGTGGATTTACAAATAATGTTCCTGCCAAGTTCACTCCTGGTTCAGATGTAGCTAATATGAGCATTTTTGGATACAATCCTGAAGGTTGCTACACTGGCCGTGGACCTTTGGAGGCAGGCAGTATGGGCATTGATACATCTGACAGTGATGTTATCTTTAGATGCAACACAATAACTGAAAAGGATGGATGTATGGAAGATTTTAATGCAGGCCATATTAGCTCAAAGGAAGCTGAAATATTAATCAATGATTTAAATGAATATTTCAATCAAAAATATGACAACTTTAAAGGTAAGTTTTATCCTGGTATAAGCTACAGGCATTTATTTGTATACTCATATGATGATGAAAAAACAGCCTGCAAAATAGCTGAACTTAAAACCATGCCACCTCATGACATTTCAGGTGAAAGTTTAGATGAAAATACTGACTGGAGCGATGAGGACGCCTTATTTATCAAACAGATCATGTGGGAAGCAAGAGAATTTTTAAAGGATCATGAAGTCAATAAGAAAAGAGAAATTCCAGCTAATATGGTTTGGCTCTGGGGACAGGGAACAACACCACAGCTTCCAAACTTTAAGAAAACTTACAATCTTGACGGGGCTGTAATTACAGGTGTGGATTTGCTTAAGGGAATTGGAACCTTTGCAGGTCTTGATATTATTGAAGTTCCAGGAGCTACAGGATTTTTCGACACAGACTATAAGGCCAAAGGTAAATATGCAATTGAAGCCTTAAAAAATCATGATTTATTGTTTATTCATGTGGAAGCACCTGATGAGGCAGGCCATGCCGGTGATATAGAAGAAAAGATTAAGGCCATTGAAAGGATTGACAAACACATTGTAGGGCCAGTATTGGACTATTTGGAAGGTAGCGACTATAAGGTAGCTATTTTACCTGACCATCCAACTCCAATTGATGTTGGAACCCATACTCGTGATGATGTTCCAATAATAATGTATTCCACTACAAATCCAAAAACAGATTCCGTTTGTGAATTTTCAGAAAAGGGAGTGGAAAACGGTTCTATAGAAAAAAGGGAAGGTTATCATCTAATTGAACGTTTGATTAATGATGACTTTTAAATTTTTATTTTTTTATGATTTTTGCAGATATTTTTAAAAACAAGGAAGGTTATTTATTTACAAACAGGGCACTTTTTTGGCTTTTTATTCCACTTGTTGTAGAACAGGCTCTTGAATTTCTTGTTGGGTTTGCAGACTCCATAATGGTTGCAAGTTTAGGTGAAGTTGCAATATCTGGAGTTTCTTTAGTGGATTTTTTAATGCAGCTTCTGATTTTTGGTTTTTCAGCTCTAGCTACAGGAGGGGCAGTAATAGCTGGACAATATTTAGGGGATAAAAAACTGGATTTGGCCTGTGAAGCATCAGATCAGTTGATATGGTTTTCAGCTATTCTATCTGTTGTAATGATGATTTTTGTTCTGATTTTCAGGGAATCTCTTATTGGAATTCTTTTTGGTCAAATTGAAATCGGTGTCTGGAATGTTGCAGACCTTTATCTTTTGATTGTTGCAACCTCCATTCCTTTTATAGCTCTTTACAATGCCGGCGCCTCAATTTTTAGAACAACAGGTGATTCCTATCTTCCAATGAAAATAATGCTTGTCTGTGATATAATAAATGTAGTAGGTAATGCAATATGTATTTATTATCTTGGAATGGGAGTTGAAGGTGTAGCTATTCCAACTGTATTTTCACGTTTGATAGCCTGTATTGTTATCATTTATCTAATAGCTGATCAGAAATATGAATTACACATTAACAGAACCTTAAAACACACCTTTAACTGGAAGATGCTTAAAAATGTTTTAAATGTAGGTATTCCTTTCGGTATTGAAAACGGTATGTTTCAGCTTGGAAGAATTCTTGTTTTAAGTTTGGTTTCAACATTTGGAACCATAGCTATAGCTGCAAATTCCGTTGGTCTAGCCATTGCAGTATTTCAGGTTCTTCCAGGTTTTGGTATTAATCTGGGAATGGCCGTTGTTATTTCTCGCTGTGTTGGTGCAAATGAATACAATCAGGCTAAATATTACACCAAAAAGATTTTAGCTATTGTTTATATCTGTCATCTGATTGTTAATGTGCTGATCATCTTAATTTTACCTGTTATTATGGGAGTTTATCAGCTCTCCAGTGCTACTGCAAGTCTAGCTACTGAGTTGATTATCTGGCATGGTGTGTTTTCAGTTTTAATCTGGCCTTTGGCCTTTACTCTTCCTGGAACTTTTAGAGGAGCTGGAGATGCCAAGTTTCCAATGTATGTAAGTGTTTCTGTCATGTTTATCTGCAGAATAGGACTAGCATATGTCTTTACCTGGTATTTGGGAACTGATGTGTTAGGTACATGGATAGCTATGTTTATTGATTGGTTTGTTCGAACAGCCTTCTACATTCATCATTATTTCAGTGGCAAGTGGGAGGAATATAGAACTGTTGATTAACGCAACATTTATATATCTTATTTTACTTAATTTATAACTAGAGATTGTTAACAATCGCAACAATTATGATTATTACATAGAAAACTAAAACTATACCATAGTGATAATTATGGTCTTATTTAGAGGAAACTACAAATCAAAAGCATTAACAAAAAGAACACCAATAGCTGTTATTTTACCTGCAGACAACAAAAGTTTTTTGCAAAACACTGTTGATGAGGTAGAAAAACCCTACAAGACATTGTACCTCCTACATGGAATGTTTGGAAACTGTGATGTTTTCCCAGCAAACACGGTTATTCAGGAATTTGCAGAAAACCACCATCTTGCAGTAGTTCTTCCAAGCTGTGACAATTCATTCTATCTGGACAGGCCAAACGAATTTCTCTACTACTCAAAATATGTTGGAGAGGAACTTATAGACTTTACAAGAAGTATCTTTCCACTATCAACCAAAAGAAAAGACACCTTCATAGCAGGCTTTTCAATGGGAGGTTATGGAGCTATAAGGACAGGTCT
The DNA here is from genome assembly GCA_964409285.1 of uncultured Methanobrevibacter sp. Taxonomy (GTDB): domain Archaea; phylum Methanobacteriota; class Methanobacteria; order Methanobacteriales; family Methanobacteriaceae; genus Methanocatella. Next base: position 27,141 of record CAYPCR010000025.1, on the reverse strand, counting down.
TAAGTACAGCGAAAAGTTCTCTAAAATCGGAGCTATTTCACCTGCTCTAATTACACATTATCTAAATGAGGCAGTTGATGATTTAGATGATATAATGGACTCAAAACAATATGCTGAGTCAGTTTTCGGCCCACTGGATGAAGTTATAGGCTCAGATAAGGATCCTCAATATTTAATAGAACAGCTTCTTTTGGAAAATAAAGAAATTCCAGATCTTTACATGGCAGTTGGAAAGGACGATTTTTTAAAAGATGAAATTCTTGGATTTAAAAAATTTCTAGATGATAAAAATGTTCCAGTTGATTTCCATCTAGATGAAGGCTCACACACCTGGGATTTCTGTAATGATCACATAAAACAGTTTATAGAAGGTATTACTAATGGATAATAAATTAGCATTCGGATTTATGAGACTTCCAACAAACTCCGATGATTTATCAGATGTAAATTACGAGGAAGTAAGTGAAATGGTTGATTTAGCTATGGAAAATGGCTTCAATTACTTTGATACCGGTTATGGCTATCACGATGGAAACAGTGAAGTAGCTATTAAAAAATGTGTAGTGGACAGATACCCACGTGAAGAGATTGAAATAGCTGACAAACTTCCTATTTATGATTTTGATGAAAACTCAAATCAGGAGGAAATATTTGCCGAGCAATTGGAGCGGTGCGGAGTTGACTATTTTGACTATTATCTACTTCATGCAATGACTGATAATCTATATGAAGGTGTGGTAAAGTCTTTAGATTCCTTTGGCTTTGTTCGAAAACTAAAAGAGGAAGGAAAAATTAAACATATTGGCATGTCACATCATGATAATGCCGATGTATTAGATAAGGTTTTAACAGAACATCCTGAAGTGGAATTCGTCCTATTGCAATTGAACTACCTAGACTGGAATAATCCAGCTATACAATCAAGAAAATGCTATAAGGTAGCTAGAAAACACAACGTTGATGTAATGGTAATGGAACCTCTAAAAGGAGGAACACTTGTAAACATTCCAGCTATTGCAGAAGAAAAGCTTGTAAAATACAATCCTGATTTATCAATTGCCTCTTGGGGAATAAGATTTGCAGCTAGCCAGGAAGGAGTAGTTAAGGTATTATCTGGAATGAATAACATAGAACAGATTGAGGATAATATCAGCTATATGAAGGAATTTGAGCCTTTAACTAAAGGAGAAGGGAAAGTTTTAAGAAGCATTCGAAAAATCATTGAAAACTCAATTCCAATACCTTGTACAAGCTGTGAATACTGTCTTTCCCAGTGCCCTGAATCAATTCCGATTTCAAGATTCTTTTCATTGTACAACGATGCTAAACAAGCTATTGAAGTTCAATATTTATATTACATTTACTATAATAACGATGCAGAAAAAGGTTCACCTGCATCAGCCTGTACACAATGCGGTGAATGTGAAAAGGTCTGTACACAACACCTAGATATTATTGATAGTCTGGTAGAAGTTAAAAATCTTTTTGAAATTCCAACTGAATAGCTAAAATTTAGCTATTAATTTACTTTTTTTTTTAAAATTTTTGTGGTTCTCATTTGAGTTTTTATGATTCTCCATAAAACACATTTAAAAAACAATAGATTTTACATTTTATGGATGAAAATTAGTTTGTTTTGCACTATATAAATCATTTTTTATTTAAATTTATCAATTAAGTGAAAGAAAACCACTTGGATTTTTATGTTTCTTATGGAGAAAATTGAATCTTTATTTTTAAAATTCTCTAAAAAAGGAAGCAATTTTAAAAGCTTTTAAAATTCATTTTTAGGAGGTATTTAAATATGGATTTGAAAGGTAAATCCCTCTTAATTCTAGCTATTTTTATTTTGTTTATAAGTTCTATAAGTGCAGAAGAGCTAAATGATACAATAGCTATTGAAACCATGGATTTATCTGCAAGCGATACATTAGAAACAATATCTGTTAATGAAGATGTAGAAAGTAATACAAGTGCGGAAAATAACTCTGAAGTTGTTGAAACAAACATTGTAGAGAATAAAAGTAATGAAGTTAATAGTGTAGCTACTCCTACAGCACAAACATTTGCAGCTATCAACTCAGTTATTAAATCAGCTAGTGCAGGAGATACTATACAACTCTCCGGAACATACACTGGAAGTGGAACACAAATAACGGTGAATAAAAACTTAAACTTTGTAGGTGTAAAGTCAGCTACCTTAGATGCACAAACACTAAATCGAATAATATACATTAATGGTGCTTATACAGTTACATTTACTAACATAACCTTCAAAAACGGGAAACCAACTGCTACAAGTGGACCAACCAGTTATGGTGGGGCAGTCTACATATGGGGAGATTCTATGGTTAATTTTATTAACTGTAATTTCACTGATAACAATGCAACCAGTCTTGCTGGGGCAGTCTACATACGTGGTTTTGCTAATTTTACTAACTGTAATTTCACTAGTAATACCGCAACCGGTGATAGTGGTGGAGCAGTCTACATCGGGAGTAGTGGTTTGAGTAGTGGTTCTGGTAATTTCACAAATTGTAATTTTAGAGGTAACACCGCAACCACTTACTATGGTGGAGCAGTCTTCATAGGGAGTAGTAGTTTGGGTAGGATAGTTTCTGGTAATTTTGTTAACTGCCATTTCACTGATAACAATGCAAACAGTTATGGTGGGACAGTCTACATACTTGGTTTTGGTAATTTTACTAACTGTCATTTCACTGATAATGTGACTGATAAAAACAAAGAATTAATATATATGACTGGTACTAGTGCTATGTTGTTTTTGAATGGTAATTCTATTATTACAAATTCAACACCTATATACACAAACCAAGGTGTAATTATTAGTTCTACAGTTTTAGTGGCACTTAATAATCAAACAATTGAAAGCCCACTTAATACTGAGGTTGATCTTTCTGCTGTTTTATATGATGATAATGGAAACATCATAGGATCCAGTACAGGGATTACTTTGAATGTTGCAGAATCAAGTTTAACAGCTAGTTTTAATCGTGATAATCTTAATTATAGTGTAAGTTATACTCCTACTGTAGGTGGGGTTTTCCCCGTAACTGGAACAGTTCCTACAAGTGTGGCGAATAATGTGACTGAATATAAAAATGGAACATTAATTATTGGTATTACTACTTTAAGTGTAGATTTAACAGTTAACAATACAAATCCTGTTGTAGATGAGTTAGTACAATATACAATCACTATTAAAAATAATGGATCATACAAAGCAGGAACTGTTGCTGTTGAGGATATTTTAGATAATTCTAAAATAGAATATGTCAACTGTTCACCTGAGGATGCATATAATCCTGATACTGGCATATGGTTAGTAGAAAATTTAGATATTAATCAAGAATCTAGTTTAAATATCACAGTGAGGGTTAAATCTACTGGTGAGATAAACAACACTGTAACTGCAAAATCAAAAGAAATAAAAGAAAATATAACTAAAAACGTGACAATTATTGCAAGTAAAAAAACAACTAATATTAATGGTAGTGCTGATGATGTGGTTTATGGTGATAATGTTACTATTGCTGTTAATGTAACATCTGGTGCTACTGGAAATGTTACAGTTAAAATTAATAATAAAACTTATGATGTTGTTGATTTAACTGATAGTAAAGGTTTATTAAGTATTCCAGGATTAGCTGCAGGTAATTACACTGCAGAGTTAATTTATAATGGTGATGAAAATTACAACCCAACAAACACCACAATAACATTTAAAGTGAATAAAGGTAATGTCACTACATTAGAAGTAGAAATATTAAATAACACTTATGGTAATGTTACTGTGAAAATTACTGTTCCAAACGATGCTACTGGTAATATAACTATTTTTGTTAATGATAAAAATTACACCGGAAACATCTCCAATGGTTCAGTTATTATTAAATTACCTGATGTTCCTGTTGGTAATTATACCATGAATGTCACATATCCTGGAGACGACAAATACAATCCAACAACTGGAAATGAACTTCTTGAAGTTATTAAGGCTAACACAAATCTAGAAGTAGAAATATTAAATAACACTGAAGGAAATGTGATAATTAAAATTACAGTTCCTGATGGTGTAACAGGCAATATTACTTTAGTTATTGATGATAAAGAATACATGGTGGAGTTAATTAATGGAACAGCAAAATTCATAATAACTGATATTCCAGCAGGTAGCTACAATATTCAAGCAATCTACAGTGGAGATAACAATTTCAACGGATTTATCAAGAATTTAACATTAGAAATAATAGCTAAAAGTACAAATTCCACAACAACAAATAGTACAATAAATAATAGTAAAAATACTAATGATTCTTACATAACTAAAGAAATTTCAAATCTAGATAGCTTAGAAAATATTAAAACTGCAAATCCAATAGCTATTTTATTATTAATATTATTAGCTATTCCATTAAGAAGAAAAAAAGACGATTAAGTTGAGTTTACCACTCAGCTTACTATTTTTATTTTTATAATCTGTTTTTAGCTACATTTCTTACATATTCACTTTCATCATTGATTGATACTTCTTTTAGGACTTTTTTATTGGAGATGTTTTTAACAGCTGCTTCTCTTACTCTCCAGGATTTTTCATTGTTTATAATGTCAAATAATACTTTCTGTGTTTTTATTTTAGAAACTGCACGTGTTTTTATATCCTCATTAGCTGAAACATCATATAGTTCCAATAAAACTTCCTCATCGCTTATTTTATTTAATGCTTTTAGGGAGAATTCCAAATCTTTATTTGCCCTTATTATTTCAATTAGGGTGTCAAGATTTGTAATATGTGATAGGGTATGTTTTTTAATTGATTCTAAGTTTGCATTATGAAGAATGTCAATGAAGTATTCTTCCTTTTCAATGTGTTTAAAGGCCTCTTTTGCTACCTCTTCATCTTCTGTTTTAATAGCTATTTCTGCAAAGAGATCCTCGTCGTCAAGGGAAGGATTGTTAAGGGCATGTCTTCTTACAAATTCATCATCATCTGTTAAGGCAATATCCACTAGCTTGTTTTTGTTTGTTATTCTTTTAACAGCTGTTTGGCGGACAAACCTGTCTGGATCCTTTTCAGCTATTGTCCAAAGGACATTTTGACTGTCTATTCTTTTAACAGCCTCTGTTCGAACTATTTTATCTGTATCTTTAACTGCAATTTCTTCAAGCAGTTCCTTATCATCAAGTAGCTTTACCATATCAAGACGTACATCTGATTTTTCGGACTTTAAAGCAATTTCCTCTAGGATTTTTTTATCATTAATCTTTTTTAGTGCTTCACTTCTAACCTTACCGTTGTCCTGATTTTTTACAATGTTAGCTAGAATATCTTCATCTTCTATTGCTTCTATGGCCATTATTTTAATGCTGTCATCCTTATCTTCAAGAACTATCTCTCCTAGGATAGCTGGATCTTTAATTTCTGCCTTTTTTAAGGCGTTTTTCCGGATGTTTTTATCCTTACCGTTTAGAGCCAAATCAGTTAGCACTTCCTTATCCTCGATTTTTTCAAGTGCCTGGTTTCTGTATCTTTTATCCTTTGCCTCTATTGCAATATCTTCTAGGGTGTGTGGGTCTTGGATTTTTTCAAATATTTCATCTACTGCTGGGCTTTTCTTTTGATTTATTACTATTTGGGTGATTGATTTGTTGTTTTCCCCTAATCTTTCATAGGCAAAGCTTCTAACATCATAATATTGACAGTATTCAGCTGCATCCTTAAGTAAGTCCTCGTCTTCTATTTTACTTATAGCTAGTAATCTGATAGCTCTATCCTTTGCCTTTTTACAGACTTCAAGTAATGCATATTGATTAGTAAGTGCATGTGTGGCCTGTGCTCTTGCATGTCTGTTTTTATCATAAATAGCTGTTTTTTTTAAAAGTTCTTCATTTTCCGGAAGTTCTATATTGTCTTGGATTTCATCTGGTATTGGTTCGTCCTTTTTTTCTTTTTTAAATCTATCTAAAAAACCCATTTAATCACCTTCATTTATTGTTTCATACATTTTCATTAAAAAGTAAGCTAGTGAAATAATATCCTGTTTGTTATGCTCTACAATTGGAATTAGAGGACCGATATTTCCCTCTTTTAAGTAAGTGTCATAGTATCCAGGAATGAATTGTCCAGGTACATCTCCCTGTCGTTCATGATTAAATTTATATTTTTCTATGGTTTGAAGCTTACAGTTTGGAAGCTGGTTTTTCCATAGATATCTTCCATAGTATAGTAAATCGTAATGTGGAAGGTTTAAAGTGTTACTATTTAAACCCCAGTAATCTGCCCGGTTTTTTATAAAGGGAACATCGAAGAATTTCCCGTTAAATGTTACGTGAGCGGAATTTTCATCTAGATGTGAGAGATATCCCTCAATGACTGCTGCCTCCTCTTCTGGCTTTCTAAGTAGGTATTGTGTTGTTTTTATTTTATCCTTTTCTATTTCAGCTACTCCGATTAATATTATTGGAACATTTGAAAGGCCTAATGTTTCTATATCCATGAATTTAAAGTTTTTTTCATTAACTAGACTAGCTGATTTCAACACATCCTTTTTACATTCCTTCGAGTATCTGTTTTTTTTTAACAAATTTAATCAGCTCTGGAAATTCCAGATTTTCAATGTTGTCTAAACATGAAGTGGCATTTGCAGAGTATTTTTCATGATTTTTCAAATCATCTAATGATTTAAAACCTTCTTTTTTAAGTTTTTCCTCTCTAGCTATTCCTATACCATTCATTAATTTAAGATTTCTTTTTAAGTAATCCTTATAGTTATTTTCCTTTAATTTAAAGTTGATTTTTTCATTTTCTGTTATTTTTAAAACTTCTCCAGAAGGTGTATCTTCAATTTCACTTCCCTTAAAATCATCAAAAGAAAAATCTTGATATTTATCCATTAGCTCCTGTTTATAGCTTTCAAAAAAACTTGGTGAGGATTTATAGGCTTTTCTTTTTGTTTCCTCTGATGGATTTTCAGAAGATAGTGAATGGGAAAGTATGGCCTCTAATAAATATCTTTCATGTTCTTCTCTTTGTGACATAGTAACTATTTTACAATTTAAAGTTATTAATAATTTTCAACTTTTCTAAAATTATATTAAGTTATTAAATAAAAATAATTCTTAAAAATTTAGAGGTTAAACAAATGTTAAGACAAACAGTTATTGAGGATACGATTATTGATTCAATCAATATTATTTTTGATAAAAAAATCGAGGAAATAATTCTTTCAAATCCTAAAGCCTCTTCAATTGAAATAGCTTATGAAAAATACGGTGATTTAGAGGAGAAAACCCATCCAGTTACCAAACAATTGCTTAACTATTTCAACAAGGAGGAATTTAAATTCAATCTGGATGATTTGAACCTTTCAAAATGTAGTGATTTTCAAAAGAAGGTTCTTAAAGAGGAATTTAAAACCCCTCTAGGCCAGACCAACTACTACAAGGATATAGCTATTAAAATCGATAATCCCAACTCATCAAGAGCTGTTGGAAATGCCCTCAGAAACAATCCATTTCCAATTATAATACCATGTCATAGAACCATTAAGGGCAATAATGAAATTGGTGGTTTTAGCGGTAATTTAAATAGCTACTATAAAAAGATTCTTCTTGAACATGAAGGACATTTGATTAAAGAGTGTAAGGTTCTCTCGTAAAATATATAATCAAATTAGAACAAAAATTTAGGTAATTATTTTGAGGGATGAAGATGAAGTATAAATGTACAATTTGCGGAAGAATCCATGATGAAGAAGAGACTGGAATAGCGTTGCAATCCTTAAAACATTGCCCTTTATGTGAACAGCCTATTTCAAAGTTTGTAGCTATAGAAGAGGAAATTGAAGCTGAAAACTTCGATGAGGATGAAACAGACTTATCCTACCCCTCTCAATTTGCAAGAAGTGATGAAAGTATTAGACATATGGATACAATACATCAGATGGCTGTTAGTGGAGAGGAGATTGTTTCAGCTATGGCAACAACAATGCCAATGCCAAACTGGGATGATATTCTTATTTTAGGTTCTCAGCTAAATCCAATGCCAATAGAACGTGATGTTGATGTTAACACACAAACTGTAATTGGAAAAAACGCCAAAAAGCCAATGGTTATTGAAACTCCTATTATAATTTCTCATATGTCCTATGGTGCCCTTTCAAAGGAAATTAAGACTGCTTTGGCTCAGGGTAGTGCAGCTGTTAAAACAGCTATTGGAAGTGGTGAAGGTGGAATACTTCCAGAGGAGTATGATAATGCCTATAAATACATTTTTGAGTATGTTCCAAACAAATACAGTGTAAATGAGGAAAACCTTAAAAAGGTAGATGCAATCGAAATCAAGATTGGTCAATCTACAAAACCAGGTCTTGGTGGTCAGATTCCAGGAAGTAAGGTCACCAAGGAAATAGCTGAAATTAGAGATAAGCTTCCAGGTGAAACCATTCATTCTCCAGCTAAATTTAAAGAAATTAACAATAAAGATGATTTGAAGGATTTGGTTGATAAGCTTAGGAAGGAATCTGATGGAAGACCAATCGGTGTTAAGATAGCTGCTGGTAGAATTGAGGATGATTTGGAGTATGTACTTTACAGTGGTGCTGATTTTGTAACTATTGATGGAAGGGGAGGAGCTACAGGTGCAAGCCCTTATCTTGTTCGTGAATCAACCTCTGTTCCAACAATCTATGCACTATCAAGAGCTCGTAAATACTTGGATGAGCATAACTCAGACATTTCTCTAATCATTACCGGTGGTCTTAGGGTAAGCTCAGATTTTGCAAAGGCCATAGCTATGGGAGCTGATGCAGTAGCTATTGGAAGTGCTGCTCTTATTGCTGCAGCCTGTCAACAGTATAAAATCTGCGGAACAGGTGAATGTCCAGTTGGAATAGCTACCCAAAGTGAAAATTTAAGAGATAGATTTGACTTTAACCCTGCAGTTTTAAGAATATCCAACTTTTTAAATCAATCAACTGAAGATTTAAAAACATTTTCAAGAATTACATCACATTTGGATGTTCATGATATGAATGTAGATGATTTAACAACATTTGAAAGTGAAATATCAAACTATACCAATATTAAACATGTTTAGGTTTAAAAATGAAATTAAAGTTAGCTATCATTTACGGAATACTATCATGGTTTTTGATTTATGTAATTTCAACAGTTCTAAATCCTTTGATTGTAGATAATATCCCATACATCAACATGGTTATTCCGATTTCAATTATTATCGTAACAGGATTTTTCAGTATACTCTATATAAGAAATTTCAACACAAACGAGGTTTTTGAAGGCTTTATTGTAGGAGTCCTGTTTTTTATAATTGACTTTATATGTGATTTAGTATTCTTTATATTACCTAACAATCAAAATATAATTGTAGATAGCTATCCTATTCATTTACTTTCAATGATAGTTATAATTCCTTTAATAACAACATTTATAGGATATTTGGCTCAGATGACAATAGAATTAAGATGATAGAATAATCAATTGGATGTGATAAAATATGGTTCCTAAAAATCATCCTCGTCGTGATTCCTTAATATTAAGAGAAAAAATTGTAAAGGCCAACGATAATGGAATTCTTGCACCCTCTGCTCTTATTGCTCATGGTCGTGGAGAAACATTCGATTATATGCTTGGTGAAAGAACTTCATTTCCAGCTAAAAGGGCAATGTATGTTGCAGTTGCAAACATGCTTTTAGCTGAAAACCCTGTAATATCAGTCAATGGAAATACAACAGCACTAGCTATTGATGATATAATAGAATTGGCCGATGAATTAAATGCTAAAATTGAAATAAATTTATTTTACAGGACAGACGAAAGGGTGGATAAGATAGAAGAGCTTTACAAAAAGCATGGATTTGACAATGTTTTAGGTGGAAATGAAGACGAACTTAAATACATTAAAAATATTGAAAATCCAAGGGCAACAGCCAGTAAAAATGGAATTTATAATGCTGATGTTGTGTTGGTTCCTCTTGAAGATGGAGATAGAGCTGAAATATTAGCTAAAACAGGAAAAACAATCATTGCAATAGATTTAAATCCTCTTTCAAGAACCTCTAAAAAGTCTGACATAGCTATTGTAGATAACGTTGTAAGGGCGATTCCATTAATGACACAGATTGCTCGTGACCTTAAAAATCAGGATGAAGAATTTTTAGTTGAATTGGTTAAGGATTATGATAACAGAGATAATCTTAAAGAATCATTGGATGAGTTTAAAATCAGAAAAGAGGAAAGTCAATGAAGATAATGGGAATATCTGGATTGCCAGGATCTGGAAAAAGTATGGTTTCTGAAGTAGCTGCACAAAAAGGAGCTATTATTGTAAGTATGGGGGATATTATCCGTGAAGAGGCAGCTAAACGTGGAGAATCTAGTAAGCAAACCGCTCAGAAATTAAGAGAGGAACATGGCCCTCTTATTGTAGCTGAACTTACAGTTAAAAAGATTAAAAATATCTTTGACGAAAATCTTACTGAAACCATTATTGTTGAGGGAATCAGGAGTCCTTATGAGGTTAATCTGTTTAAAAAGCATTTTGATAATTTTTTAATCCTTTCAATTTTTGCAAATCCTAAGGTTCGTTTTGAAAGACTTAAAAATCGTGGTCGTGCTGATGATTCTAGTGATTATGATGAGTTTGTAAAAAGAGATCATATGGAACTTGATTTTGGAATTGGAACTGTTATCTGTTTATCTGATAAAATAATAATAAATGAAGGTAGTCTGGAAGACTATTTAGTTGAAATTAATGATTTTTTTAAAAAGGAAATGGGAATATAGATTATTTGTCTACATCTATTTTTAAAAAAGAAAATGGGAATATAGATTATTTATCTGCAATGTCTGCATCTTCAATAATATACACTCCACTATCACCATTCCATTTTTTGCTTGCCTCTAGAATATTGATTCTTTTTTTAAATATCGGACCGTCAAGGACAAGGGTTTCTGCCTCTCCACCTTCAAAAGCTATGTTAATGTAGTATTTTTTGTTAAGCTTTTCTAGCTCTTCAATAGCTGGAAAGTCTATTTCTCTTCCAAGCCAACTTTCATCAAGGCCTTCTGCAAAAACACCACTTATGATAACTTCAAATCCTAGATCCACTATTTTTTTCATATATTCAAGTTCATCAACATGCCAGAATGGTGATATTATTTTAAGGCCTACCTCATCACCGAGCTTTTCGATTCTAGATTTTTGATAGGTTGAGTATAATGCACCGGTGTATATACATTCAATTCCTAAATCCTTTAGCTTTTGAAACTCCCTTTTTAAATCTTGAAGTTCTGCCTCTTTAACACCTAAAGTGTCAGCTATAATGATAGGAATTTCAAGGGCTTCTGCAAGCATTTCAGTTAGGTGGATGTTTGGAACATGAAACATGTATGACTCGTCATTAGAGGACCTCATTGAAAGAAGATATCTAACATCCTCATCATTCTCCAAGGCCTGATACAATGCCATGGTACTATCCTTTCCACCTGAAAATAAAACAGCTACCTTCATTCCTATTTCCTTCTTAAGAATTTGTTAAGTTTTCTAAATCCAACAACTATTGAATCAAAGTAGATTCCAATAAGTGAAACAACCACACCAATACCACCAGTAACTATTGTAAATTCAGTACTAGAGAGCATTGAGCTATTGGTTTGGGCTACACTGTCTTGAACTGGACCTGAAATATTAATAGCTACAATACCTCTATCAAGTAATTCCTGTTCAACCAAATCAAGAGAAGAGGATGCAACAGTAATATTTGCATGAATTTGAGCGTAAGATATTGTATCACCATAAACCAATTTGTACCAGTCAGAGAATGATTGTAAAGCTGCTGATGGATCGTAACCTGGTTCAATTGAAATATCTATTTTACCTGATTCATTGACAGTATAATTTGTATAATGAGAATCAAGATTTGGAACAACAGAATTCATATATTTTAGTTCCTTGTCATTAAAATGCCACATCGTAAAGGTTATTCCCGTTACATTAAAAGATTTAACTCCTTCAGTGTTTGTAATGTTTTCCTCAATTTCAGACATGTCAGAAGCTGAAGACATAATGATTTCTAAAGTTTCTTCATTATCAGGCATAGCCTTTTCAATACTGCTTGTTACGTTAGGCAACTCATCATAAAGAGGCATCAGGAAAAATGCTCCACCTAACGCTCCAATAATAAAAGCAGAAACAAGAACAAGAGCTATTTCTTTTTTATGCATAAATGGTTTTAACATTCCAATAGAAAAAACAAATACCATCATTATAATAAACAGTACAATATACACTACTGTGATTAATAAATCCATATATTCACACGCCAATTAAAATAAAATTTTTTACATCATTATTTTTAATTATAAATCTTAATATAATTTTTGAATTAATCAACAATCCTATGATATGTAAAAATATACATATAGTTTAAAATATTAATAGTAACTTGGAGGATTGATAACATAAAAAATAAGCTTTCTTTAATACTGTTCATTTTCTGTTTTTTCATATCCTTATCTGCGGTATGTGCTAATGATATTGGGAATTCAACAACCATAACTCCTGATGATTCAATAGCTACTACAATTGAAAACTCAGAAAGTGGAGATACAATCTATCTAAATGAAGGAACATATCAACAATATGGAATGGTAGTAGATAAAAACCTAAACTTTATTGGAAACGGATCAGCTAAAAACATTATTATCGACGGTCAAAATAAAGGACCTCTATTTACAGTAAACAGGGATGTAACAGTAATATTTCAAAACATAACATTTATGCATGGTTTAAATGACTGTGGAGGAGCAATAGCTACTTATGTAAGTACATTAAACGTTGACAATTGTATTTTTATCAATAACACCGCTCATGGAGGAACATCTAACGGCGGAGCTATTGATAATGAGGGAATAAGAGGTTATTATGCAACTGCCACCATTACAAACTCTGTTTTTATAGGAAACTATGCATATCATGACGGAGGAGCAATAACCACCTACTATGCAAACACTCTTATTAAAAACTGTGAATTCTACAACAACGGAGCATACAGGGATGGTGGAGCAATAAGGGTCAAATTCTCTAAAAGCCATGTAATCGACAACTGTACATTTATGTATAATCATGCAGCATCCTACACCTCCAGCGGAGGTTTGACAGGTTGGGGTGGTGCAATTTACTCATGGTCAGATTCAGTTTCTACCATTAAAAATTCAATAATATGCAATAACTATGCTCAGGAAGCTGGAGGGGCAATAGCTACAGCTTCCCAGTTAACAGTTACAAACTGTATAATTACAAACAACACTGCTGACTGGATGGGCGGTGCGATTTACGTCTATCAGGAAGGTGAAGGAACCAGTGCAGATACTGTTGTAAACTACAACGATATCTACAACAACACCATAACAACTCCTACAGCATTTGAAGCTGGAGGAGAGGATGTATATTTAAGCTCTGTAATTCCTGATGGAACAGTTCTAAACTTTGAAAACAACTACTGGGGAACCAACAATCCGTTAAACTCAACAGATTATCATTACACTTGGGAGGAACGTTTTGACACCAATGGTAAGGCTTCAAATCCAACAACATGGTTGATTCATAAATTTGATTCAATTTTAAGCGGTGAAAATATAACTCTTTATTATAAAAACGGCACTAGCTATGAAGTCAGATTAACAGATAACAAGAATAATCCATTAGCTAATAAAGTAATTTCATTTTCAATAATTGGAAAAGTCTATAATTTTACTACAGATGAGAATGGTGTAGCTAACTTACCAATTAACCTAATTCCTAATAGCTATGAAGTTACAGCAACATTTAACGGTGATGAAGAGTATACCAAATCAACCGTTACAAATACAGTAACAGTTCTATCAACCATAGAAGGAAAAGATATAACTTTATACTATAAAAACGGCACAGGATACACAGTTAAAATATTGAATAACCATGGAAAAGTCGCTTCAAATGAAAATGTAGCTTTTAACATCATCGGTAAGTTTTATAATCTTACTAGTGATGAAAATGGAATAGCTACTTTACCCATTAACCTAAATCCTGGAAAATATATCGTAACAGCTATTTATAATGGATTGATGTATTCTAACAATATCACTGTTTTATCTACCCTTCAAAGTGATGATTTGGTTAAATACTTTGGTAATGGAAGCCAGCTTAAGGTTAAGGCTCTTGATAATTTAGGTAATCCTACCTCTGGTGCTTTAGTAACCTTTAATTTCTACGGTAAATTTTATAAAATAAATACTGATGAAAATGGAATAGCTACTTTAAATATTAACTTAAATCCTGGAAACTATATTATTACAGCTATTGACTCTACAAACGGACTTCAAAGATCTTTCAATATAAAGGTTCTCTCAATCATAAAAACTCAGGATGTAACAATGACTGTTTCAAAAAGAGTTCCATTTACAGCTACTGTTTTAGATGAACAGGGCAATCTCGCATCAAACAGGCAAGTAAGCTTTAATGTCAATGGAAAAATCTATACTGGTGTTTCTGATGTTAATGGAGTAGCTAGTTTAAGCTTGAACCTTCCTCAGGGAAGATATATTGTAACAACAATGTATAATGGTGAGTATACATCTAATACAGTTCAAATTAACGGGAATTAAATTCCCTAACTTCTTTTTTAAAGGATTGAAATCAACTTTTTATAATACAATTTCAGCTAGAAGGGTTAAAAATTCAATCATATATTAAAAAAGATTTAGTCTAACTGCTTGTAGAATAATGATTTATTCCACAAACAACCAGTAAAAGTTAGACTTGTTTTATTTAAACATTAAATTAAAAAGTTTACTTGGAATATTAGATTGCTGAGAGAATAAAATCACAACGACAACCAATATTCTATTAGAAATTATATAACCTTATTCTAGTTATATTTTTACATTTCAGAAGAAAAAATCAAATTAAAAAAAATAAAGAAAAAGAGAATTAGAAGTAGAATTCAGGTTCTTCTCTTTTACTGTGTGCTTCGACAAATTCAGGTTCTTTTTGTTTGAAAATGTCTCCAGCAAAAGATCTTGCACCTTCAGGGCAGATGTGGATACATGCGGTACATCCATCACATTTGTCAGGGTCTGTAAAGACTGGATCATCGTCTGGAATAGCATTTTGCGGACAGACTGAAACACAATCATAACAGAAAGTACATAAATCTTCATCACAGCTTGCTTTAAATGGAACTATGGTGTAGTCGCAGTATGGTTTGTTTCCTGGGACTTTTACATCACCTTTTGTGCCATCTTCGATTTTTGATTTACATTCAAGAGCGAATTCTTTGATTTTTTCTAAGTCTTTTTCATCAGGTCTTCCGGCAGCTACTTTTGGGAATATTGAATGTTGAGAAATAAAATCAGCTGCACCGATAACGTTAAATCCGTTTTCCTTAAGGATGTCAGTAAGTTCGAGTAATGAGTCTCCTAAATTGGCATTTCCACGGTTTGTAAATGCAATAGCTGGAACGCCTTTACCTTTGAATTTTTCTAATTTTTTTCTTGCAACTTCAGGAATTCTTCCTGCAAAAACAGGCATACCAACGATTACAATATCGAAATCGCCGAATTCTCTAATTTCACCGTCGTCTTCATACATGAGTAAGTCATGTATTTCTGGTGTACCTTCAAAATTACTAGCTATTTTTTCTGCTATTTTTTTTGTTGTATTTGAAGGACTAAAATATACTGTTGAAATTTTTGTTAATGTTGACATATCCTATCACCATTTAAATAATTAAATAATTTATTATTTAAAGCTATTGATTAAAGAAATAGCTGTTATTAAATTTCATCACTAATTAAAAAATCAACAATATTTTGATGTTTAATCCCATTTTGAGATAAATCAAGATAATCAAGACTTAAAACATATTTGTTATTGGTTTTCAGTTTTATAAATTCCCTTGTTGGTGTCTTTTTATTTATCAGTATTTGAATGTAGATTTTGTTTTTGTTTTTTCTACAGACAAAACCGATTTCAGTTGAGTTTATGCTAGCTATCTTAACGTCATAATCCCTTCTAAGTAGCTCTATAAAAATTATGTTTTCTATAACCTCTTTATTAAGTTCATTTTTAATGGCCTGGTGAAAACCATGATCTATGATGTAGTATTTAGATTTGTTGGTTAGGATTTTTCCTGTTTTTATATCTTCAATTTTAGCTTTTTTTATAAGGGAAGCGTTTTGAGCATATTTTAAATAGTTTAAAACACTGTCTGTTGAGATGTTTACTTTTTGGGATTTTAAAATCTTTGAAATATTAGTAGCTGAAAAACTTTTGGAAGTGTTTAGAATAATGTATTTTAATAGTCTATCTAAAATATAGCTATTTCTTAGGTTTTGGGGAATTATAATGTCTTTAACTAATATGGTGTTGTAGATGTCCTCTAAAAATGTGTATTTATCGGTTTTGTTAATCTGTTGTAAGATTGGCATTCCTCCAAAGTTAACGAAGTTTTTAAACAGCTGATTTTTAGAAGTCACGTTGTATTGGAGGAATTCTTTAAAGGAAAATGGATAGACTGTAATGTGTGAACAGTTCACCAATCTTGAGGTTAGTAATTTGCCATCAGATCCGGTTATGTATATGTCACAGTCATAATCGGTTTTTAAGGAGTTTATAACTTCAGGGAAATTTTTAAGGTTTTGAATTTCATCTAATAATAGGTATATTTTACCTTCACTGTTTTTGGTGAGTTTTAAATCAGCTATTGAATTTCTTTCAAAATTCATTAGAAAAATATTGTCTGGATTTACATCTCTATTTAATAGCTCCTCTTTTATACTGTAGAGTAGGTAGGTTTTACCAGACCCTCTAACTCCAGAAATGACTTTTATTGAGTCATCATCAATTACTTTTCTAATTTTTTCAAGATATATTTCCCGTTTAAACATTGTAAATATTTAATTAATAGCTAATAATATTTAAATTTTTTATTCAGTGTAGTAGATAAAATGATAAAATCTTGAACAATGTCGATTATAATCGATATTTTTTTAAAATTATATTTAAACTTGATTTTTGTTTTAAGGTGTAAAATCGGTTTAATTTTAAAATTGAAAAATAGCTATTTGAAATCGAATAATGGAAATGTTTATATACTAGTAATGAACATTGTTATATACACCAAGGAGATGATAAGATGGGATTAAACTTTGATATTTTAAAAGAATCAAATCCAGCTCTCTATGAGTTAGGTACTCAAATGGAAAACAACATGTTTTCTGATAGAGATGCAAGTGCACAATATGGAAGCGATTTTTTAGACGCTTTTATGAAAGAAGTATATGCTAAAGAAGGAATGAACTATGGATATAAAACCTTCATGACTAAAAACATTTTTGAATTAAAAAATGAAGGAATAATCTCTCCAGAAGTTCAAAAACTCATGGAAAAAGCTAAAATATTACGTGATTACATCATGGAAAAAAATGGATCTCGTGACAGAATATTAGCTTTACGTAGTACTCTTGTAGATTTATCTGCATGGTTCTACGAAAGATATGAAGCAAATAATTAAGTAAAAAGAAGTAGGTGAAGGTTTTCTTTGCCTACAACTTTTCAATCTATTTTTTTTAAACAGCTATTTTTAAAGTGTAAATTGCTTTTGATTTGTAAAATTGATTTAAAAGTGTAAAATTGATTTTAATTGGTTTTCCGTAATATTTAATAGCTATTAAGGATAATATACTATTTAATTAAAAACGGAAGTGATATTATGGATGGACCTATACAACCTACCCCAGATTTATACGGTGAGGATGCAAGAATATTTTTAAAAAAGATGGAGGAACCTCCAACAGAAGGACAAAAGAAATTAGCTAAAGAGATTCGTGCTCAGCGTAAAGTTCATATTTGGGGAGATAAATTAGGAGATGAATAATTCATCTATTCCTTTTTTATCCAATAAACTAATTTTATTAAATTACTTTAAATCTTATAGTGTATTACAAAATGTTAATTTTATATTTGGATAATGATTTGTGAGGAAATATAAAATTTTCTATAAATCATAATTATTGTTCATCTTATTTTTTGAAATTTAACATTCCCATAGTTAAATATTAAATTTCTACCCTTTCCAAATCTAAATATAAATTTAATATTTGATTTGGATTTTGTTTTATGATTTTATCAATTTTATCAATTTTTTTCATACTATTTCTTAAAATCTCAAACTTATTTTTCTTTGTATAAAAATGATAAGCAGTAGCTAGTCCATCAACAGTTATAAATCTTACTCCCACAATATTTTTTGACAAGTACAGGATATCATTGATTATATTTCTTAATACATGAGTTCCAATTCCACAATTTCGATATTTTTTATCAATAGCTAGTCTTCCAATTTTTACAGCTGGAACATTCTTTACAGATGGCTTTTTATTTTTTATCTCTTCAATAGTTTTTTCATCGGTAATCTCTTTTACTTTAAAACTATCAGTCAATAAAGAGAAATAACCAATTATTTCATTTTCATACATTACCAATGTTGTTAGATTTAACATTCCTTCTTGTTGTTTTAATGCTTCATTTTTTAAATATCTGTTTAAATTTTCATTTCCACAATCAAAATTGGATAAATCATGTTCGTCAGTTAGTTTTTCGAATCTATATTGTTGAATTATTTTTTCACAAATCATGATAAAACGTATTATATTTGATTATATATGTAATTAACTATTTATTTTTTAAAATAAGTATTTTACAATTTTATTTACTTAATTTAAAATTATATAATCTTTATTTTATTGTTTAAACTTCATAGAATTGTTTTTAATTTATAATTTTTATTTTTATAAATTCTATATTTACTTGTCAGAAATTTTATAACACAATATTGATTTTAGAGTGTAAAATTGATTTCAGGGTGTAAAATTGTTTTTAACTGATAATTCGTAACTTTTAATAGCTATTAGATATTAAATAATCTTAATTAATTTATTAAAGTGATTTTATGGCAGGATCTATTGAACCTACTCCGGATTTATATGGTGAGGATGCACGTGCATTGTTAAAAGAGATGGAAGAACCTCCAACTGAAGAGGAAAAAGAGTATGGTAAAAAAATTCGCTCTATACGTAGAGTTCATATATGGAAGAGATAGAATATGAAAATAAGTTAAATGGATTTTTATAGAATTTGGTAGTTATTAATGGTTTATTATTTAATAAATGGACATGATATTATGGCAAGACCTATTGAACCTACTCCTGATGTATGTGGTGAGGATGCTATTGCATTGTTAAAGGAGATGATGAAGCCTCCTACTGAAGAAGAAAAGAAGTTTGCTAAAGAGATTCGTGCTCAGCGTAAAGTTCATATTTGGGGAGATAGATTAGGAGATGAATAATTTTCTTTTTTCATTTTTTCCCAACAATTGGATTTAACTGAGATATTTAGAATATATGAAAATAATAAGGATTTATAGGAAGTGATTATTATGGCAAGACCAATAGAAGCAACTCCTGATTTATATGGTGAGGATGCTAGAATATTTTTAAAGAAGATGGAGGAACCTCCAACAGAAGAACAAAAGAAATATGCTCAAGAAATTAAATCTATACGTAGAGTCCATATTTGGGGAGATAAACTGGGAGATGAATAATTCATTCTTATTTTAAAACTTAAAACGATTTATTAAACAGTCGATACTATCTGAAAATTATTTTGACAAAAATAGCTTCATTAAGTTTATTATTTTCAAAACTTCTACTTTTTTAAACTTGTTTAATGAGTTTGATTCCATGAGTTCTTTTATTGAAATCAATGACAACATCAAAAGAAAACTTCAATCCAGAAGTTTAAAATCAGGAATAAGTGAGGAAGATATTGTAAACGATGTTTTAGCTGACTATTTAAAGGACGAAGAAATACAAACAGACGATGGATTATCTTTGGAAGAAATTGAAAGAATTTTTACTGAGGATGATGAAGATATGGTTCCACCTATTGAAATGTATCAGCTTTCAGATGAGGAATTGGACCAATTAAAGAAGGAATTTGAAAGAAATCCCAAGAAAGATTTTAGTTTACTATGTGGTTTAATTAAATAGGACAATCCCTATCCATAATCTATTTTTCCTAAACAATTCATTAATATCTCACCTATTTTAAACAATATTTTGAACATAAACCCTATTTTTACCATTCTAGTTAACTTTAAATATATTTTATATTAAAAATAATAGTATTATATAATAGTAGAGGTGACTTAATGAGTAGTGATAAAATAGCTATGGTTGGAACACCTTGCCAGATTCTTGCAGCTACTAAAATTAATAAATATGAAGAATTTACTGGCGGTTCTGACATTGATGTTAAAATTGGTTTGTTTTGTATGGAGAATTTTTCATATTCCTACCTTGAGCGTTATTTAAAGGAACAGGGAATTGAATTGTTTGAAGTTAAGGAGTTTCGAATTGAAAAGGGACAGTTTATAGCTTCATTAATTGACGGTAATGTTTTCCAGATTCCAATAGCTGAAACTGAAGTTTTCACTCGTAAAAATTGTCATATCTGTACAGATTATACTTCTGATGTTTCTGATATAGCTGTGGGATCTGTTGGAAGTCCTGCAAACCATTCTACTGTTATTGTAAGAACACCAAAAGGAAAGGAAATCATTGACGATGCAATTGAAAAGGGCTACATTGAAGCTGAACCGTTATCCGAGAAAGGTGAAAAGCTTTTAAGAAGAATAGCCAATAGCAAGATTTCCAGAAATACCGAAACAATCAGAAGAAGGGAAGCCATTGCAAGGCCGGTATTGTCAAAACGTAAATTATCTGAAGATGAGTTTAAAAGCGAATGTGAGATATGTCAATTTGAAAACCTTCAAAACGACGTTATCAGTGTAGGATCCTGTGTTTTATGCGGTGCCTGTGAATTTGTCTGTCCAATCGATGCAATTCAAATCAATCACAGAAAACCGGTAGCTATTAGGGACTGCGAAGAGGACTGTCATGCCTGCTACTTTGCATGTCCTAGAACCTTTGTAAGTGATGAAATCTACAGTGAGGATATTGATGAAAAGCCACTTGGAGACTATATTGAACTTTTGTCAGTTAAGGCAGAATCCATCATAGGTCAGGATGGTGGTGTTGTTTCAGCTATTCTAATTTACTTACTTGAAAACGGAAAGGTTGATGGAGTATCAATTGTAAGAGCAGACAAGAACGCTCCATGGAGACCACAATCATACCTAACATCAAGTGTTCAGGATGTTGTATCAGCAGCTGGAACAAAATACTCTACAGTACCCATTGGTTTTAAGGCATTAAGTGATAAATAATTAAAAGGTGATAAAATGGATTTAATGAAAGAACTTTCAACAACACCGGGAATCTCTGGTTTTGAGGAAAAAATTGCAGATATTATAAAAAGGGAATTGAAGGATTGTACAGATTCCATAGAAGAAGATGAGATGGGAAATGTAATAGCTACCAAAAAAGGTAAGAAAAATGCACCTACAGTAATGCTTGCATCTCACATGGATGAAATAGGTTTAATGGTCAAATACATTGACGATGAAGGGTATCTTAGATTTTCAAAAATCGGCGGAATCAACGACCAAATGCTAATGAATCAAAGTGTAACAATACACACTGCAAATGGAGATATTGTCGGTGTTTTAGGCTCAAAACCACCTCACGTAACCAAAGCGGAAGAAAAGGACAAGGTTGTAAAGTCAGAGGACATGTTTATAGATATTGGAGCTAAGGATAAGGAAGACGCTGAAAAGATGGTTCAGGTAGGAGATCCAATAACATTTAACGCATTGTTTGAGGATTTTCCAAATGACCTGATAATGGGAAAGGCTCTAGACAACCGTGTAGGCTGTTATGTGATGATGGAAGTCCTTAAAAGGGTAAAATCAAAAGCAACAATCTACGGCGTTGGAACAGTCCAGGAGGAAGTTGGTCTTAAGGGAGCTAAAACCTCAGCCTTCAGGTTAAACCCTGACATAGCTATTGCACTGGATACAACCCTATCAGGAGACCATCCAGGAATTAAAAAAGAGGAAGCACCTGCAGTAATTGGAAAAGGTCCGGCTGTTGTACTTGTAGATGCAAGTGGACGTGGAATAATAACCAACAAAAAGATTAAGGACATGTTAATTAAGGCTGGAGATAGCTATGAGATAGACTATCAGCTTGAAGTAAGTGATGGAGGAACCACGGATGGAACAGCTATTCATCTAACCCGTGAAGGAATCCCAACAGGAGTTTTATCTGTCCCTACACGTTATATCCACACACCTGTAAGTGTCTGCAGTAGAAAGGATATTGAATCAACAATAGAGTTAATAGTAAAAGCTTTAGATAACATATAAAGCTTTACTTCTTTTTTTCTTGATTATTATGATAACCATGATGGTAACTCCAAGATTTGGAGATATTGACGGACTTCGCCATGTCAACAACAACGTAATCGGTGAATGGTTTGAAACCAGTAGAAATGAAATATTCAGATATTTCACACCAGACTTAAGTCTTAGCTATGAGGACTGGAAACTGATAATGGTTAGAAACGAATTTGACTATGTAGGCCAGATTTTCTATGACGGTGATGTTGAAATACGAACCTACGTTTTAAAGGTCGGAAATACCTCATTTACCTTAGGTCATGAGGCATGGCAAAATGGTGAGCTTAAGGCCAAAGGTCAGTCAGTCATTGTCCACTTTGACTTTATTGAGCAAAAATCAGTGCCTATACCGGACGATATACGTGAGAAATTAAATCAACATTTGATTTCCTATGATGATATAGGTAAAAGATAGCTATTTTTTTTATTACTTTTTTGTATTTCTTTTTGAGAAACTGTTAGGTTTTTGGTGAATTATTTTGGTTCTCACCCAGAAACCTGTAAAAAACAAAGTTAAATTTCTATATTTCTGGATAGAAACTACTTTGTTTTATGTTATATAAATTAATTTTTATTTAAAGTATCTCAACTTCAAAAAGAAAACCCATCGATATTCTGTGTTTCTCTGGGTGAAAGTTACTTCCTTATTTTTAAAATTAGATTACTTTAATAAGGATAACTTAAGAATTTAAAAATTCAAGGAGGTATTCAAACATGGACTTAAAGGGTAAGTCTCTTTTTGTTTTAGCTATTTTTGTATTTTTAATTGGTGCTGTAAGTGCTGAGGAGTTAAATGATACAGTAGCTATTGATAATGGAGATTTATCCCAAAGTGATGCATTGGAAACGATATCGGTTGATGATGATGTGGAAAAATATGCAAATACACAAAACATAAGCAACGCTGGAAAAGAGTTTGGTGTTGTAGAAACGAACGATGTGGATAATGAAAGTTATGAGGTTAGTAGTGTAGCTACAACAACAGTTACTGTAAAAACATTTCAAGGAATACGAGATGTTATTGCCTCTGCAAGTGCAGGAGACACAATAAGACTTACAGGAACATATACTGGAAATGGAACAACAATAGTAATTAATAAAAATCTAAATTTTGTAGGTGTAAATGGAGCTACATTAGATGCAAAATCACTAAGTAGAATAATTTCTATTACTTCCAGTGTTAAAGTTACATTTACCGACATAACATTCAAAAACGGGAAAACAACAGGTGGATCAAACATGCATGGTGCAGCAGCCTATATAACTAGTGGTTCTGTGAATTTCACAAACTGTGATTTTATCAGTAATACTGCACAGAATTTGGGGGGAGCCGTTTACATAACAAGTAGCGGTTCTATGAATTTTGTTAACTGTAATTTCAAAACTAATACAGCAAAAGGAACTGCTAGTTCAGCCAATCACGGTGGGGCAGTCTACATAGCAGGTACTGGTCCTGTGAATTTCACAAACTGTAAATTTACCAGCAACACTGCACAGAGTGTTGGTGGGGCAGTCTCCATAAGAGGTATTGGTTCTGTTGATTTCATTGACTGTGATTTCACTAGTAACACCGTAACCAAGGAGAGTGGTGGGGCAGTCTACATATATAGTGGTTCTGTGAATTTCACAAACTGTGATTTCACTGATAACACCGCAAACACGGCTGGTGGGGCAATCATTATAGCAAATAGTGGTTCTGCGAATTTCACAAGTTGTAACTTCATCAGTAATACTGCAACCACCAATGGAGGGGCTGTCAACTCAGGAAGTAGCTCTTCTAGTTCTTTTATTAACTGTAATTTTACTGGTAACACTGCAACCACCAATGGAGGGGCTGTCTACTTAGGTAGTACTTCAGGTTCTTTTATTAATTGTTATTTTACTGGTAACACTGCAACCACCAATGGAGAAGCTGTTTATTTAGCAGGGAGTGCTTCAGGTTCTTTTATTAACTGTGATTTCACTGATAATGTAAATGATAAAACTAAATCAGTAATATATCTAGGTAGTACTAATTCTAGGTTATGGTTATCTGGTAATTCTATTGTTACTGGCTCAATTCCTATATACATCGATAGTGGTGTGGTAGTGAGTTCTACATGTTTAGTAGTGCTTAATAATCAAACAGTTGAAAGCCAAATTAATACTCAGATTGCTCTTACAGCTTGTTTATATGATGATAATGGAAACCTCATAGGATCTAGCACAGGAATTACTTTGAAGGTAGTAGGATTAACTTCAGGATTAACAGCTAGTTTTAATAGTGATAATCTTAATTATAGTGTTGATTATACACCTAAGGTAGGGGGAGTTTATCCTGTAACAGGAATAGTCCCTTCAACTGTTGCAAATAATGTAACTAAATATATGAATGGAACATTAATTATTCCTATTACTACTTTAGATGTTGATTTGATAGTTAACAATACAAATCCTGCTTTAGATGATATAATCCAATATACTATTACAATTAAAAATACTGGTGCATTTAATGCTAATGTTAGTGTTGAGGATATTTTAGATAGTTCTAAATTAGAGTATATTTCATGTTCACCATTTGGTGTTTATAATCATAATACTGGATTATGGTCTATTGAAAATTTGGATGTTAATCAAGAAACTAGTTTAAATATTACTGTTCGTGTTAAATATATAGGTGAGATAAATAACAGTGTAACTGTTAAATCTCAACAAGTGTTAGATGATATAACTAAAAATGTAACCATTGTTGTTAGTAAAAAAGTATTAAACATTACTGATATGGTAGTAGATTTATTAAACGCCACAATGAATAATGTCACAGTAAAAGTTACTTTACCAATAGATGTTACTGGTGATATAACTATTGATATTAATGGTAGTGTGCAGACTAAAACTATTGTTGATGGTGTAGTTGTTATGGAATTTTCAAATATTAAACCAGGAACATATAATATGAATGTAACCTACGGTGGTAATAATGAATATGAACCATTAACAGTTTTTAAAGAATTTACAATTAATAAAAACGATTTAAATCGGTCAGATATTCAAACAGAAATACTAAACAATACTTATGGTAATGCTACTGTTAGAGTTACTGTACCCTCTGATGCAACTGGAAACATTACAATACAAGTAAATGGTCAAAATTATACTGGAAAAATTGAAAATGGAGTAGCTATAATTGAATTATTTGATGTCACTCCTGGAAATTACACTGCCAATGTAATTTATAGTGGTGATGATAATTATAATCCTATTTCAACAGAAATGGATTTAGAGATAATTAAAAGAAATATTAATACTTCAAATATTAAAACTGAAATTTTAAACAACACCTACGGTAATACATGTGTAAATGTGACAGTTCCTAAAAATGTGACTGGAAATATAACAATTAATGTAAACGATAAAGAATATAATGGAACTATTGAAAATGGTTCTGTAATTATTGAGTTGTTTGATGTTCCTGTAGGTAATTATACAATGAACATTACTTATAGTGGTGATGATAATCACAATCATATTTCAACAGAGGCTGATTTAGAAGTTGTTAAAGCTAATATCAGTCATTTAGAAACAATAGTTGTAAACAACACTTATGGAAATGTAACAATAAAAGTCAATGTTCCTAATAATGCCACCGGTGATATTACTATTAATGTTAATGGTGAAAACTACACTGAAACTATAAATAATGGTGAAGTAACCATTAAAATACCTGATATTCCTGTTGGCGATTACAAAATGAATGTAACATACAAAGGTGATAATAATTATAACCCTTTAACTACTGAAGAAGATTTGAAAGTTCGTTTAAACCTAAAACCCGAACAAGTAACAGTAAATATTTTAAATAACACATATGGAAACACTACAGTTCAAGTTACTGTTCCTTATAATGTTACTGGTAATGTAACTATTAAAGTGGGAAATAAAAACTACACAGCCAATATTACTGGTGGTGTAGCTGTTATTAAAATGTTTGACCTTCCTGTTGGAAACTACAGCATGAACATGGATATAATATATAATGGTGATGATAACTACAACCCATTAACCAAACATGAAGATTTAGAGGTTATTAAAGCCAACAGTAGTTTAGATGCAGAAACACTAAACAGCACATACAGTAACACAACAATCAAAGTAACTGTTCCCAAAGATGCAACTGGAAACGTAACTATTAAAATCAATGATAAACTTTATAATGGAACAATAAGTAATGGTTTTGCTATTGTTAAATTGGATAATGTCACTGTAGGAAACTACACAATGACCATTAGCTATCCTGGTGATAACAATTATAATCCAAGTTCATTGGAAAAAGAATTAGAAGTTGTTAAATGCACTATTGCTACTGATAATATGGTAGTTGATATTATAAACAACACTTACGGAAACACAACTGTAAAAGTAACTGTACCAAATGATGCTAGTGGAAATGTAACTATTACTGTTGGAGGTAAAAATTATACAGGTAACATTTCCAATGGTTCAGCTATTATTAAATTACCTGATGTACCAGTGGGAAACCACACCATGACTATCACATATCCCGGTGATGATAACTACAATCCAATTTCCAAAGATGAAAACTTGGAAATCGTCAAAGGAAATTTAAACAGCTCAGATGTTAAAGCTGAAATATTAAACAATACTTATGGTAATACTACTGTGAAAATTACTGTACCTGAAAATGCAACAGGAAATA
>CAYPCR010000024.1:0-33652 GCA_964409285.1 uncultured Methanobrevibacter sp. | reverse complement strand
AGACAATTTACAGTCATTTTGATTTTTACTCAAAAATTTTAATTTGGATTTTTTCCCACCAAAATCCAAAAGATTTTTATGTCTTAAACAACTAAATACATTTGGAGAATGTTTGTTTTTTGTTTTCATAATATTAAATATTCTCCATTTTATTATAAATAACTTACTATCGGTTTTTTTAAAAAATAATAATCATATCAATCATTATATAAAATATTAACCATAATACAATTGTTATACTTAAAATAAAGAAAAAATAAAATAAAAAAACTCATCGATGTGAAATTTCAAATGTAAAAAATATGAGGTTTGCAACAAAGCTCAATTTTCAAAAACTTTAATTTATAATAAATTTAATAATACATATTATCTCATTCATGAATCCAACATCATATGTACAAAAATTTAAAAAAATTTAGAATTATAAAAGAGGTTTCAAATGTCATTAAAAATAGGAATCGTTGGAGCTGGAGCTATGGGAACAGCTATGGCTCAAATTATTTCTTCAAACACTGAAAATTTATTGCTATATGCTAGAAGAAAAAAAATATGTGATGTTATAAATGAAACAGGATATAATAAGGAATATTATCCTAATATTAAATTATCCTCCAATATCATTGCTATAAATGATTTATCTAAGTTAAAAAATATGGATGTTATTTTTTTATGTATTCCATCTTCAACTTTAAGAGAAATCACAGAAAAATTAAGAAATATCATTTCTGATGAATGTGTGTTAGTAACAACTGCCAAAGGATTAGAACAAGGAACACAAAAAACAATGAGTGAAGTAATAGAAGAAGTTTTAGAAAGACCTGGTGTTGTTTTATCCGGCCCTAATATTGCATCTGAAATGATGAAAAATTTATTTACTGCTACTACAATAGCTAGTAAAAATAAAAAATATATAAAAATAGTTAAAGAAGCTTTATCCAATGAAAAATTTATTGTAAGTTGCACCAATGATGTTATAGGAACAGATTATTGTGGTGTCATTAAAAATATACTTGCTATTTCTCAAGGAATATTTGAAGGAATGGATTTAAATGACAATGCTAAATTTGCTGTTTTTACAGAAAGTTATAAGGAAACCAAAAAAATTATAAAAAACTTAGGTGGAAATCCTGATACTGTAGATGATTTTTGTGGTTTTGGAGATATTATAACTGCCTCTACACTTTCTGTAAGTAGAAATCATACATTAGGTGTATTGTACGGTCAGGGAATAGTAATTGATGAAAAAGCATCCGGAATTTTATTTGAAGGAAGAAATACTTCCTCTATACTGAAAGACTTATGTGATGAAATGAAGTTAGAAGCTTTAACAGTAAACTTTGTTTATAATGTTATTGTCGAAAAAAGAAATGCAAAAGAAGCATTTACAGAACTTTGGGAAAAATTGTGTTGATAATATGGTTTACGGTGCTGTGCTTGCAGGAGGAATTGGAAAAAGGATGGCTAAAGAGTATCCTAAGCAATTCTTAGAAATTAATGAAAAACCTATAATCGTACATTCCATAGAAAAATTTCACAATATAAAAGAATTCAATAAAATAATAGTTTCTTCCCCCAAAAATTTTTTAGATAAAACAACTGATTTAGTCAGTGAATTTTTTCCAAACGATGAAAGAATTGTTGTAATAGAGGGAGGAAAAGAAAGAAAAGATACAATTAACAATTCAATTGCTTTTGCTATTGATGATGGAGCTAATAAAGATTCAGTTATGGTAACTCATGATGCTGCTAGAATATTTGTCACATCTGATTTAATAAAAAAAAGTATTAAGTTTGCTCAAAAATATGGTGCGGCAAGTCCAGTAATTCCAGCTACTGATGTGATATTTCAAAGTAAACAGCCAAATAAGTTAGATAACATTCCATTGAGGAAAAATTTGTACCATTCTCAAACCCCACAGTCATTTAATATTTTCAAATATTTAGAAATTTACAATGATTTGTCTGATGAAGAGATAAAAAAATTAGATGAAGCAATGATACTATTTAATCTTCGAGATGAAAATGTTTATTTATTTGAGGGAGAAGATTTTAATTTTAAGATTACCACGCCTTTTGATATTAAAATAGCTAAATCAATGTTAGAATAGTGTTTTTATGTGACCCATATATTAAAACAACAATAGGGTCAACTTAAGCAAAAACACCAAAATCATTATATATGAACATGAAATCCAGAAATAAAAAAATGAACACCAAAATGGTAAAAATAAAAATATAAAAACGAATACAATAACAGAAGAACTATTCACCAGATTCCCGCCAAAAAAACAATACATATATAAAAAGAATTAGTCATGAGGATGATAAAACAGAACAAAGAATAAACCTAAATACACTTTCATACAACTATACAAGATAAAATAAGAAATAAAAAACACTAAAGAATATATAGATATTCCTGCGAAAATACAACTATAAAAATCAATTACAACTTCACAATAATCTTCAAAAAAATACTAACATTCAATTTAAGAGAATATTTTATATAAAATTTTTATAGTTAATATTATAATAAAGAATATATAATCTTTTAAATGTTTGTCAAATGCATAAAAATAATATAAAACATTGGAGGAAGTAATTATTAATTATAAAGTAACTGTAATAATTCCAGTTTTTAATGCCGAGAATACTCTTGAAAAATCAGTTGAATCACTTATAAATCAAACAATAGGATTTGAAAATATTGAAGTGATTATTGTTGATGATAATTCAACAGATAAATCTAAAAATATTATCCAAAAGTATGATGAAAAATATGACAACATAAAAGGAATATATTTAGATAAAAACTCGGGATTTTGCGGAAAACCGCGAAATATTGGTATAAATCATAGTTCAACTAACAATATTATATTTTTAGATGCGGATGATGAATATTTACCTAATGGAATTGAAACACTATACAAAAAATCAATAGAAAATAATTCAGATATGATTTTAGGAACACATTACATTCGTTTAAATGAGAAAGAGAAAATCAAAACAAAATTCTTTTCTGACGATATTGAGTGGAGAACTTTGAATCCAAAAGAACAAAAAGACTTAGATAAAATTAGTTTAAAACATTTCGTGGCAGCATGGGGTAAATTATATAAAAAGAATATCATTGAGAAAAATAACATTAAGTTTCCTGAAGATACAAATGCAGAAGATATCTGCTTTTATTTTAATTATCTTTTAAACTCCAATAAAATCACAATACTTAATAAAACACCTGTATACAACTACAATATCGCTGAAAACACAGCCATACATGGACATGACATTAACAAATTCAATAATTTCTTAAAAGGAATAAAATACCAAAAAGAATTATTTAAAGACTCTGACTTATCTTTTCAAGTTTCTATGAATGAAAACATTGAAAGTTTACTCTTAATATTTACAAATCTTAATAAAAACAATAAAAAAGAGGCAATTGAAAAAATATATGATTTTGAAAAAAGCTTAGGCTTCAACATTAACCCTGAAAAAAAAGAAATCAGAATATTAAACAATGAAATTTTAAAACAAAATTTTAACACAGCTATTCGGCTATCAAACTTGTATAGCAAACTTTATAATAATAAAACATTGCAAAATGCCTATAAAAAACTTAACAATACCCGAAATTAATAAAATCATTATTTCTTTAAACAAAAGAGCGTGATATCTTTGAAAAATAAAAAAAACAAATCAGAATATATGATTAGTATTATTTTACCAGTTTTCAATGCTGAGAATTCTCTTAAAAAAACTATTGATTCTATAATTAATCAAGATATCGGTTTTGAAAATATAGAATTGATTATTGTTGATGATAAATCAACTGACAATTCTAAAGAGATTATTAAAAAATATGCAAATAAACATGATAATATAAAACCAACTTATTTAACTGAAAATAGTGGAAGTCCAGTAAAACCTCGAAATACAGGTATTGAAAAAGTTAACGCTACTTATTTAATGTTTATTGATTCCGATGATTTTTTATTAAAAGATTGTTGTTCAACGGTTTATAATATCGCATTAAAGGAAGATAGTGATCTTGTACATTTTACATATTTAAGATTCTTTGATGATAATTTTTGGGTATATAATCATATAAATAATAAAAATACAGAATATTATAAAATTAATAATATTTCTGATAAAATAATGAAAAGAGGAACCGTATGGGGCAATCTTTTTAAAACTAGCTTAATAAAAGAAAATAATATTTATTTTAAAGATGTTTTACATGAAGATGGAACATTTTCTTTGGAAGCATATATAAAAGCCAAAAAATTAATTGAACTGCCAAATTTTTATGGATATATTTATAATATTGATAATGATAATTCATTAACCCATAAAATAAAGGAAGATAGTTTATATAATTATTTAGAAGGATTTAAAGAATCTGTTAATGTTTTAAAAGATGATAATTTAGATGAATACATATCTATGATGAGTTCAAATTTAATCCCAATGTTTTACTTTATGTTTTTCAAATACAAAGGAGACAAAAAAGACAAAATGAATATTCTCAAAAATTTACAAAAATTTCAAAAAAATTTAAACTGTGAGATAAAACTTAGATCTAAACCAATAGATTATTTAAATAACCTGGTTTTGAAAGAAAAATATTCACAAGCCATGATAATAAGTAATATTGCCTCAAAGGTATATACTAATTCAACAATAAAAAATTTAATTTTTAAAAAATATTCTGGTATAAAAAAAATAGAATTGTGAAATTTATAGTGAAATATAATTTTATAAATACAAATAAGTGATTAAAATAGATATTGAAATTGTTTATGAACATGTAGAAAGAGAATTGAATAATGCTTACTTACTTAAATTTGAATTAGAAAAAAGAGGGTATGAAGTTAAAATAAGTCCTGCCTTTGAACCTAAATTACCTAGTTTAAAAGCTCCTAAGCTTCTTATTACGCCATGGTTACATGATGACAAAGGGGTGAATGGCCTTAAATTTAAATATCTGTCTAGAGTTAACAAAATACTAAATCTACAGTATGAACATGTAATAAGCCAAGTATGGTTAGAATCTGGTGCTCATTGCCCTTCAGGGTTAGCAAAAAACGGAATCCACATATGTTGGGGCGATAAGATAAGAAGAAGATTATTGAAAAATGGAATTCAAGAAAAAAATTTAAAGATAATAAATGATATGAAATTTGATTTTGAGTCTTGGCCAAAATTTAATTTTTTTTAAAATAGTAATACTTTTTTATTTTTTGGGAATGAATTTGCATTTTATGTTTAGTAATATTTCTATTTTTTCTTTAAATAGGTCTAAATGATTGGAATTTTCGTATATGTCTTCCATTATATTATATAATCTTTTTATATTGTATACTGTTGAGAATAGTGCGAGGAAATTTTCTGTTTGTTTTATTCCATTTATTTTCATGTCGTTAATATGATAATGTACTTTTAGTGTTCCGAATGGTGATTCTACGGTGCTTGAACGTTTTTTGTATATTTTTTTATATTCTTCTGTTTCCATTTTATTTTTCATTTCTAGTGAAAATGGTGTGGCAAATTCTGTTATTTGTCTGTGTACTCCTTTATGACATTTATTTTTATCTTTACAATTTTTACATGCTTCATAATTCCAGTATCTGCGTTCTATTTTATCAGGTTTTTCTTTATCTTCATATGAATGAGTTACTTGTGTTTGAAAGGATAATTCATTGTTATTTGGGCAAATGAAAACATCTTTTTCAAAATTGTATTTGAAATAATCTTTATGGAATGGATTTTTGCTTTTTCTTCCAGTATTTCTTCTTGTTTGTTGTCTATCTACTATTGCTCCTTTTATTTTATTTTCTTCCAAATATTTAAACGATAGTGTGTTGTGATAAGCTGTATCAGCACTTATTATTGCTGGTTTGGTTTTAGTGTTTTCAATTGATTGTTCTACAATTTCTGGTAACTCATAATGGTCAGTTGGATTTTGAGAAACTTTAATTGCACAAATATGCTTGGATTGCGTGTCTACAGCACTCTGAACATTATACCCGACTTCTGATAATCCTTTTTTATTATGCATCCAACGAGCCTCAACATCGTTTACAGGAATAGTATTCTGACCAGACATGCTTAATTCAGTATCTAAACAAAATAATAAATCTAATTTATTATCATCACTTAAATCTTTTCTTTCGATAAATTTACGCACAGGTAAAGAACTTTTTTTAATCTTTTTACGAGGAACAGTAATTCCAGAATAATAACCAATTAAAAAATTAACCTCTTTTTGATTAAAAACATTAAACGAAGAGTTATTGGACTTTTTAATAGTACCATCAATTGCAATATGCTCAAAATCAGTTAATCCTAATTCCTTAGCAAAAATTAAAGTAAATCCTAAAAAAACATTAAATAAATAACCATAATTCTGCATAAATCTACGAATACTCCTTTCTGAAGGCTGTATATTATTATAAACATACATATAAATCCTATGATACTTAGCATGATCAGCAATAACCCTTGAACTTGTAACATTATCACAATAAGCATATAACATCAATTTAAACATCTCACGAACCGGTAAATTAGGCCTACCTACTCCTCCTTCATTTTCTTCAACCCCTAAAATTGGAAAATACTGATCAACAAAACGCACAATAAACCTAGAAACATGATTCTTAGGAATTCCATCATCTAAACGACCCAAATCAAAACAAAACTGACTATTAACCACAACAAACACCAAAAAATTATCAATAACTAATATAAATATATATAAAAACTAATATATAAATATAACGATTAAAAAAAGCTTAAAAATAAAAAACAAAACATTAAAAAATCCAAAACAAAATTAAAAGAAATAATAAAACTTAAAAAAATTTTTCAACAAAAAAACAATGAAAAACAATGAAAAACAACACCACTAATCAAAAAAAATAAAAAAAGTATTACTCAAAATTTACAAAAATTAATTTTGGCCAAGACTCATTTTTCAAAAAAAGAATTTAAAAACTTTTTTAAATCAAAAGAAGATTTAGGAAAAGAATTTAATATAAATCCAAATAACACATGGTGTCTTTTTATTTCTAGTTTTTCTCTTGCTAATCCAAACGAAGAACTTATGACACGTATTATTAAAGACATGAAAAGTAAGGAAAATGCTGAGTATTTTCATGATATTAGTTTTAAATCACAAAATAAAATTCTAGAATGGATTGAAAAATTTATTTCAAATAATCCAGATTATGAATTTATCTATAGGCCACATCCATCGGAAATTAAACAAAATGATGTATCAAAATTTAAAAAATTAGAGGATAAATATTCAAATTTCCATTTTATATTCAAATATTCAGTTCAAGATTGGATTATGAGTTGCGATATTATTAATACTTGGATTAGTACATCAATAGTAGATGTTTACTTTTTAAATAAAAAATGTAATATTTTACGCCCTATTAAAATAAAGGAAAAATTTGATATTCCAATTTATGTTAACTCTAAGCAAATAACCTCTTATGAAGATTTTGAAAAACACAATATTGATGTTTCAAATAATATATTTCCTGTAGAAGAAAATTTAATAAAAGATTATTATAATATTGGGGAAGAATTAAACTACAAATTAATATGCGATTTTATTGATGAAATAATTGATGATGAATATAATATGGAATACTATTTTAAATCTCCTTTATTAGATAATTTAAAATTTATATTTGATAAAATAAAAGGAAATCGTATCATACCTATTATGAAAAGTTTTTTTAACCGAAAAGATGATGATTTATCAAATAATGAAGAAAAAGATAAGGAAAGTCTAGAAAAAATTGAGAAACTAAAAAACATTGTAGAACAAAATTAATTTGTTATTTCATAATCAATATATTGAAATGATTGAGGAGCTCTAAAATCTTCAAGAGTATCTACATCAATTGGATTATCAAAAATGTTTAAATTAGCTATTTCAATAGCATAACCTCTAGTTTTATCTTTAAACTAATCAAAGAAATTCTTATGACTTATTCCATCATATTTGGAACACAAATTCCAAAGATTTGTTGAGCTATCCTCAATAACAACATCATAATTAAAATACCCTACGATTTTTAATACCTTTTCAACCTCTCTTTTTGAAATTATCTTTCTAAACTCATACCTTTTTTCTTTAGAAAGTATTTTTTCCAACAAATTGTGGCTTTATTGAGAGAATAATATTCATTTTAACATCACTTTTATCATACATTTGGAATCTCATTATATTTATCTATCTTTCCAATAGCTAGTCAAAATAATGACAACATTTATATAAATAGCTAGTCAAAATAATGACTAGATAATAAGTAAGGTGAAAATATGGATAATTCCTCAATTAAATCTTTTCTTTTAAATCAAATGTCAATAACTCCTAAATTAATTGAAAACGAATTACAAAATGATAAGGATTTCTTAAATAAAAGAAAATTATACTATACTCTGAAACAATCTATTGATAATTTTATTACAGGAAATAATGATAATAGATTTTATTTTATGCCTGGAATTAGAGGCGTTGGAAAAACAACAATAATTTTACAATTATGCGATTATCTCTACCAAAAAGTGGATTCTAACCAAATATTATACTTAAATTTAGATATTGTAAGAAGTCATGTTGATTTTAATCTTCAAGACTATTTAGAAGTTTTTATAAGAGATATAAATTACGATAATTTCATGTCTGACAGACCATTATTTATTTTTGTTGATGAAGCTCAATATGATTCAAATTGGGCACTAGATGGAAAAATAATATTTGACAGCTATAAAAATGTATTTACAATATTTACCGGATCAAATGCCTTAAATATTAGTCAAATGGGAGATATTTCTAGACGTGCTTTAAAAGAAGAGTTATTTCCTTTAAGCTTTTCAGAATATTTAAATTTAAAATATGATTGTAAGTTCGATTCAAATTTAAGTTCAAAATTTCATGACATGATTTTTACAGGAGAAATTGAAAATGTTTCCAAATTAGAACAGTATATACACACTCATACTTTCCTTAATCTTAAAGGTAATCCTCAAAAAGAATGGGAAAGATACATTCAATATTCCAATTTACCATTTTCTTTAAATAAAAATGAAATTTCAGTTATAAAATGGAGTTTAGCTGTAAAAAATATTGTTGTGGAAAAAGATATGGATATATTCTCTTCATTTGGAAGTTCCTTACGTTCCTCAGCTAATTCACTATTAAATATAATCGCCTTACAAAAACCTGCTGATTTATCTTTAAATAAATTAGCTGATAGTTTAAATATTTCACGAAATAGTGTAAAAAATATTTTAGATACCTTAGAAAAAACTAAACTTTTATTTCATGTTGAACCATATGGATCATCAATGAAAAGAGAAAGAAAAAGTTGGGAGTATTACTTTTTACCTACACAAATTAAAGCGGCAATATATCAAAGTAATGGACAAGCTAGTCGTAACCCTCAAGAGTATTTTTCACTATTAGCTGAAAATTTAATAGCTTCTTCATTGTTTAAAATGAAACAAGAACTTCTTAAGGATTTTGGTATTTTTTATGATTCTTCTAAAGGAGGAGTTGATTTTTTAATAAACACCATAATGGGAGAAGTTATACCAATAGAAGTAGGTATAGGAAAAAAGAATAAAAAACAAATAAAAAAAGCTATAGAAAGATATGATGCAGATTATGGTATTGTCATTTCAAATAAAACTCAAGAAATTACTAAAGAAGACAATGTAATCAATGTTCCTTTACTTACATTTTCATTAATGTGATTTTTAACGTTAGAAATTCAATTTAATTCAAGTGTTGTAGAAATCTCGTATTATCTAAAAAAGAATCTATATAACTATTAAGATTTTTTTCACATTAAAAATAAAAATCATCAAATTTAAATAACAGTACAACTCAAATAACTCAAATGTAAGGTTTAAAAGATAAAAGTATTCCCATTTAGTCTCGTCGTGATGAGCGGCGAATTAGGTGCTTTATGGGTTCTTTAATCTTCACAAATTTATTTTCAATAACGGATTTAAATTCCCTATTTTTATTCTCAAAAGAATAGAACAAAATCACATTCTAAATCAAAACCAAAAAATGCTAAATATTCAGAATAAACAAGAATTATATTTATAATGAGACATTTTCCTATAAAATTAAAGATTATTCAGTAAAATAAAATGAATAGAAAGACTAAAAAATAACCAAAGACAATGAGATTAATGAAACATCAAACTGCCTAAAATCAGTTAAAATTTAGTTAATGCCTTTTTTTATTAATTATTTTTATTTATAGAACTTTTATTAACATTAACTAATCTCTAAACATCATTCTATATTTTTAATGTATGTAGAAATTATTAATTGGAAACATTCCTTTTCAAAATTTGAATCAAAATTACATATACTAATCAATATTGTAATCATTCAATAAAATTGTTTTAAATTAAAATATTTTCTTAAATGTAAAGGAAAATTCACAACACAAGAAGTAAAATATGAATACGACGACGAAGACGGCTCCAATTCATTCTACATATACACAGACAAAGAATCAACAATCAAAGACTACAATAAAATCTGGGACACACTCAATTCAAAATTAGAAAAATTTTGCCAAAAAAACCAACTAACAGACATTTACGAAGATTACTTACATCTTTGTATCTGGTAATTTAATAGCTATTGATTTTTAGATAATAAAATACGGAATATAAATACATATAATAATCCATAAAAAACAATTAATACCTCAAATACTTCAATAGACGGTTTAAAATTCTAACTCAAAAACCTTAATAGCTATAAAAATTAATATAAGATACAATGTTTTCAGGCTCTTTAAAGTTAAACAAAAAAGACTATTACTTTCTAATAGCTACCCTAATTTTAAGCATAATCCTTGTTAGTTATTACATTAACTTTACATTGAATATAGGTCTTTTTTGTAGTGACGTATACGTTTATCTTGTTAATGCACTTTTCTTTTGTGGAAAACATCTAACAGTAGGTAACGATATTTGGCTTTCTCCTGTAGTCTGTCTTTTTACTGCATTTTTCTACTACTTAGGTATTCATTCTACTCTTTCAATAATGCTTGTTAATGGAATTTTAGCTATTGTTGGAAATATTGGAATGTATCTATTTTTAAGATATAAATTTGAACCTATATACTCCTTATTTGGAACAGTAACCTACACTACCTTTTCCCTTTATCTTATTTGGCTTGGAAACGGAACCTTAGATATCCCATCAGTTTGTTTTACAATCTGGGCAGTACTTTTCTGTGTAATAGCTATTGATAAAAACCCTAAATATTATATTCCTTTTGCAATTACAGTTGTTTTAGGTTTCTTTATTCGCTACCCTGTTATTTTAATTGTTCCTCCACTTTTATTGTACTTTGTTTTTGAAAAGTATGGAAACATTTCCAAGGTGGAAATAAAATATATAATTTTAGGCCTAATAGTTGGTATAATAAGCGCTTTAATAATTATTTTGCCTTTAGCTAGCTTAAATAGCTGGGATATAAGTTTCATTTCTCAAGGATCATCTTTTGTAGGTGGTGCTACAGGTTCTCTTCAAGATCCTGCATACAATACAAATTCCTTTTACTATATTGAAAACTCTCTAAATTTTTTAAACAGTGGCCATACTGATTTTATTAAGGGAAATCCTAATCTCCAATATCCAACAGCTATTTCATACATTTTCTTAGCTATCCTAATTGTTGGAGGCCTTGTTACAATTGATGATAACTTAGAGACAAAAATTTCCAAAAAACTAGTGGTCTTAACTTTAATTTTTGCAGTTTTAACTATCATTGGTTTTTTAAAGTTAACCTCAACATATACCATTATTTTAATGCTTATAACCTTTTTACTGGCGGGTTTTGCAATTAAAACTCTTAAATTTGATTATAATATGATGATGGTAGCATGGTTTTTAATTTATCTGATTTTCTATAGCTATCTTCATTTTAAAGTCAATCGATATTTCATTCCATGTTTACCTGTTGTAGCTTATTTTATATCCTATGGTCTTTATAAAATTCAAACAAGGATTAAAATTAATAAAAACATCATTCCAGCTATTTTAATAGTTGTTTTAGTAGCCTTTAGTTTCTATTATACTGAAACTGTTGAAACTACAAATGATTTCAATGCACCTTCAGAAGTTTATGAATATGTTATTTCCAATTATCCAGATTATAAAGACTTAAATATTGGTTCATCTACTGTCAGACCATTTAACTGGTATTTTGACAGTGATCTGGCAGCCTATAAAAATGATGAAATTACCCAAATCAATCATAGTGATTTGGATTTGTATCTGTCTAATAAAAGAATTGATGGGCTTTACAACTTTAGGGAAGTTAAAACCATTGATGATTATGTGATTTATGAAAGAATTTAATTTAAAAAAAAATATAAATTAGCTTGTTTGCTGCCAAGCCCCATATTCAGTTCCTTCAGCATAAACTAATTTATAACTATGTCCATTTTCATGTTTAACAGGTTGCGAATGGGTATAGCTCCAATCATCATATTCCTGATTTGATTTTCCCCATTTCTTATTATACTCATCAGTTCCATATTCCGGTTCATCATCACCATCAGATGATGATTTGGAAGAAGAACTACCAGAATTGGAAGTGGAACTTGAAGATTTTTGAGCATTTGTATCTGTTGAAGTTTCGTTTATTGCAGTTGTGTTATTGGTAAAAGTAGTGTTGTTAATTTTAGTTTGATTAGTGGGATTATCATGTGAATTAGAATTAACAGCCAATACAACCCCTACACAGACAACAACAATAATAACTGCAATAACTATTATTTTTTTATTCATAAAAAACCTTAAACTTTTAATTTGGCATCGTTAAACATGATATATTGACCTTCGGAAACTGTAATAATCTTATTGTTTTCGAAATTGTCATTAGTTACTATACTGTTTAAAATATCATGTCTACTGTCACTTGTAACCTCCACATAGCCATAATCACTTGTAGCTTCTAAAGTGTATTCACCAGCAGGGATGTCAGTTCCAACCTTGTATTGTCCTTCAGGTAAATATCCATTGTCCTCTTCTACATCAGGTTTGTTTGAAAGCTCATATATTTTTCCACCTTCAACCTTAAGATATTCACCATCATGAACTGTAACATAAACTCCTCCAACGGTGTTTAAATTACCTACAATACTTTCAAGAGATCCACTTGAATCAGTAGCTATTTCTACATAAAGATTTGAACCATCACATTTAATATAATATTCACCTGCAGGAATATCTGTTCCTACTTTATATTCTCCAGATTCTTTCAAAGGAGAGCCACCTGAATCTCCATCAAAAAATCCAGCACTAACTGAACTAGTTCCAATAGCTATAATAGCTATTAATATTAATATTTTATATACATTTTTATAATTCATATAAATAGATTTGATAATAAAAATATATAAAATAATGTTATATTTAGGATAATAGTAATAACTTAAATATAATGAAAAATATTTATTTTAAATATAACTTAACATACTTATTCTTTACTTCTTATAAAGTGGATGTTTATCTAACTTTGTAAAAATAGCAAAAACAGCAGTAGCTATGTTTTTGGATTTGCGAACATTGGATGGTCTAAACCTTAAATCATAATCAGAATTATTGCGGTATCTTCTGATATGCCTTAAATACTGTCCCAATTGACGTTCTATTCTAAAATTAGATTTTTCAAATTCCTTAATTAAAATACTATGAGAATTAACAGAAGGCAATACATGTTCTCGAGTATCTTCAAAATATTGCTTAGCTATTCCAAAACAGGCGTAATAAAATCTACCAATAGCTGAACGTTGATACTCCTCATTATCTGAATAATCCATTAAATGAAGACCTACATAATAAAACTTCTTCCAATCAAAGTCAATCATCCTACCACAAATCCACAGAAATCAATTCTTTAACTTCACTTCCTAAACTTTCCCTAATATCTTCATTAAGCTCTTCAAGTTTTTTCCAATCCTTTTCAAAATCCTCATCATTACTGTGAACATAAATTACAAGCTGATTTAAATTATCGAACTCAGGATCTGCATGGAACTCAAGACTGCAGGAACATTTAGGAAAATACTTTTCAATTAAAGGAACAATATCATCATAAAGATCTAAAAATAAATCATTTTCAGCTATAAACTCATAAATTTCATCATGATTGAGAGTCTTGAATTTAGCTATTAAATCTTGAAATTTAGAATCAAAATCATCTTTCACCTAATCACCAATTAATCATCATGTAACTTTTTAGCATGTTCTAAACATTTTGATGCCCATTGATTATCAATAGCTCCAAGTTCATGAGCTTTCAAAAGCCAATAATCAGAATCATTATTTTGATTAAACTTTAAGAAATTATCAAAACATTTATCGGCCCACTCTCCTTTAATTTCATGAAACTCTCCACTTTTAGCTAACCAGTAATCTGGGTCTGTATTTGAATCTTCATTAAGTGCCTTTTCAAAACAGCTGTCTGCATTTGAAGGAAAAGCAAGACCTAAAAGATTAATAGCTTCTTTATAATTGTCATCGCTAAACAATTCATTATTAACAGAAATTCCACCATATTTATTGTCTCTTGTAGAATTATCTTCTCCTAAAGCCTCATCATAACATTTTTTAGATGCTTCAACATCTCCCATTTTCTTTAAAGCTTCAGCTTTTTTAAGCAATGCATCTACTCTTTCATTTTCATCATCTAAACATTTATTGAAAAATGAAATAGCTATCTCATAATCACCATTTTCTAGATATTTTTTACCTTCCTCTAAATAGCTACTCATAGTAAAACCTCCATGTATTAT
Organism: uncultured Methanobrevibacter sp.; assembly: GCA_964409285.1. Taxonomy (GTDB): domain Archaea; phylum Methanobacteriota; class Methanobacteria; order Methanobacteriales; family Methanobacteriaceae; genus Methanocatella. The sequence continues at coordinate 18,787 of CAYPCR010000024.1, read as the reverse complement.
ATTGGCAAAATAATTATAAAACATTGTTGTTATTTGGAATTGAATAAATTTGTGATAAGTCAATCATTGAATTCTGCAAAACTATTTATATATAGTAAGATTAACTATTATCGTTAAAATTATAATAAATTTTAACACAAGGAGAGTGAATACAATGGTTAAAAAAAGCAGCATTTTATTGTTGTTTTGCCTTGCATTAGTTTGTGGGATATCTTTTGTAAGTGCAGAAGATGTTAACCAAACTACAAATGCCACACCAATAGTTGATGAAGGTTCATTTGCAACTATTCAAACGGCTGTTAATCAGGCAAATGCAAATGATGTAATCTATTTAAACAATTCAGATTACCAATCAACAGGCGATTCAATAAAAATAAATAAAGACATTACCATTGATGGTAGTTCAGCTACTGAAAGTGGTGTTTCTACCCTAGATGGTAAAAACTTAAATACAATTATTAATGTCGTTGGAAAATACACATTAACATTACAAAATATTAATTTTATTAATTCTAACGGTCCTGCAGTGTTTAGTAACTACGAAGGACAGGTTAATATTATTAACTGTAGTTTTATCAATAATACAGCTACAAGAGGTGCTGGAATTTATGCGACAAACGCATATGTTGATAACTGTATCTTTATAAACAACACTGCTAGCTATGATGTTGGTGGAGCTATTTTTGGCCCTAATTTAAATACTAATGTTATAGTTGCTAATAGCTATTTTGAAAACAATACTGCAGTTAACAGAGGCGGAGCTATTTTTAGTAACACAGCAACTGTTATCAACTCAACATTTAAAAACAACCATGTGTCTCATCAAGGAGAAGAAGCTACTTATGGTGGTGCAATAGGTTTAACCAGCATCGGTGGTGAAAGTAAAATTATAAACTCAACTTTCGAAAACAATACCTGTTTTGTAAGTGGAGGAGCTGTATTCAGTCAAGGAAAACTATCCATAACAGGATCAAACTTTACAAATAACAGTGCTCCTAATGGTGGTGCTGTTTATGGAATGACAAATTTAAATGTAAATAATTCAATTTTTAAAGGTAACAATGCTACTTTAGGGGGAGCATTATATGGAGAAGGAACTTTTGTAATTAATAACTCAACATTCATTGAAAACAATGCAACTCATGGAGGAGCTATTAACAATGGTGAAGTTCTCCAAACAGGAACTACAACAATTACTAATAGTAATTTTGAAAATAATACAGATGATGCATTTTATATAGCTGCAGGAACTACTGCAACTGTTTCAAATTCAAACTTTACAAATAATGATATTAACAATTATGGAACTTTAACTTTAAAAAATAACAATGTTGTAACACCAAATGCAGGAATCTACAATTATGCAACTATAACAGTTGCAAAATTAATAATTTTAGACAACTCAACAGTAACTGCTAATTTAAATGATGATGTTACAATAACCGGTGTTTTAGTAGATGATAATGGAAATAGAATAATTCAAGATGGAGTTACATTTGATATTAATAAAACTTCAATTGCAACTACTCATGATGAAAATGGAGTTTATTCAGCTAATTATCAAATAAAAAATTATGGAATCACTCCTGTTAGCGGGGATGCAACCAATATTAATAACCTAAATGTTGAAAATGGAGAAATACTTGTAAAAACACCTACTGAAATTACAATTACAGTAAGTAATATTACATATGGAGAAAGTGCAGTAATTACAGTTAATGTTACTCCACAAACTACAGGAAACGTAACAATAACCGTAAACAACAGAGAATATAATGTAACACTTACACATAGTGCAGCTACAATAAGAGTAGAGGGATTAAATGCATCAAGCTATCCAGTAACTGCAACTTACAACGGAGACTCATTATACACTACTTCAACCAATTCTACAACATTCAATGTAGCTAAAAAAGATACATCATTAATTGTAGAAATAGCTGATGTGGTTTATGGAAACGGATTTACAATAAACGTAGAACTTTCAGACAAAATAAACGGAACAGTAACTGTAAACGTTAATGGAACAGATTACCAAATACCAACAACAAATGGTATAGGTTCATTAGCTGTAAGTACAATTTTAAATACTGGAAATTATACCGTGAGTGGAAAATTTAATGGAAATGAAAATTATAACCCTGCAACAGCCACTTCCCAATTCCATGTTTTAGTAACAAACACTTTAACAAACGTTCAAGCTTCAAACATTGTTTACGGACAAACCGCAACAATCAAAGCAAATGTAAGTGCTGGTGCCACAGGAACTATAACATTCTACGTTAATAATAAAAACTACACCAGAAACTTAGATAATAATGGAGTAGCTACCTTAGAACTTCCAAACTTAAATGCAACAACATATTATGTAGTTGCAGTATACAATGGAGATACAAATCACAACAGAAGTGGAAATAGTACTCATTTTACAGTTTATAAAGCAGCTAGTCAATTAAACATTACAGTATCCAACGTAACATACGGCCAACACAACTTAATTACTGTAAATCTTTCAGACAAAATAAACGGAACAGTAAACGTAGCTATCGACCACAGAACATACAACATCGCAACAACCAACGGTGTAGGAAGTCTTGAAATACCTGAAATATTAAATGCAGACAACTACACAGCCACCGCAACATTTAAAGGAAACAACAACTACAATGAAACCACTGCAACAACAGAATTCAATGTTGAAAAACAAAAAACCACACTAGAATTATCAGTAGCTAACATAACCTATGGAAACAACTTTACAGTAAATGTAAAATTATCAGACAATCTAAACGGTAATGTAAAAGTAACAATCAACAATGAAAACTATACAATAGCTGTAACCAACGGAGAAGGATCCAAAACAATCAACACACCACTAAACGCAAACAACTACACAGTAACAGCAACCTACAACGGAAACAACAACTACAACCCAAGCACAAACACAACACAATTTAGCGTAAACAAAGCAAACTCAACCCTAACAATCACAATCAACAACATAACCTACGGCCAATATCCTGTGATTGATGTTAATCTTTCAAATACCATAACTGGAATTGTGGATGTTACAGTTAACGAGAAAGTTTATTCAGTAGATGTTGAAAATGGTGTTGGAAGTTTATTAATTTCTGATTTATTAAATGCAAATAATTATACTGCAACAGCTGTATTTGAAGGTAATAACAACTACAATGGAGATAAAACAACAACTAACTTTGTTGTAAATAAATTAAATTCTACAGTAGCTATTGAAGTTAATAATATAACCTACGGCCAATATCCAACAATTGATGTAACATTATCAAATAATCTTACAGGTGTAGTATACGTTACAGTTAACAATGAAATTTACCCTGTAGAAGTTAATAATGGAAAAGGAGTTCTAACAATCAATGATTTATTAAGTACAGGTACATATTCTGCAACTGCTAGCTATCCTGGAAATAATAATTACAATGGAAATAGTGCCACTACAGAATTTAATGTTGCAAAAGCACCTTCCGAAATTACAATTACAGTAAGTAACATTACATATGGAGAAAGTGCAGTAATTACAGTTAATGTTACTCCACAAACTACAGGAAACGTAACAATAACCGTAAACAACAGAGAATATAATGTAACACTTACACATAGTGCAGCTACAATAAGAGTAGAGGGATTAAATGCATCAAGCTATCCAGTAACTGCAACTTACAACGGAGACTCATTATACACTACTTCAACCAATTCTACAACATTCAATGTAGCTAAAAAAGATACATCATTAATTGTAGAAATAGCTGATGTGGTTTATGGAAACGGATTTACAATAAACGTAGAACTTTCAGACAAAATAAACGGAACAGTAACTGTAAACGTTAATGGAACAGATTACCAAATACCAACAACAAATGGTATAGGTTCATTAGCTGTAAGTACAATTTTAAATACTGGAAATTATACCGTGAGTGGAAAATTTAATGGAAATGAAAATTATAACCCTGCAACAGCCACTTCCCAATTCCATGTTTTAGTAACAAACACTTTAACAAACGTTCAAGCTTCAAACATTGTTTACGGACAAACCGCAACAATCAAAGCAAATGTAAGTGCTGGTGCCACAGGAACTATAACATTCTACGTTAATAATAAAAACTACACCAGAAACTTAGATAATAATGGAGTAGCTACCTTAGAACTTCCAAACTTAAATGCAACAACATATTATGTAGTTGCAGTATACAATGGAGATACAAATCACAACAGAAGTGGAAATAGTACTCATTTTACAGTTTATAAAGCAGCTAGTCAATTAAACATTACAGTATCCAACGTAACATACGGCCAACACAACTTAATTACTGTAAATCTTTCAGACAAAATAAACGGAACAGTAAACGTAGCTATCGACCACAGAACATACAACATCGCAACAACCAACGGTGTAGGAAGTCTTGAAATACCTGAAATATTAAATGCAGACAACTACACAGCCACCGCAACATTTAAAGGAAACAACAACTACAATGAAACCACTGCAACAACAGAATTCAATGTTGAAAAACAAAAAACCACACTAGAATTATCAGTAGCTAACATAACCTATGGAAACAACTTTACAGTAAATGTAAAATTATCAGACAATCTAAACGGTAATGTAAAAGTAACAATCAACAATGAAAACTATACAATAGCTGTAACCAACGGAGAAGGATCCAAAACAATCAACACACCACTAAACGCAAACAACTACACAGTAACAGCAACCTACAACGGAAACAACAACTACAACCCAAGCACAAACACAACACAATTTAGCGTAAACAAAGCAAACTCAACCCTAACAATCACAATCAACAACATAACCTACGGCCAATATCCAACAGTTGATGTAATCTTATCTAATAATGTTACTGGTGTTGTAAATGTTACAGTTAATGGAAACGTTTACCCAGTAAGTGTTGTAAATGGAAAAGGAAGCATTACTATTCCTGAACTATTAAAAGCTAACAATTATACTGCAACTGCAGATTATGCTGGAAATGAAAACTATAATTCTGCAAAATTTGCTACCGAATTTAATGTGGCAAAAGCAAATTCACCATTAAATGTTGAAATAAACAACGTAACCTATGGTGAATACCCAACTGTTAATGTAACACTTCCTGCAGAAATATCTGGAGAAGTAAATGTTACAGTTAATGGAAACCTTTATCCAGTAAATATTGAAAATGGAAAAGGAAGCATTACTATTCCTGAACTATTAAACGCTGATAATTATACTGCAACTGTAACTTTCCCTGGAAATGATAACTACAATAGAAATTCCACTACTGTAAAATTTGGCGTGAACAAAACAGATTCATATATTACAGTTTCTGTAACTAATACCACATACGGAAATAGCTTTAACATTACAGTAACATCACCTAATAAAATAAATGAAGATGTGATTGTTAATATTAATGGAGAAAATTATACTGTTAAAATGGTAGATGGTTACGGCAATTTAACTGTTGTCAATAATATTGATGCTGGAAATTATACTGCTACAGCTATATATAATGGTAACAATAACTATAATTCTGCAAAAAATATTACAGAATTTAAAATTAATCCAATAGCTACCATAGTAACTGTCAATGTAGACAACATCAAATATGGAGAATCTGTAAAAGGATCAATAATTTTAACCGATATCAACAACAAACCAATAAATGGAACTGTTTTAGTTACAATAAACAATAAAACCTTTGAAGTTAAAGTATTAAACGGAAATGGTAATTTTACTATAGCTAACCTAAATCCTGGAAATTACACTATAATTGCAGAATTTAGAGGAACTAATAATTATAATCCTTCAATAAATGCAACTATCATTACTGTAAATCCAGTAAAACCTGATGAAAATCAAACAACAAATACAACTACTAACAACAACACAAATAGTGAAACTACAACCATTAACGCAAACAACAATACTACAATAGCTAATGAAAACCAAAATGAAAATCAAACAATAACTTCAACAAACAATAACCCAAAAACAGGTAATCCTATAGCTTTATTATTATTAGCACTTTTAATGCTACCTTTAAGAAGAAAAAAACAATAAAAAGTTGAGATTATTCTCAACTTTACCTTTTTTATGAAATAGTTAATTAAGATTAATATCTAAAAATAATATTAATTATCTATAAATGTGATTAAATGACTCAAATTGTTTTAAATAATGATTTTAATGTAGATGAACTAACTGAAGATATCTGCAATGAACTTTCAAAATGGAAAACTCATAAAATAACATTAAACAATGTATTATGGAAAATCTTTGATCATGATGGAGAAATCTTTAAAAGCTATTTATTTGACATTCATTTTGATAATATTGAAGTTCGAATAAAAATGGAAGATTTGAGATTAAATGTAATTCATTATGTTGAATCCCTAAAAGATGATACAACTTACGAATACAATGTAATCTAACTAATTTTAAATAAATATAACCTCCAATAAATACCAAAACACAATTTAATTATTCAATAAAATAATAAATAATATTAATAGATAATAACAAAAATTATCCTAAAATAAACGAGGTTATAATATGTCAAGACCAGTTGTTGCTATTACACGACCCTATGACAGAGCTAAAAAGGCCTGCGATATCGTGGAAAGTTTAGGTGGAGAATATGTATTAGCTCCTACTTTAGATTTGGAACCTGTAAATACAAAATCTTTAAAAGAGCTAATGAAAAGAAGAGATGAACTTGATTGGATTGTTTTTACATCACCTACTACAATTGTTTCTTTAAATGAATTTTATCCTGATTTTATAGAAAATATTCCTTGTAAAGTAGCAGTTATTGGAAATAAGACTGCTCAAATAGCTAAAGAACATAACATTACTGTTGATTTGGTTCCTGATAATTTTACAGCTGAAGGTTTGGTTGAGGAATTTGAAAAAAATAATATTTCAAATCAGCTAGTTGGTGTTCCTAGAACATTATCTGCAAGACCCACCTTACCAGAAGGATTGGAAAAATTAGGAAATGAGGTGATAATTGCAGAAGCTTATAGATCTCTTTTTCCAATGGATAAAATCAAAGTTGAACATTTAATTGATCAAATAAAAGCTAAAGAAATTGATGCTATAACTTTTACTAGTCCATTAACTGTTGAAAACTTCTTTAAAATCGTTGTAGAACAAGAAGAAATAGCTAAAATATTGTCTGATGATATGATAACCCTAGCTATTGGACCTATTACAGGCAAAGTTCTTGAAGATTATAATGTTCGTTTTATATATCCAGATGTTTATACAGTTAAAGACATGATGGAATTGTTATTTAAAGTATGGAGAGAAGAGAATGAGTGATAAAATAAGTATTATCTTACCTATTTTCAATGTTGGGCCTCATTTAAAAGGAGGAATTGATTCATTATTAAATCAAACAATTGGTAAAGAAAATCTTGAAATTATAATGGTTGATGATTGTTCAACAGATGGAAGTGGGGAAATCATAGATGAATATGCTGAAAAATATGATTGTTGTGTAGCTATTCATCTTCCAGAAAATACAGGATCAGCTAATGGGCCTCGTAACAGAGGAATTGAAGAATCTACAGGACAATACATTATGTTTCTTGATCCTGATGACAGATATACTGAAGATTGTTGTGAAACACTTTACGCTCATATTAAAGAAAATAAGGTAGATGTTGTTTTTGGTCGTTTCAGAAGAGTATTTTCACAACAGGATATGGTTCAAAAATCTTATTCACCATATATTGATGATTTAGAAAGCAATTATCCAGGAGAAGCTTTTAAAGAAGCCAATCCTTTAAATGTATCTGACAAAGCCTGGGACAAAGTATTTAAAAAAGTATTGTACGGGAAAGATATTGAGACTATCTACAGCCGTGATAAACCAGTAGACATTATTAAAGTGGATGCAATTGAACAAGAACCTGATTTATTAAAAATACCTCCATCAGTATGGACTAAAATGTACAAAAGAGAACTGATAATGGATAATAACATTCGTTTCCCTCATTACATCTGTGGAGATGATATGGCATTTGCTCTTGAAACTCTTCTAAAAGCTAAAGGAATAATATTTTTAAACAATTTCATTTGCTATGACTATTATATTCGTGATTTTGAAGATGACAAATCAATTACTAATAATGTTAATGTAAGATTTTTAAAGGATTTGATGGATGCTTATGTATTATGCCGTAAAATGACAAAAAGCTATTCTCCTACAATCCAAAACATTTCAATCAATCCTCATTTGATGTATTGGGCAAATACTTGGAGAACCTCATCATTTACAAAAGAAGAAAATAAGGAACTTTTAAAAAGTGTTAATAAACTTAAAAAAATACATGATACCTCAATGAAGTCAAAATTATTGGTATCCTCTATGAGTACTATGTTAGAAACAGCAATTTACACTAAAAAAGCGTGAAAAAATGAAATTCAAATATGTAATCGTTGGAGCAGGTCTTGCTGGCCTTACAATAGCTGAAAGAATAGCTAATGAATTAGATGAACAAGTTTTAATTATTGAAAAAAGACCTCATATTGGAGGAAATGTTTATGATTCCTATGAGGAAGGAATTCTAATACAGAACTATGGCCCTCATATATTCCATACAAAAGAAAAAGAAGTTTACGATTATCTCTCACAATTTACAGAATGGAATGACTATGAACATAAAGTTGTAAGTTATGTTGATGGAAAATTAGTGCCAATGCCAATATGTATCGACACTTTAAATGCATTATACGACCTTGATTTGGATGAACAATCAATGAAAGAATATATCGATGATGTTAAAGAGGATATTGATGAAATTAAATCCAGTGAAGATGTTGTTTTAAAAAATGCCGGGAGAGATATCTACGAAAAATTATTTAAAAACTACACTGAAAAGCAATGGGGAACATCAGCAGCAAATCTTGACTCTTCTGTAATCTCCAGAATCCCATTTAGATTTAATCATGATACAAGGTATTTTGAAGACCCATATCAAGGAATGCCTAAAGAAGGATACACAAAAATGTGTGAAGCTATGATTGACAATCACAACATCCATATTCTTTTAAACACAGATTATAAAGATATAATTGATGACATCGATTATGAAAAATTAATCTACACTGGCCCTATTGACTATTTCTATGATTACAAGTTTGGTAAATTGTTATACAGATCTCTTAAATTTGTAAGTGAAATTCATCCAGTTGATTCCTATCAGGAAGTTGGAGTTGTAAATTATCCAAATGACCATGAATTTACAAGAATTACTGAATTTAAAAAGCTTACAGACCAAATTGTTCCAGATAAAACAGCTATTATGATGGAATATCCTGGATTTGATGATGAACCATGTTATCCTTACCCAACTGAAGAATATAACGAAAAATTCAATCAGTATAAGGATTTAATGGATGAAGAGGAAGATGTGATTTTTATTGGAAGATTAGCTGAATATAAATATTACAACATGGATTTGGTTGTAAAATCAGCTCTGGATAAATTTAAAACACAAATAAAAGGAGAATAATAGACATGATTACTGTATATCCACAATATTTTGATGAAAATTTAACTCTTAGTGAAGGTAGAAAAGTACCTAAAGAACTTGCAGTTAAAGAACCTACATTAAATGAAGTTATTAAAGCTTTAAAAAAACTTAAACTTCAATACACAGTAGAAAAAGACAAGTCCTTCCCAGGAAAATGGTATGATAAATCCGGAAGAGTACTTGTAGAAAATGAAACTCACAAAAGAGAAACTCTTAAGGAAATAGCTGAAAAACTTAATGAAATTAAAAACTGATTAAAATGGAAGAAATCCCACAATTAATGGAAAATCAATATAAAAAAGCCCGTGAAATGATTGAAGAAAGTAAAGATATTAAAATATATTCTCACATTGATTGTGATGGAATCTCTTCAGGAGCCATTCTTTCTTCAATTTTAGACAGAATTGGAAAACCTCATGAAATTGAATTTGTTAACCTAGATGTTTTAGAAGATATCCCTATAAATCATGAATTAACAATATTCTCTGATTTAGGGTCAGGTCAGCCTGTAGATAAAAACGTTAAAGAAGGTCAAAAAATTATTGTTTTAGACCACCACCCCCCACTAAGAAAGCAAGATTATTGGAAAGATAAGGATTATGAGTATTTGGAAATAAACCCAATGTATCATGGAATTGATGGGTCATACTATATTTGTGGTGGAGGTTTATGCTATCTACTCGCTAAAGAATTTGGTTTTAAAGATTTAAGCTGGATTGGAGTTCTTGCAGCTATTGGAGATATGCAAAACAATAGAAGCGGTCATTTAGAAGGCCTTAACAACCTAATACTCCATGATGCCATTGATGAAAATAAAGTAAGAATGACTAAAGGAGATATTAATCTCTATGGGCGAAAAACACGTCCTCTTTTTGCAGCTTTAGCTTATTTCAGTGATGTTACACTTCCTTTTACAAACAATCAAGTTGAAGCAAAGGCAGTTTTAGATAGTTTAGAAATTGATAGAAGTAATGGAAGAACCTTATCCCAGCTTTCAATGCCTGAAAAAAAGAGATTGTTTTCTAAACTTAATGAAATGATAACCAGACAAGTCCCGCCAAAATATGTTGAATATGTTCCTCAACTATTGATTGGAGACTCATATGAGTTTATTCAGGAGGAGGATAATAGCTTTTTAAGAGATGCAAGTGAATTTTCAACAGCTATGAATGCATGTGGACGAAACAAAGAGGAAAAGGTAGCTATGGAAATCCTTAAAGGAAATAGAGTCGAATATATGGATTTATTAGAGGACATTACTAAAAGCCATAGAACTAACTTAGCTAAAAGTATTTCTAAAATAGCTGATAATGATAAGATAATCCAAATGGAAAACCTTCAATATTTTGATGGAGACAATATTTCTCCAACTATTGTAGGAACAATAGCTGGAATGATTTTAAGTCAATGCCAATGGCAAAAACCTATTATTGGATTTTCACAAACTGACGATGATAATTTAAAAGTTTCCCTTCGTTGTTCAAGACTATTAACCTATGATGGAATTCATTTTGGTGAAATGATTCGTGAAATATCTAGGGAAGTTGGCGGAACTGGAGGAGGACATGCAGTAGCATGTGGTGCCTACATTCCAGCAGATAAAAAATATGAATTTTTAAACAAATTCAATAAGAGATTAGAAGGTTTAATTGGGTGTTAAATTATCATTATATTTTATATAAGATTTGAAATAAAAATGATAGTATTAATTTAATAGGAGAAATTTTCAATGATGAAAGCATTCAAAAAAAGAGGATCACTAACACATTTCCAGATTTTAAGTGAAATTTCAAAACAAGATCCTCATCTTAAACAGAAGGATTTAGCTGAAGCTTTAGGAATTACAATTCAGGCAGTTTCAGAAAACATTAAAATTCTTATTAATGAAGGTTATATAACATCAAAGGATGGAAGATCACCTTATAAAATAACTCAAAAAGGAATTGAAAAGGTTAAAAAAGATGCTATCAGTCTTAGAAAATATAGTGATTCTGTACTTGAAACTATGAATCATTTTAAAACTGTTTGGCCAGCTATTGCAGCAGAAAATTTAAAGGAAGGTCAAAAAGTTGGATTATATATGGATGATGGTATTTTATACGCTTCTAAAGAAGATGCAAGTGCAAGTGGAACAGTGCTAAGTGATGCGAATAAAGGTCATGATGTTGCTTTAGGAGGTCTTAGCGGTCTTATTGACATGAGTGTTGGAGAAGCTACAATCATTACATTACCAACAATTAAAGATGGAGGATCCTCTGAAACTAATTTAGAAGTTGTAAAAGAAATTTATGAAAATGGAACTTCACAAGGAGCTCCTATAGATAAAGTTGCAGCTGTTGGAACTGTAGCTCATGCAGTAGCTAATCAGCTTAATATACCAATAGACATTCAATTTGCAGCTGCTCAGGCAACAGCTAATGCAGCTAGAAAAGGATTAAACATACTTGTCTTGTCAGTGGGAGATATGACAAAAGCTTTTATTCGTGAATTAGAAGAGGAAAAAATCAAATTTAATATTATTGATAGTAAAAAATAATATTTACTTTCCTTTTTCTTTTATTATAAAGGATTTTTCTGTTTTTTAATTTTAGATTTGATAACTTTTTGAATATCCAATAAACCTCTTTTTTCTTTAGGTTCTATAAAAGTAAAAGCATAACCATCTTTTCCTGCTCTTCCAGTCCTTCCAATTCTGTGAATGTAATCATCAGGAGTTTGAGGAATATCATAATTAAAAATTCCACCTATATCAGCTATATCAAGTCCACGAGAAGCTAAATCAGTAGCTACAAGAATTTTAATATTTCCATTTCTAAATTTATTCATTATTTTATCTCGTTCTTTTTGACTTATATCACTGTTTAATGCCTCAGATAAATAACCATGATCTTGAAGATAATGGTTTATGAAACGAACCCTCTTTTTAGTGTTGGCAAATACAATAGCTGATTTGAAATTATATTTCTCAATTAAAAATGTCAATAAATCTAATTTATCTTTTTGTGTTGTCTCAAAGTAGTATTGAGTTATGTTATTTGGAGTCCTTTGTTTTTTAGAAGATTTTAAAAATTTAGGATCATTTTGATATTTTTTAGCTATTTTTTTAACTTCTTCAGGTATTGTAGCTGAAAAAAGTAAGGTCTGTCTTTGTTTTGGAGTTTTTTCAAGAATTGTTTCAATGTCACCTCTAAAACCCATATCTAACATTTCATCTGCTTCATCTAAAATAACAGTTTCAACCCCATTTAAATCAAGGTGTCCACTGTTAATATGGTCAATAATACGACCTGGAGTTCCAACTATTATATGAACTCCTTTTTTAAGAACTCTTGTTTGCTTACCTATAGATTCACCACCATAAACTGGAAGAATTTTAACTTTTTTAGTGTTTGAAGCTATTTTAGATATTTCTTTAGAAACTTGAATTGAAAGCTCACGAGTGGGACATATAACAATTGCTTGAGGAGATTTATCTTGTAAAAAAAGTTTTTCCACTAAAGGAATACTATAGGCCAGAGTTTTTCCGCTTCCAGTTTGAGCTTGAGCTATTAAATCTTTACCATTTAAAGCCTCAGGAATAGCTATTTTTTGAATTTGGGTAGGATTTTTAAAACCCATTTCTTCAATGGATTTTTTAATGTTATCTGAAAAATCAAAATCTGCAAAAGTTTCTAGACTCATAAAATCAACTAATAAAAAAAAAGAAAAGGTAAAATAATTATTTACCAATTTTAACTCCATCTTCAGCAGGGAATTGTGGAGCATGTGCTGGTGCATTTTTAGTACATCCAGGATCTCCTTCAAGGAAATCACCATTGTATGTGTATGCACGTGCTCTACATCCACCACAAATGTATCTTGATTCACATTCACCACAATGGCCTTTTAATATATCTTTGTTTCTGAGATTAAGTAAAACTTCATTATTTACCCACATGTCTTCTAAATCAGTTTCTTGTATTGTACCAACTTTTAAAATATTATCATGAGGGAAGAATACACAAGGGAACATGTCTCCATTAGGTTCTATACTCATATAAAATCTTCCTGCTCCACATCCTCCTACAAAGTCAGCTAATTCTTTCATAGCTGGATTTGTATATTCTGGATTGAAGAAGTGAGTTGGAACCATATTGTCATCATCAGTTTGTATGGAAGTTGCAATATCTGCAAATTGAGGTGCTGTAGAAAGGATTTGCATATCTCCTTTTTTATTTTCAATATAGATTGTTTTAAGAAGCTCAAATCTTTCATCTGCATTTAAATCAAGTTCTGTTACTTCTTCAGCACAACCTGTTGGGATGAAATTATATAACATGTACCAATCTACACCTAACTCTCTCATAAATTCAATCATGTCAGGAATTTCAGATAAGTTATTTTGTGTAACTGTAGTTGAGACTTCTACAAATACTCCTAATTCAAGGAAATTTTTAATTGATTCCACTGCTCTTTCCCATGAATGTGGAACTCTTCTAAAGTCATTATGAGTTTTAGGATCCATTCCATCTAAACTGATTTGAACAAATTCTAAACCTGCATCTGCAAATTCTTTTGCTCTTTTCATGTTTCCAGTTTTAAATCCATTGGTAGCCATTGAAACATACATTCCCCTATCTGTTGCATGTTGAATGAATTCCAATATGTTTGGATGGATTGAAGGTTCTCCTCCTGAAAATGCAAGAGATGTTACTCCAAAATCAGCTAATTTATCAATTCCTGCATGAATCTCTTCAGCTGTTAATTCGTTTGGATCTTTTTTACCTGCATTTTCATAACAGTGAACGCATCTAAAGTTACATGCTTTTGTAATGTTCCATACAATCTGGAATGGTGAACCTGGAACATAAGGTTTTCCAACACCGAAAAGACCCATACCTTTAATTACACTAACTAAACCTTTAGTCCAATATGGATCTTGCATAGTTCTTTTAAATGACTCCTCAGATGTGTTAAATGTTTTAAGACCTTTTCTAATAATTAATTTTACAACTGGAACCATTAATTTACATCTCATACAGATGTCTTCTCTTTTACCTAAATAGTAATTAAGAGCGCATTCGAGACGATTTTCCCCACATTTTTCACACATATCAGTTGCAGCGTTTATAGTTCTTTTAGCTACTGGATTGTTGATTAAATTTTCAAATGTTTTAATCATTGCAACCATATCTGCTTCTTGTTCAGGCTCTTCGTTTTTTCTTATACTCATTTAAATCCCCCATTTATAACAAATGTTATATTCATTTAAACTTTAAGACAGGTTTTAACAAATCGTTAAAAACATATATCTATTCCGAATTTGCAAAAAATTCTCCTCAATTTTGCAATTAGTTCGAAAACCTATTACCATTTTAATGTAAATTTTCATTATATTTAAAGGTTTTTAAACTGAAATTAATTATATTTAAATATTTCGTAAAAATAAGCCATAATATTTAAAGCGATATTGTTATTATCAACTATTGATTCCTGCTGAAAATAGATAGTTTTATACTATTAAAACAAACAATAAATCTAGTCATCAATAGCTGAATATCAACACATGGATTTTATAGAAAACTATCCATTTAATAGCTATAATATTAAGTTAGAAAATCCAATATAAAAATATGGAAAACAAATTAATCACAAATAATATAAATGATTTAGATATAAAAAACCATCCAAAAATTAAAGGATTACAAATAGTTGAAGGGAAAAATAACTTTCCAATAAGCTGGTTAAATAAACAAGGTTACTGTGAATATCAACTATATCTAGAACATTTCAAAGGAATTGAAGTTTCAAGAACTCCGGCTATGAAAAAAGGAACTGCAGTTCATGAAAAATTAGAAGAGGATTTTAAACAAACTGCAACACCAGCTACTTTCCAAGAAGCTCTAGAACTTTCTAAAGAAAAACCAATAATTTCAAGAGAAGTTTTTGTAATATCTCCCCCATCTGGAATTAGAGGTTACATTGATGAAATTCAAATAACTCCAAGAGAAATCATTGTAATTGACGATAAACCAGGAACCACACCTTATGAATCTATGATAAATCAAGTAAGAGCCTATTGTTTATGTTTAAAAGAGATGTTAGTAAATGATGAAAGAACAATAAAAGGAGCTCTTAGACAAAGAGACACAGGAAAAATCTTTTGGAGTGAAATATTTGACGAGGAAGTTGAAAATTCAATAAAATTTTTAATTAACAGAATGGAAGGGTTATTCGACGGGACTAAACCATTTGTTCCAACTAAAAATAAAAATAAATGTAAAAGCTGTAGATATCAAAGCTATTGTGAACATTTCTAGCTATACAACTCTTTTCAAACCTAAATTAAGTTTATTTTTCTTATACATTTTATCTAAAATATCATTCCAATCCTCGATTTCCAATAATCCTTTGTTTGGAATAATATCATCAAAATAAGATTCGTTTAAATTTAAAATATCTGCTAGCACATAAGTTAAAACTTTACCTGAAGGTTTCAATTCATATGAATCATAACCAGTAACAGCTAAAATCCACATATCATCAGCATATGCTTTCTTTAGGGCCTCATACCAATTGACAATTTTATTTTCACTAGATCCAATATCATCAAGACCTACGGAAATATAATAATCCTCTCCTGTAAAATCAACAGTAGCTATTGCATCACTAATCTTTTTATTCAATTGTGGAGAATCAAGTTCTAAATCAAATTCATTGTCTTCAAGATACTTTTTTAAGTAATTCTGAACTTCCTTTTCATTTTTAAAATATCCTAAAAGTTCATATTTATCATAATCCTTAGCACATAAATCATCAATTAAATCCTCATCAACATCACAAATTTCATATCCCTCTAATTTATGTGATTTGTAAGGTTTAAAATCAAGACAATAATTTTCAAAATCCTGCTTATCTAAATACCATAAAACCTGAACTCGATTAATCATAAAAATAGCTCCTTCAATGAAAATAAAAAAATAAAAGAATTAGTAAGGTTCATCAATAACTAAAGTTTTTGAAAGAACATCTAAAATCCTATCGTCTTTTCTAAGGATTTTACCAATAGCCCAATCAAAAATAATAGGGAACCAATAAATTTTACTTAAATTACGAACAATAGCTTGACCCCATGTTATGTAATCGCCGTTAAATTGTCTAACTTGTAGATAAAGCAATGCATCTCCTACAGTTGCTCCTTTAAGCTTCTCACAAACAACAAAATAAATCATTATTAAAATTGGAACCACATAAGGGAAATAACTATAGATAGTAAACATACTGTAAGGATTAACTATATAAAACAACAACAAAGAAACAATCCACATAAATGCAGAGACTACAAAGAAATCAGCTATATATGCTATTACTCTTCTTGTAAATATAGATGCCATAATATCACCTTTAACATACTCTTGGAACAGGATCTGCAATTGGAGCTTCTAAAATCCTTTCTCCTCCAATTGGAGTTTCAACAACAACATAATCTCCTTCAACAACTTCTCCAATAATAGCTGCATCTCCACCATACTTTTCGCTTTTAATAGCTTGAAGAACTTCTTCTGCTTTATCAGCTTTTACACCCATTACAACTTTTCCTTCATTAGCCACTTCAAGAGGATCAATACCTAACATTTCAGAGGCTGCATGAACTTCTTCTTTAATTGGAATTGCTTCCTGGTTTAATACAATACCTTTACCAGATTTTGAGGCCATTTCATTAATTGCATTTGCAAAACCTCCTCTGGTAGGGTCTTTCATAGCTGTAACTCCTCCAACATCAAGAGCTTTTTTAATAATATTCCACATTGGAGCTACATCAGATTTTAAATCGGTTTCAAATCCAAAGCCTTCCCTAAAAGACATGATACTCATTCCATGATCTCCAAGGGAACCTGTAACAATGATTTTATCTCCAACTTCCAAAGTAGAATCTCTAATAATTTTTCCTTTTTTAGCTATTCCAACACCAGTAGTAACCATTACAATTCCATCTAATTTATCTTGTTCCATAACTTTAGTATCTCCAGTAATAACAGCTACATCTACTTCCTGGCAAGCTTCATTTAAAGATTTTATTATTTTATCTAAATCTTCTATTGGAAATCCTTCCTGCATAATAATAGCATTTGAAATAGCTAATGGTTTTGCACCCATCACAGAAACATCGTTAATAGTACCCGATGCTGAAATTCTTCCAATATCCCCGCCTGGGAAAAATAAAGGATCAATAGTATGGCCGTCAGTAGTTAGAACTATTTCATAATCTCCAATGGGAATTGTTGCCCCATCATCTAAATCATCTAAGCTAACCCCACCATTTACACTTTTTTTAGTAAGGTTATCTAAAACTGTTTGGGAGATTAAATTAGCCATTACTTCTCCCCCAGCACCATGATTCATACCAATTTTATCATCTGACATTGTATCTCCTAAAATATTTATACAATAATTAGTATGTTAAATCAACTATATAATGTTAGTTAAATGTAAAATTAGTATCTGTTCTAATATCGAAAATAGGGATAAATTATCTAAGAATTAAAATAATATTTTAATTAAATTAAAAATAAAAAAAGAGTGAAGAACTTATTCTTCAACAAAAACGCCATTAATAACTCCATCTTGACCTGGTCTTGAAGTTATTTTTACATTACCTTCAGAAGTTTCTACAATAGCTCCTTTAGTAATAATATTCCTTCTTACGTAGTTTGGGTTAGCAGTGTTTTCTACTACACCTAAAATATCTAAAACTTCAGTTTTATTAGTTTTAGGATTAGTTGCATTAATTTTATTTCCACCAGCTAATCTAAGTTTTTCATTTCCACCACGAGTTCTGATTTTTTTCAATCTTTTTTCATCAACTCTAGTTTCAGCTGGTTCTCTTCCTAATTGTGCTTTTCTTTTTCCACGGTTAGCTTTATTTCTAGCACCTGATGGACTTCTTGTTGATTTTCCTTGAGAAATTGCCATTATTTCACCAATAATTTAATAATATATAATTAAAAAGTAATCGCAATCAATAAGACATTTTCATTTAAATTACCAGCAAGAAATAGATAATCTAAATATTTGAGAGCAATAAAATGCCTTAAAGAATAATGATAATAAAATATTAATCTTTTCTAATATATAAATGTTTTAGAAGAAAGAGCTTTGTTGCAAACCTCCTATTTTTTACATTTGAAATTTCACATCGATGAGTTTTTTTATTTTATTTTTTCTT
>CAYPCR010000023.1:0-33803 GCA_964409285.1 uncultured Methanobrevibacter sp. | reverse complement strand
CATAAAATGTGTCTAAAAAAAATCTTCAAAAAACCCTATAAAAATTTACAATCTCACTAAAAGATTAAATATCATATTTAATATAAATAAATTTTAATTTAATATTATTTTTAAAATTTTGAGGATAACATGAGAAAATCAAGATTAAATTTATTTAAATCTACTTCAATGCTTATTTCAGTTGTTGGAATTATAATGATTATTTCAACAATTATAGTTGTTGCATATGTAGGATTTAGTATGGTTTCTTCTGGGATTACCAATGATATTTCATCTGGAAATCAATATGATGAATTAGCTAATTTAAAATCTTCTTATAGTGAATTAGAAGGTAAATTTGATGCTGCTAAATCAATATATTTAGACAAGGGAGATGCATCAACTATGGAAAAATATAATGATGCAAGGATTGAATTAACAAGAGCAAGTTCAGCTATTGATAATGTGCAGAGTGCATTAGATTCGGGAAAACCTTCTAATGAGGTAGATAGTAGAATAACCTTTGCTCAACAGCAACTACAAAAAGCTGCCGATGCTTATAATGACTTATAAACTTTTTTTATTTTTTAGGTTTAAATCCAAGGCCTACAACATACATTTCTGAACTTTTTTTTCTTGATGATGGTGGTTTGGTGGTTTTAACCTGTCTAAATTTCTTTTTTAAATCCACTAACATTTGTTTATATTCAGGGCCTTGAAATACTTTCATAGCTAAATTACCTTTTTCTTCTAGGATATTATCAGCTATTTCAATCACTACATTTATCAAATCTAGGGAACGTAATTGATCAAGGTTTTTAATTCCACATAATTGCGGAGAAGCATCAGAAATTAATACCTTTGCCTTTCCTCCAATAAGTTCCATTATATTATTTTGAACTTCTGGAGTTGTAAAATCTCCTCTTATTCCATAAAAATTTTCTTCTTCAAATGGTTTTATCCTATTTAAATCTACTCCTACCACTTTACCTTCTTCACCTACTTTTTCCAAAGCCACTTGAGACCATCCTCCAGGAGCAGCTCCCAAATCTACAACAGTATTTCCCTGTTTTATTAATTTGAATTTTTTATCTAATTGTTTAAGTTTATAAGATGCACGTGATCTGTAATCTTCTTCTTTTGCTTTTTTGTAATATGGGTCATTTTTCCTTTCATGTTGCCAGTTTTCACCCATTTTATCACCTATTTATTTTTTAAATCTTGAAAAATCTAAGGAACTACATACAGGATTTCCAACTTTAATAAGTTCCACATCTACATTTTTTTCTTCATCTACTTCTAATAACATTACAGTCCTATCAGCTAATCTTGGAACTGTTGGACTTCCTGGATTTAACAACAATACTC
The DNA here is from genome assembly GCA_964409285.1 of uncultured Methanobrevibacter sp. Classification (GTDB taxonomy): domain Archaea; phylum Methanobacteriota; class Methanobacteria; order Methanobacteriales; family Methanobacteriaceae; genus Methanocatella. The sequence continues at coordinate 32,456 of CAYPCR010000023.1, read as the reverse complement.
CATCAATTTGTTCAATTTTAGGTTGGTGTGAATGTCCGCTTACTAAAATATCCACATTCATTTGTTTTGCAATATAAGCTAATTGTTGAGAATCTCCTCTAGGATACACCTCTCCATGAGTTATACCAATTTTCAATCCATTTGCATCGATTACTTCATGACGAGGTAATTCAAGACCAGCCATTCTATCTGTATTTCCTTGAATAGCTGTTACAGGAGCAATTTTACTTAGTCTATCAAGAATTTCTGTTGAAGTTACATCCCCTGCATGAAGAATCATATCAACATTTTCAAAAGATTCAAATACTTTTGCCGGTAATGCTTTTCCTCTATCAGGAATGTGGGTATCAGAAATTAGACCGATTAACATATTTTCACCTCATTATTATAAATTGTATTTTATTATTAATAAAAAAACTTTATGCTTGATTGGTAATCCATTAAATATGGGTTTTAAAGAAGAATATTATAAAAAACATTATAAGCTTTTAAAGTATATATAAAATTATATATTTTATGAGGCATGGTAGTGATGGGAAAAATAAAGAAGTCTGATATTTTAGAGATTTTAGATGGATATGATAAGGATAATATTACAATAGCTACTCTTGGAAGCCACACTTCATTACATATTTTAAAAGGTGCTAAAGAAGAAGGTTTCAGAACTGCTGTAATGTGTGAAAAGGGTCGTGAAATTCCATATCAACGTTTTGATGTGGCTGATGAATATATTATGGTTGATAAATTTAAAGATATCGTAAATGAAGATATTCAACAGCAACTAAGAGATATGAATGCAATTGTAATCCCTCATGGTTCATTTGTAGCTTATGCAGGTTTAGATAATGTTGAAGATAAATTTATGGTTCCTATGTTTGGAAATAGGGATGTTTTAAGATGGGAAGCTGAAAGAGATAAAGAAAGACAACTTTTAGTTGAAGGAGATATTAGAATACCTTATAAATATGATTCTCCAGAGGATATTGATAGACCAGTAATGGTAAAATTCCCAGGTGCTCGTGGAGGAAGAGGATATTTTGTAGCTTCATCACCTGAAGAATTTAAAAATAAAATTGAAACAATGAAAGAAAGAGGTTGGTTAGAAGATTCAGATGTAGCTAATGCTCATATAGAAGAATATGTATCTGGTTGTAACTATTGTATACATTATTTCTATTCAGCTTTAGAAGATAAAGTTGAAATGATGGGAATGGATACAAGATATGAATCTAGTATTGATGGTTTTGTAAGAATGCCAGCTAAAGATCAATTAGATATTGGTTTAACTCCTTCTTATGTAGTTACTGGAAATCATCCTGCAGTTATTAGAGAATCCTTACTTCCACAAGTTTTTGAAATGGGGGATAAATTAGTGGATAGTGCTAAAAAATTAGTATCTCCAGGTCTTAATGGACCATTTTGTATGCAAACATTAGTTAACGATAATTTAGAAGTAATTTGTTTTGAAATAAGTGCAAGAACCGATGGTGGAACAAACACTTTCATGGATGGTTCACCATATAGCTATTTGACCTATGGAAAACCAATGAGTATAGGTAGAAGAATTTCTTTAGAAATTAAAAATGCAATTGAAAAAGGAGAATTAGAAAAAATAATAACATAAATTATTTTTTCCTTATTTTTTATTTCTTTTACCTTTTTTTAAGTCTTTTTCTTTCATTTCAATAGCTTCATCTCTATTTTTATGGAAATATGATCCAACAAATCCTGTAAGAGCTCCAATAGCTAAACATGCAATAAAAATTAATACTATTAAATTACTCATATCTCCAGTTGGTGTAAGTTCTCCAAGACCACCGTAAACAGCTACTAAAAATAAAGGCATTGCTGCGATTGCACCAAGAATTGTTCCCCACACAAAATTTTTTCCTTCATATCCTACCCAAAGCAATCCAATTGCTGAGAATGGAATTAAAAATCCAAGTCCTGGTGAAGAACCAATCATTGCTAAAACGGTACAAAAGGCAGATCCAAATATTAGAGATTTCCAATCTATATCATCATATATATCTTTCCATTTCATTTACTCACCTAATTTCTTTTAGAAGATATTGCACCACCTACTGCTCCAGCTATCCCCATTACTATCATATAATATATTATATCTAAAATTACATAAACTAAACTTGACACTCCGGAAACTGTAAATCCTATTAATCCTCCGAAAATTCCATATAGTGCAGTACCTCCAAATGTAATTAACAAAATAAATAGAATGGCACACACTATTCCTCCAAAGGCACCAGCTAATGCTGCATTCCACAGACCACCGAGAGCTCCTTCATGAGCAATAACACCTACAATAAAACCTACAAGCAATAGTCCAATAAATTCATAATAACCGAAAAATGCTTTGACTATTACTGCGAGGATAAATCCAATAAATACAACTCCCCATCGAGCCATGTTTTCACCTTTATTTTACTTTTGTATAAGCTATTATTTAAAGTTCAGTAAAAATTTTTCATTTTTTATTTATATCTTTAAAAGTTTAAGGAATGTATATATCATTTAAAAGCTAATATAGTTGTATATAAACAATAAACTGTTAGATTTTTATGATTAAAAAAAGACATTATTTAATTTTTATAATTATCTTTATAATAACTATTAGCTCTGTAAGTGCAATTGAAATAGCTAAACCTGATCCAAATAGACATGAATTTGGGGAGGATTTTGCAATTGCTTTTCCAGCTAATGCAAATTTTACAAAAGATAATGTAGATAATAATATAACAATATATGAAGATGCGGATGATAGGATTACTATTTATTATATTGATGATAGAGCTATTTCAGATTTTACTATTGATAGTTTTTATCAGAATTTTACATCAAACGGAACTTTTTCTATATATTTCACTGGAGAAAACTTAACGGTGTTTAGAGTTAATGATTCTAATATTGGTAATTATGGTGTTGCTACACATTATGATTGTAGGGTTGTTATTATTTGTGGAGATGATTTAAACCAGTTAAAAGAAATAGCTAACTCTGTTGAATTTATAGAAGTGATTGAATAATTTTGATGAAAAATTTATTCTATTTTAATGTTGATCATATACAATTTTCAACCCATATAAAAATGTTTCTATATGATTTTTAAAAATAAGTTATATATATTTATAAATTGAATATTAATTTAACAACAATTTTATACGAATGTATGATATAGTTTTAAACTATAATCTATTTTTGGAGATTAAGATATGAAAAAACGTTATTTATTGGTATTACTAGCAATAATTGTTGCAGCTAGTTCTACTGTAAGTGCAGGTTTATTTGATTCATCAGATCTTACTTCACATAACTTTGATGGTAAATTCACTATGGATGTACCTAAAGATGCAGATTTTGCTCAAACTACCGAAGATGAGACTACTCTATACCTTGATTCACATATTCCTCTTTGTGTTATTTATGCTGAATCTGATTCTATTGAAGATTCTACTATTGATTTCTTCTATCAAGGTTTTACTCAAGATGGAACTTTCACCAAAACTGGAACTGATGGGGATTTAACTTTATTTGATGTTAATGATTCAAATTTAGGTACCCATGCAGCTGCTATTCATACTAATGGGAAAGTAGTAATTGTTTGTGGGGATAATATGGATGAAGTAAAAGAAATGGCAAATTCAGTTAAATTTAACTAATTCCATTTCTATTCTATTTTTTTAGTTTAATTTTTCCACAAATTTATTAATTTCATCATCTAATTCTTTTTCAATAGCTACTGTAGTTAACCCCATTTTAGCTTTTAAGATTTTTCCACATTCATCAGACATCATTTTAAGTGCTTTATCATCTCCACCATTTTTACAGGTTACAAATCCTGCAACGTTGTCTAAATCATTTTTATATTTGTAAATAAAAGTTGAAACAGGAGAGGCTATCTTTGATGCCCATACAGGTGAACCAATAATTATTAAATCATAATCTTTTGGATTTTTAGATAAAGGATTAATGTCACTTAGACGTCCTAAACTTACATTATAACCTCCTTTTAGCCATCCAATAGCTCCCTTATATTTGTGGTTATCGGTAATTTCACAAATATCGCAGTTTAATTTTTCTTGTATTTTTCTAGCTACTTTTTCAGTTACTCCACTTCTTGAGTAATATACAATTAAAATTTTCATTTTTACACCTCAATAAAATTCTTCTTCCATTTTTTCTTTTATCTTATCAATCACAGCTTGATGCATTCGTTTACTGAATTCAGCTCTATCATTTTGATTTAATACATCAAAATAACTTTGCGAGATTAAATTAAATGCAAAAGGTGATGGAATTACAGTATTTATTACTTTTATTTGCATTTCTCCAGAATGTATCCAATTTATTATCTTTAATGCATTATCAACATCCATATAATCCTCTAAAGATTCTCTTCTTGCTTCAGATAATATTGGAAAATTGTCATCCATTTCTTCAATAAATTTTAGAAGTATTTTTCCTCTAACTTGTTGTCTGCCTACTGATTTGGATTCTCCTTTATAGTTTCTAAGAGTCATTAATGATCTTCCAGCACAATGTCTAAATCTACTAGCTAAAGTTTCTGTTTTATTTAATGATTGTGTTAGAATATTTCTAAAATTATTTGGAGTTAATTCTTTAAAAGATTCCAATCCTCCAATTTTTCCTTCGGAACTTAGATAAAATCCATTATCAGAAATTGATATAGCTATATTAGCATTAAATTTTTTAGCTACTAAATATGCTGTAGCTCTAGATAATGCATCATTTACCTTTCTTCCAAATAAACTATGAAATATTACAAATTTACGCCCTCCAAATCCTGTATAATATTCAATAAGCATTTTACGATTACTTGGTATTTGTGCATATTGATATTGTTCTACAAAATATTCATATATTGAATTAGCTGCAAAATCATCAACATATAAATAATCGTATATAAATTCTAGTATTTCTTCTTTGGATCGGTTATATTGAAATTTGGAGTCCATATGTGCCCTAAATCTTTGAATATCTAAGGCCAAGTCAAATGACAATGGAAGTTGTTGACTATACCAGGAAGGAATGGTAGGAGGTTTATTTGAAGGACTAACATTAATTGTCATTCCCTTACCGTAATTAAATCTATAGGTTTTACCTCCTAAAACAAAGGTATCTCCTTTTTTAAGTCTTTCCATAAAGTCTTCTTCAATTTTTCCAATTGTTTCTCCATCACATTTTACTAAAACACCGGAACTGTCTGGGATAGTTCCAATGTTAGTGGAATAAAGCATTCTAGCTAATTTTCCTCTTTTTCCAAAAATATTTTCTTTATAATCAATCCAAATTTTAGAATAAACATATCTTTCTTCCAATTCTTTATATTCACCAGCTAAATAGCTTAAGACATCCTCGTAGTCGTCTCTACTAAGATTTTTATAACAATAACTTTTTCTAATCACATCATAAGCATAATCAACGTCCCATGGATTTTCAATTGACATTCCATAAAGATGTTGAGCGAGTACATCCAGGCAATTTTGAGGTATTTTGATTTTATCAATAATACCTTCCTTAGCATTTTTTACTAGAACTGAACATTCTACTAAGTCATCTCTATCAGTTACTATAATTCTTCCTTTTGATTTTTCATGTAATTTATGGCCACTTCTTCCAATTCTTTGAAGAGCTCTTGAAACGGATTTTGGTGAGTTAATTAAAATTACTAAATCAATGTAACCAATGTCAATTCCTAATTCGAGGGAAGTTGAACAAATAACAACTTTAAGTTTGCCTGCTTTTAATTTTTCTTCAGTTTCTAATCTCATTTCTTTTGAAAGTGAGGAATGATGTGCCATTATATTTTCATCGTTATAATGATTAGGAAACATTAATTTTAAGTTGTGTACATATCTTTCAGTTCCACTTCTTGTATTTGTAAATATCAATGTAGTTTTATTTTCTTGAATCAAATCATCAAGCATATCATAAAGTGCTAGACGGGTATCTTCTGGATCAGCCAGTACAATGTCACTAACAGGACAGATTACTTCCATATCCATTTCTTTTAAATAATCCACATTTACAATTAAACAATCACGCCCAACTCCGTATTCATAACCAACTAAAAACTGAGCAATCTCTTTTAAAGGACTTACTGTAGCTGATAAACCAATTCTAGTAAAAGTTCCAATGAGATGTTGAAGCCGTTCTAAGGATAAACTTAGATGAACACCTCTTTTATTCTCAGCTAATGAATGTATTTCATCAACAATTACATATTTAACTCCACTTAATTTTTCCCTAAATTTTGGAGCGACCAATAGAATAGATAATGTTTCAGGAGTGGTAATTAAAATATGAGGAGGTTTTTTAAGCATTTTTTGTCTTTGATATTGGGTGGTATCTCCAGTTCTAACAGCTTTTCTAATTCCTAATTTTCTATTAGCTATTTTTTCTATTCCTTTAAGAGGTTCTTCAAGATTCTTTTCCACATCATTATCTAATGCCTTTAAAGGAGAAATATAAATACAATAAACTTTATCTTCAAGCTCATTTTTTTCAGCTAATGTAGCTAGTTCACTGATAATAGAAAGGAAGGCTGTTAAAGTTTTACCAGATCCTGTTGGAGAAGAGACTAAAACATTATTTTTCTTATGAATATCAATTAGTGATTTCTTTTGAGCAGGTGTAAAATCATCAAAATTTTCATCAAACCATTTTCTAACCCAAGGATGAAGAATTTTATAAATCTGCTTTTTCGAATAAGTTTTAGTCTGTTCAGTTATCATAGAAACATCTCATTTAAATAAAAATTATTATATAGTTTTCAACTTAAATATTATTTTGATTTTATAAATAATTGTGTGTGAACGCTATGAGTTTGGAAAAAACAATTGAAGATTTAAAAAGTGATGATGTAAATATTAGAAAAGAAGCTATTGAGCAATTGGTTGGAGTCAACGACGAATCTATAATTGATGATTTGATAATAGCAACTACTGATGAAAATGCTCAAGTTAGATTTAAAGCAGCAACTATATTAGGTAATTTTGGAGATGTTGCTTTTGAAAAATTAGCCAATCATTACAACAAAGCAGAAGGCAAAGATAAACGTTTTTTAGCGTTTGCACTTAAAGAAGCTAACAATCCAAAAGCTATTGATTATTTTGTAGATGCAGTTGAAGATGAAGATTTTGGTGTTAGAAAAGTAGCTATTAGAGCTTTAGGAGAACTTAAAGCTGAAGATAAATTGGATGAAATTTCAAAAGGATTAGATGATGAAGATTGGGGTGTAAGACTAGCTGCTATTTATGCCTTTGGAGATATTGCAACTCCAGAATCTATTGAATTAATTAAAAAAGCAAGAAGAAATGAAAAAGACGAAGACTTTAAAAAATCTTGTAAAAAAGCTCTTAAAAAAGCAGAAAAAGTTTTAAAGGCTAAAGAAAAAGGAGAAACTATTTCATCTACTTTACCAATGGCTAGGATTAAAGAATTTGAAAAAACTAATGTTCAAAAAGCTATTAAAGAATATGAAAAGTATGTTGAAGAGGGGCAGGTTAAAGACGCTCCTTATAAAAGATTAGTTATTCTTTATAGGAAAAATGATGACTATGACAACGAAGTAAGAGTTTTAAACAAAGCTATTGAAGTATTTGGTTCAAAAAAACCAGAAAAAGTAGATTATTTCCAAAAAAGATTAGATAAATTAGTTGGTTAAATTTTTTTCACTTGATATAAATCATTCCTTTTATTTTTAATTAAAGGAAGTTCTTCTTTTATTCTTTTTACTTCATTTAAATCAATTTTAGCTATTAATAATTCTTCATTATAATCTCCTTCTATTACAACTTCTCCCCAAGGATTTGTTATAATAGAATGACCATAGGAATTATAATTAGCATTTTCATCTAAAGCAGGCGCAACTCCTATACAGAATACTTGATTGTCAAGAGCTCGTGCTCTAAATAACAACTCCCAATGAGCCGGTCCAGTAGTAAGATTAAAAGCTCCTGGATAAATTAATATTTCGGCTCCTTGTTCAACCATTATTCTAGCTAATTCAGGAAATCTTACATCATAACAGATTCCAATACCTATTTTTCCAAATTCTGTATCAGCTATTGTAAATTCGTTTCCTGCAGTTAATGTATCTGATTCTTTAAAATAAATTTTATCTTTAACATCAATATCAAATAAATGCATTTTTCTATGTTTGGTTATCATATCTCCATTTTTATCAAATAAATAGCTAGTGTTGAAGATATTATCCTTTTCTTTTTCAGGAATGGAGCCAGCAAGAATATAAACATTATTTTCCGCAGCTAATTTTGAAATTTTATTTAAAGTGTAACTTGATTTTTCAAATTCACAATATTCAACAAACTTCTCATTTTCATAAGGACAGTTAAACATCTCGGGAAGAATTATAAAATCAGCATTTTTTTCTATAGCTTCTAAAATCATAGATGTTGCTTTTTGAATATTTTCATTTTTATCATCAACTACATTCATTTGACAAAGTGCAAATTTAATATTCATTTTAACACCTTAACTTAAAATAAAAAAAAGAATGAAAATTATTCTATATGTGATGATTCAAGTACAGTGTTTATTGCATCACTATTAACTGAATTTGCTGAATTTCCAGTTATTTTATAGACATATAATTTACCATCACTAAATAAAGAGACATATCTAATATAATCTCCATTTGTTTCTTCTAAAATAATATCAGATGCATTTCTATCATCTAAAGTTATGGTTTTAACTGTATCAACATAATCTCCATTTTCTTGAGCATAACTTATTCTTTCTTGAGTAATTTCTTTTAAAGATGTAGAACTACTAGTAACATTATAATATTCAACAGTTATACCATTTCCAGCATTAAAGTAAATAGCATTTTCATGATTTTCATCTGTTCCATTTATTTGGGACCAATTTGCTGGATAGCTAAATGAAAAACCTGCTTCTGAAAAGTCAACAGTATCATCGTGAGATACAGTTTGTTGATTAGAAGTTCCAGAAATAACAATTCCACAAATAACTATTGCGGTAATAAGTAAAATAACTCCAATAATAATTTTTTTCTCTTTAATAATTTCAAGAGTACTTGGTTGATTGGAACGACTTTTAACACTTTCTCTAGGTTTTTCTTGAAAAATATTAGCTTCTTTAGGTTTAGCTGCTTTTGTTTTAGGAAATTTATATCCACAATTTCCACAAACTGGGGCACCATCATAACTAGCATTCCCACATTCGGGACATTTTTTCACAATGTAACCTCCTGCATCATTTAATTATTACAATATTATATTATTTAAAATTTGATGATTATATTAACTAAATAAAATAAAATTTTTTATATAATTAAAATTAATATTCATAAAAGAGGAGAAATTATGGGAGAAAATAAAACAGAAATAGTAAAGTTCGATGATATTAATTATGCAATTTATAAAATTGGTGAATGGGAGAACGATTACCAAATAAATCAAATTGGTATATCTGATGAAATTCCTGTTAATCAAAACACTTTGGATCATGTAAAGCTATCAATGGATGAAATTAGAAGAGCTGAATTTGAAATTGATGATACTACAGTTAATGGTTTTGTAGCTATTGCATATCAATTAAATCCTAAAATCCAAGAAATGGATTTAAATAAAGCTGTTGAACTTGAACAAAAAGAGTATGATTCAATAATTGAAGAATTAGATAAAATAGAATTGGAGCCAGATGATGAATTTATAGAGTTGGATGATGAGAATTATTTGGTCTATAAATTAGAAAAAGAGTGTCATGTAACAAAATCTATTCCAGCTAATGAACATACTTTAAAACATCATACTGAAGAAGTTAAAAGAATTGAAGATTCCATTATCTAAAAAAAGTCCAGAGTAATTTTTTTATCTTTTTTTAATTCTTTTGGAGGTTCTATAGATACAAATTCTATTCCTTCTTCCTCTATCATTTCTTTAGCTATTTCATCGATAGAAGGAGCTACAAGTAAACCTCTGATTTCTTTTTTAGATGCTTTACATTCTTTTAAATAATCATTTTCAGATTCATCAAAATCATCAAGATATCTTTTTAGCTGTTTTACAGCATTAACACCTGCTTTTCTAGATTTAAGTTCTAAAATCATTAAATTATTTTCTTTGTCTTTTCCTAAAATATCGATAAATCCATGTTCAACATTATATTCTCTTGTAGTTGGTTTAAATCCTTCTTCAATAAGATGGGGATTTTCCATTATCATGTCACTCATGTCTTTTTCATGGCCTGTCTGTTCTAACTCTTCAAAATCTTCAATATTAGCATAATTTATTATATGGATATAACCTAATTCTACAGTTAAAAGTTCTTTTGGTGTTCTTCTATGACTTTCTAAAAATAAAGTTTCATTTTTAAGATATGCTCTTGTTCGTGATTTTGGAGGTTGCCAATTTACAGGCTCTACTTTTTTTTCTTGATGAACTAAAAATGATCCATCTGGTTTTATTAAAATTATTCTCTCTCCCCAATTGAGTTCACTTAATGCACGACCTTCATAATTAATTTTACATTTAGCAAAAATAGATATTGTAGCTTTCTTTTTTAATGCTTCTTGGATTAAATCATAAGCTTTATCATGTGAAGGTTCTTCTAAAATCTTGTATTTCATTGTATTTAATATGTAAATTTTACTTTATTAAATTTTTTTAGTAATGAAAAATTTTATTTATATCAATTTTAAACATATTATATAACTGATAATACTTGTGTTGGAGGTATTATAATTGGAAAGTTTTTTGAATAATCTGGAATATCATACCTTAGATGAATTCGAATTTTCTAACGGGGAAGTTCTTAATAATGTTAAAATAGAATATTTGACAGGGGGAACTCCAGAATATGATGAAAATGGGAAAATAATTAATGCCATTGTTTATTGTCATGGTTCTGGAGGAAACTATAGTTCAATAAAAAAATTATCTAATCTTATCCATCCGGGCGATCCCTTTGATAAAAACAAGTATTTTTTTATTTCTTTGTCAGGGTTAGGTTGTCCTGAGTCTTGTTCACCCTCAACCACAAAATTATATCATAAATTCCCAAGATTTAATATTGAAGATATGGTTAATTTCCAAAAAAAGTTTTTAGAAGATAAATTTGGTATTACCCATATTAAAGGAATTATGGGAAATTCAATGGGAGGTTATGTGGCTTTAACTTGGGCTACAATGTATCCTGACTATATGGATTTTGTTATTGGAATGGTTACTAGCTATAAAACTGCAGGCCATAATTATATTTTATCTAAAGTTACAAATGAGATTATAGAAACCGATCCTAATTATGGCAGTGAAGAGTATGCTAGCTCTATTTATAGAACATTAAAGTTAGCTACTCAAGTTGTTTATAGTTATGGGATGTCAAAAGAATATTATAGAAATCAAAGTCGTTATGAACTAGACGTTGCTCTAGATGAGTTTGGTGATGAAGGCTTATTTTATGATTTATATGATGTTAAATATCAAAATGATGCAATAATTGACTATGATATTGAAGATGAGTTAAAAAATATTAAAGCTAAAGTCTTAATTATTGGTATCAATCAAGATCAATATTTCCCACCAGAGTTGGATGCCATACCAATGGCTGAAATGATTGAAAATTCCACATTATTAATTTTTGATTCTGAATTAGGCCATTTAGGAACTTCTAATTTGGAAGATTTTAAAGAGGAATTAGCTAATTTTATGAAAGATATGTGATGATTCGATGGATGTAAAAATACTAGATTATAATAACGATGAAAATTATGTTGATTATAAGGTTACAGGTTTAGATGAAAATCAGTTAGAGTTTATTAAAAATAATCTTAAAGAAGAACTTTCCATTGTTGATAATAATTTAAAAATAAGAATGTATTTTAATGATGAGCTTTTTCCATTCAATAGTGAAGTAGCTAAATATAGATTGGAAGATTTTATAGCTAGGGAAGAAATAGAAATGAATGTTTTCCTTTCTAGCTTTTTAGAAGATTTATAAAATAAATAAGTTAAATGCTATTTAGAAGCATTTAACATATGTTCTACAGCTTTTAAGGATTTTTCACAAACATCTTCAGGTAATGTTATTTGAGGTTCTTCATTTTCAAGAGCTTGTTTTACTTTCTCTAAGCTATGTAATTTCATGGTTTCACAAATAGCTCCTTCAAGTAAAGGATATAATTTTTTATTTTGAACTTCGTTGTTAATTCTTGTAATCATATCAATTTCTGTTCCAATTACAAATTCATCATTGTCACTTTCAGCAATATATTTTAACATACCTCCAGTAGAAAGTACTTGATCAGCTGCTTGTTGAACATCCATATTACATTCTGGGTGGCATATTATCTCTGCATTAGGATATTGCTCTCTTTTGAGTTCTACATCCTCAATATGGAATAATTTATGAACATAACAGTGACCATTTTTTGGAGTTGGAATAATTTGCTTATCATTTAATTTTTTAGCTACATGAGCAGCTAGATTACCGTCTGGGCCAAATAATATTTTGTCTTGATCTAAGCTTTCAACTACTTTTACAGCATTAGCTGAAGTACAAAGAGTGTTTGCGTGTTGTTTTGCCTCTGCAATACTATTCACATAAAGAACTACTGCAGCATCAGGATTTTCTTCCATGCTTTTCAATAATTCATCTTCAGGTAACATATGAGCCATTGGACATTCTGCTTTTAAATCGGGAATGACTATTTTTTTATCAGGATTTAAAATATATGCTGTTTCAGCCATGAAATCTACACCACAGAAAATAACTAGGTCTTTATCTTCAATTTCTGTAGCTTTAATACATAATTCTAAAGAGTCACCAAGAAAATCAGCAATTTCCTGAATTTCTTTTGGTTGATAATTATGTGCTAAAATTATAGCATTTTTCTCTTCTTTCAGTTTTCTTATTTCATCCTGTAATGAATTACTCATTATTATCACCTATATAACTTTGAATTTCATTTGCAATATTTAATTTAATATGTTCCTTTTTATTAAAATCTTTTACCCAAAAAATCAAGTTTAAACAAATTCCTTCGTCTGTTATAGAATTACTTTTAAAGGTAGGTTGAGGGTTTGTTTTTATATTGGGATTATTAGAAATATTTTCCAATATTTTTTCTTCCAACTCTTTTGAATTGATTGTAAATGGAATTGTAATTTCAAGTTTTGTTTTTAATTTTTCTCCTTTTTTATATTTGGAATATGGAGATTTTGCTAAAGTAGAATTTGGAATTGTAATAATTGATTGGTTATTATCTTCAATAGTTGTGTTTCTAAATCCTATTTTAAGTATTTCTCCTTTTAAATTGTTAACACTTATAATGTCTCCTACTTGAAGAGATTTATCTGAAATCAGGAAAAATCCTGACATAAAATTAGAAATGATATCTTTAGCAGCAAATCCTACTATAATACTCACAATACCAATACTTACGAATATTCCTTGTAAATCAATTCCAAAAACATCAAAGATTAAAATAACAGCTATTATATAAATAATATACTTAAATAAATCCTTAAGGGCATAAATTAATGTTACATTTTTATCAAAACGTTTAATTCTATTTAAAACATAGCTAACAATTTTTACACTTATTAATGCTCCAACAATAATAATTGCAGTAAAAATTAATCTTAAAAATGGATTTATTGTTTCTAAAATCTCCATTTTTATACCTCGATTTTCATTAAGTCTTTTGCAAGGATTGTATTTTCAAATTCATTTTTTGCTTGTTTTAATAAATCGTCGGTTTCTTTATATCTGGTACTAATATGGGTAAGTACTAATTTATCTACATTAGCTTGTTTAGCTATTCTACCTGCATCTGATGAGGTAGAATGGAAGTTTTTCTCAGCTTTGTCTTTATCTTCATCTTTGTATGTGGATTCATGAATTAGTAAATCGCAATTTTTAGCAAAATTAACCATTTCCTCACATGGTGTGGTATCTCCAGAATAGACTATTTTTTTAGATTTTTTAGGATTTCCTAGGACTTGTTCTGGTTTTATTTGTTTCCCATTAACTTCAATAGTTTCACCATTGTGAAGTTTTCCAAATAGTGGTCCTATTGGCACTCCAAGTTCAATAGCATTTTCACGTAAAAATGTGGGTTTTTTCTTCTCTTCAATTGAATAAGCTAATGTTTCAACATTATGGTTTACTTTTTGAGTTTTAATTATGTAATTTTCTTCTTCAATTGTGAATCCACTTTCAATTTCAATAAATTCTAAAGGAAAACTAAAATTAAAGAAATTTAATTGTTTTATAGCTTTTTCTAATTGTTTTAATCCTTTGGGACCGTAAACTTTTAGTGGTGTTTGCCTATCTCTAAAATTCATGGATTGTAGAAGACCTGGTAAACCTAAAACATGGTCTCCATGATAATGGGTTAAAAATATTTTGGAAATTTTCATAGGACTTACCTTTGCAAAAATTAGTTGTTTTTGAGTAGCTTCTCCACAATCAAATAACATTACTTCTCCAAATCCTTTAAAAGCAATTGAAGGATGGCTTCTAAATTGAGAGTGAACAGCTGATGAGGTTCCTAAAAATATAATTTCCATTTAATCACTAGTTATAATTTTTATTAAGTTATTATTAAATGTTTAGTGATTAATCATTTGAATTAGTAAAGATTATTTTATTAAAAATTTAAAATCAACACTATAGGAGAATATTACAATGGATAAAATAATTAGCTATATGTTGAAAGAGGATGAAGGATTTGGTGACATTACTTCTAACTCTATTATTGATGAGGATTTAGTTGTAAAAGCTGAAATTATTTCTAAGGATGAGGGAATACTTGCTGGAGCAAAAATAATAAAAGAAATATTGGAATCTAAAGATGTAAGGGTTATTTTCAATTTAAACGACGGTTCTAAAATTGATGAAGGGGATTTATTATTTTTAATTGAGGGAAAAGCACGTACAATCCTTCTTTTAGAAAGAACTATTCTTAATCTATTAATGAGAATGAGCGGAGTAGCTACTGCTTCTAATAGTTATGTTGAAATGTTAAAGGATGATAATGTTATTATTGCAGGAACTCGTAAAACTTCTCCAGGAATATCTAAATTTGATAAAATAGCTTTAGAAATTGGTGGGGCAGATACTCATAGATTTTCTTTAACTGACATGGTTTTAATTAAGGATAATCATATAGCTATTGCAGGATCTCCTTTAAAAGCTCTTAAAAAAGCTCAAAACAATGTTAGTTTTTCTAAAAAGATAGAAATTGAAGTTGAAACTATTGATGATGCTGTAGATTGTGTGGAGAATAATGCAGATATTGTAATGCTAGATAATATGGCCCCTAAAGATGTTGAAGAAGTATTAAAAAGATTAAATGATAAAAATATTCGTGAAAGATCTTTAATTGAAATATCTGGAGGAATTAATAAGGATAATATTTCCCATTATGCAAATTTGGATGTGGATATTATTTCATTAGGAGAACTTACTCATTCAGCTAGAAGTCTTAATTTTAGTTTAAATATCGGAGAAATTTAAAATGGAAGTTCATGAGGTTTTTGATAATCATGCAAAGGATTATGATAAAGAAAGAAGGGATTTAATTCCTTGTTTCGATGATTTTTATGGAATAGCTATTGATGTCATTGATATAAACAAATACAATCCTAAAGTTTTAGATTTAGGTGCAGGCACAGGTTTGCTTTCGTTATTCTTACTTGAAAAATATCCTAATGCTAAAGTTACTTTAATAGATTTGGCTGATAACATGTTAAACCAAGCAAGGATAAGATTTGAAGATAATCCTAATATTGTTTATATTAATGATAATTACATAACTCATGATTTCGATTCAAAATTTGATATTATTATTTCTTCTTTGTCCATTCATCATTTAAGTCATGAAGATAAGTTTAAATTATATGATAAATATGTTCATCTTTTAAATGATGGTGGTGTTTTTGTTAATGCTGATTTGTTATTAGATGAGGATTCAGCTGTTGAAACATTTTTCTTTAAAAAAACTGATGATATAGTTTTAGAAAAAATTACTCAAGAATCCTTTGAGAAAGCTAATAAACGAAGAAAATATGATAATCAGGAAACTGTAAACTATCAACTAGATTGTTTGAAAAAATCTGGTTGTAAACAAGTAGGGCTTCCTTATAAATTTTATAATTATGGTGTGTTGTGGGGTAAGAAATAATAACTTTAATATTAGATTAGAAATATAAATATTACTGTTTATTCTTAATGGTGATTTAATGGTAAAAGAGGCCAAATTAGCTTTAGAAGATGGAACAATAATTAAAGGAGAAGGTTTTGGTTTTGAGACTACCAAAACGGGGGAAGTTGTATTTTCAACGGGGATGGTTGGTTATACAGAATCGTTAACAGACCCTTCATTTAAAGGGGAAATTTTAATGTCCACCTATCCTTTAGAAGGAAATTATGGTGTAAATCCAGAGTGGTATCAGTCTGATAAAATCCAAGCTGAAGGTTATGTTGTACGTGAAGTTTGTAAAAATGTTTCTAATTTTTCTGCTCAAAAAACATTAGATGAATTTTTAAAAGAATTTGAAATTCCTGGAATTAGTGGTGTTGATACCAGGGATTTAACACTTAAAATACGTGAAGAAGGTTCAATGAAAGGAGCTATTACCACTGAAAATATATCTGATGAGGAATTATTAGAACTTGCACGTAATCAACCTCATATTATTGATAGGGATTTAGTACCGTTAGTTTCAACTGATGAGGTTAAAATATACAATGAGGATGCTAATAAAAGAGTAGCTTTAATTGATTGTGGTGTTAAAAAGAACATTATAAACGGATTTTTAGAAAGAGATATTGGAGTTGTTTTATTTCCTTATGATACTGATTATAAAACAATTTTAGATTATAATCCTACTGGATTAATGATTACTTCAGGTCCTGGAAATCCAGATAGGGTCACAGAAACAATAGAAACAATGAAAAAACTTTCAAATAGATTGCCTGTTTTTGGAATTTGTATGGGGCAACAGTTAATTGCAAAATCATTTGGAGCTAAATCTTATAAAATGAAATTTGGCCATAGGGGAGCAAATCAACCTGTTAAAGATTTAACTACAGGTAAAGTATTTATAACTTCTCAAAATCATGGATTTACCATTGATAAGGAATCACTCAATGATACTGATTTAGTTTTAACTCAAATTAATCTAAATGATGGAACTCCAGAAGGTTTATCTCATAAAGAATTACCTTTACACACTATTCAATACCATCCAGAGGCCGGACCAGGTCCAAATGATACAAGGTACATTTTTGATAAATTTAACGATATGATGGATGATTATTAAATAAATTAGAGGATTAAAATGCCTATAGATAAGGATATTAAAAAAGTATTAATAATTGGTTCTGGACCTATTCAGATAGGTCAAGCTGCAGAATTCGATTATTCTGGATCACAAGCATGTAAATCACTTAGAGAAGAGGGAATAGAAACAGTTCTTGTAAACAGTAATCCAGCTACTATTCAAACTGACATGGATATGGCAGATACTGTTTATACTGAACCATTAACTCCTGAGATTGTTGCTCAAATAATTGAGAAAGAAAATATTGATGCTATTTTACCTACCATGGGAGGTCAAACTGGATTAAATATAGCTACAGGATTAGGTGATTTAGGACTTTTAGATGGAATTAAAGTATTAGGTTCTGATGTTGATACAATTAAGGATGTTGAGGATCGAGAATTATTCGCTAATTTCATGGATAGACTTAATGAACCAATTCCTAAAAGTCATGCAGTAGAAAGTGTTGAAGAAGCTATTGAAGCTGTAAAAGATATTGGATATCCAGTTATTGTAAGACCTGCATTTACCCTTGGAGGAACTGGAGGTGGAGTAGCTCATAATGAAGAAGAACTTATTGAGATTACCACTCATGGTCTTGATATGAGTTTTATTAATCAAGTTCTTATTGATGAATCAGTTTTGGGCTGGAAAGAATTTGAATATGAAGTAATGAGGGATAAAGAAGACACCTGTATCATTGTTTGTAATATGGAAAACATTGATCCTATGGGTATCCATACTGGTGAAAGTGTTGTTGTTGCACCTGCTCAGAATTTAAATGATAAAGATTCCCAGGCATTAAGGGACGCTTCTATTAAGATTATTAGGGAACTTGGAATTCAAGGAGGATGTAACATTCAATTTGCTGTTAATCCTGAAACTGGTGAATATAAAGTTATTGAAGTTAATCCAAGAGTAAGTAGAAGTAGTGCGCTTGCATCTAAAGCTACAGGTTATCCAATAGCTAAAATATCTTCTAAAATAGCTCTTGGAATGACTTTAGATGAAATTAAAAATGATATTACAAAAGAAACTCCTGCATCATTTGAACCAGCTATTGATTATGTAGTGGTTAAAATTCCAAGATGGCCATTCGATAAATTCAGAGGCATAAATAGAGAAATTGGAGTTCAAATGAAAGCTACTGGAGAAGTAATGGCTATTGGAAGAACTTTAGAGGAAGGTTTACAAAAAGCTATTAAATCTCTTGATATGGGTTATGATGGATTTGAATATGTTGAATATGATGAACATGAATTGGCAAATCCTACTGATGAAAGATTATTCCAAATTTATTCAGCTATTAAAGATGGAATGGAAATTTCTAAACTTCAAAAACTTACAAATATTGATGAATTCTTCTTATACAAAATTAAAAATATTGTAGATTTAGAGAACGAAGTTACTCCAGAGACAATTCAAGACCCTGAATTTTTAAGAAAAGCAAAACAAATGGGCTTTTCAAATAAAAGGTTAGCAACTCTCGCAAACCAAACTGAAGAATATGTTAGAAATTTATGTAAAAACTTTAATATCAAACCTTCCTATAAAATGGTAGATACTTGTGCTGCAGAATTTGAAGCTAAAACTCCTTATTATTACAGTACTTATGATAAAGGAAATGAATTACAAGTTAATAATAAGAAAAAGATTGTAATTTTAGGAGCAGGCCCTATTAGAATAGGTCAAGGAATAGAATTTGATTATTGCTGTGTCCATTCTGCACTTGCTTTAAATGAAGAAGATATTGAAACTATTTTAATAAACAACAATCCTGAAACTGTAAGTACTGATTATGATATTTCTGATAAGTTGTTTTTTGAACCTTTAACCTTTGAAGATGTAATGGGTGTTATAGAACAGGAAAATCCTGATGGGGTTATTGTTCAATTTGGAGGTCAAACATCAATTAACCTAGCAGTTCCATTAGCTAATGCAGGTGTTAAAATTTTAGGAACTCCTTATGAAAGTATTGATAGGGTTGAAGACAGAGAATTATTTGCAGAACTTTTAAATAAACTTCATATTTATCAAGCTCCTCATGGAATAGCTAATTCATTTGAAGAGGCAAAGGAAATTGCTGCTAAAATTAATTATCCTGTTTTAGTTCGTCCTTCTTATGTTATTGGTGGAAGAGCAATGGAAATTGTCTATGATGATGCAGAGCTAGAGGAATATATGAAAGAAGCTGTTAAAGTTTCTCCAGAACATCCAATTTTAGTAGATAAATTCTTAGAGGATGCTATTGAGTTAGATGTGGATATTTTATGTGATGGTGAGGAAGTATTTATTGCTGGAATTATGGAACATATTGAAGAAGCTGGTGTTCATTCTGGAGATTCAGCTTGTGTAATTCCACCGCAAACAATTCCAGAACATATTTTAGATACTATTCGTGAACAAAGTAAAAAACTCGCATTAGAATTGGATGTTAAAGGTTTAATGAATATCCAATATGCAGTTAAATTAGATGAGGAAAGAGTTTACATCATTGAAGCTAATCCAAGAGCAAGTAGAACCGTTCCATTTGTAAGTAAAGCTATTGGTGTTCCTTTAGCTAAAATAGCTACTTGGATTATGACAGGTTCAAAATTAGCTGATTTTGGTCTTACAAAAGAAATTAAAATAGATCATGTTGCTGTAAAAGAATCTGTTTTCCCATTTTTAAAACTTCCAGAATCAGATACAGTATTAGGTCCTGAAATGAAGTCTACTGGTGAAAGTATTGGAGTGGATGATACTTTTGGAATGGCATTTTATAAATCACAGCTATCTGCTGGGATGGATTTGCCTAAAAAAGGTAAGATTTTTATTAGTGTAAAAGAACAAGATAAAAAGAAAATTCTTCCAATAGCTGAAAAAGCAGCTAATTTGGGCTTTGAATTGGTAGCTACCAGTGGTACTGCTGATGCTGCTGAGGGTGTGGATATTGAAAAGATTAAAAAAGTATCTCAGGGCTCTCCAAATATTAGGGATGCAATTTTAAACAAGGAAATAGATTTAATTATTAATACCTCTGAAGGTAAACAATCAGCTTTAGATGGTTATATCATTAGAAGATTAGCTATTGAACTTGGTATTCCATATGTAACTACATTAGCTGGTGCAAGAGCTGCTTTAAATGCTATTGAGGCAGTTCAAAATAATGAAATTAAGGTTAAATCTTTAAATGATCATATTGAGGGATTATAATTTAGTTCCACAATAGGGGCATTCTTTATTTTCCTTTTTTAATTTTCTATTACAATAAGGACAAAAGATTAATTCAACATCATATTCTTCTTTTGGATTTAATTTTTTATTTAATTCAATTCTTTTGGAGATAGTATTTTTAAGGCAACTTTCGTCCCATTGATTTTCCATCAGCTGTTTTTTAATATAATAAGCTTCAGTCATTGTGTCACAATATTGGTAGATTTTATCTTCCTTTTGGACGTAAAATTGTTTAAGTTTATGATCAAAAAGGATTTTACCTTCTCTTTTATCTTTATTTACCTTTGTTCCTTTTATCCGTCCTCTAGATCTTTTTTCAGGAAATGGGGGTAATTCCATTGATTCATATTTATTTTCTAAATCGTATTCTACAAGTAAATCATAATCAAAATTGCAGTGTATTAGAGCATCTCTTTCATATAAAGCATCAGATAATTTTTTAAATTCACCATAATCTTTATTTTTATATTTTATCCGGTAAACATTTCCAGATTTAACAATATTTCTATAAAAATATCTTATGTCTTCAAATTTAATAGAAATCAGCTCTAAAAGTTTTGTATTAAAATATGTTTATGCTATTATTTATGGATTTTTAATCGTATTTTAATATTTGTTATCTATCTTTTGTTTAACATTTAAGTTATTTAAAAATGATTATTTTCAATAATAAGCAAAATCAAAACAGGATACATAATATTGATTCGATTATTTGTTTTAAATAAGCTGTTAAAAATTAAACTCTAATTTTATTGGTATATAATATGAACAATCAAAACAATTCTTAATTTATCATATTAAACATTGAATACTTATAAATAAATGTTTTTTAATAAATGTTTAATAATGTTCACTATAGCTAATGGATTAATTTTAAAGGGAAAAAATCTCCAACAATCAAGGAAAAATATTTTAATAGATGATGGAAAGATTCTGGAGATAAATAAAGATGTGAAAGAAGGAGAGATTATTGATGCTAGTGGATGTATCGTTTTTCCTTCATTTTTAAATGGTCATACTCATGTAGGAGACTCAATAATTAAAGATGATGGTTATGGTCTAAGTTTAGATGAAATGGTTAAACCTCCAAATGGAATAAAACATGTTGCTTTATCTGAAAGTAATGATGAGGATTTAATTGAAAATATGAAATATTCTCTTTGGGATATGTATAATTCTGGAATTACTCATTTTATAGATTATAGGGAAGGAGGAGTTAAAGGCGTAAAACTTCTTCAAAAGGCATCTGAAGATATTCCAATCACGCCTATTATTTTAGGTAGAGATGATTCTTTTTATGGGGAAAATCCTGATTTAAAAAAAGTGAAAATAGCTATTAGAAAACTTTTAAAATGTTGTGATGGAATAGCACCCAGTGGATTTGGCGAGATTCAAACTGAAGTAGCTGAGTTAATTGTAAATGAATGTAATAAACATGATAAAATTTCTTCAATACACACAGCTGAATCTATGGAATGTCAGATTAATAGTTTAGAAAAATATGGTCAAAGCGAGATTGAAAGAGCTATTAGCTGTGGTTTTAATCAGATTGTTCATGGAACCAATTCCTTAAACGATGATTTAAATTTAATAGCTAATTCTAATACAAATTTAGTTTTGTGTCCTCGAGCTAATGCAACATTGTCTGTAGGCTGGCCACAATTAAATCAAATTATTAAATATGGTATTAGGCCTCTTTTAGGATCAGATAATATAATGTTGAATTCCCCTAGCTTGTTTAGAGAACTTGAATTTATTATTAAATCATATTCTCTTAAATATGGAATTTCCATTTCACCTAAAGACCTATTAAAAATGGCCACAACAAATGTATGTTATAGTAATATTAATCAAAAAATTAATAAATATGAAATTTCAGAAGGTAGCTATGTTCAATTAGCAATTATTAAACAAAAATCAAAAAATCCTTATTTAAGCCTCATTAATCGAAGTGGGGCGAAAGATATAATAAATGTTATTAATATAGATAATATTCATAAAATATTATAATGAATTATTAGGAGATGTTTGCTATGTATAAAAAAATATTAGTTCCAACTGATGGTTCAGAATATGCATTAAGAGCTGAAGAACAAGCATTATTCATTGCTAAAATGACTGGTGCTGAAGTTATAGCTTTAAGTGTCATTGAAAATAATTTTGTTAATACTCTTCCTTTAGATAGTGAAATATACGAATTAACTAATCTATTAAAAGAGGATTCAGAAAAAAACATTGAAGAATTTGAAGATTTAAATGAGAAAGAACATGATGATGTAAAAATTACTCCAGTTATTAAAGAAGGTTCCCCTGCAAAAGAAATTATTCAAACTGCTCAAGAGCAAGGTGCTGATTTAATTGTTATTGGAAGTTCAGGTAAATCTGGATTTGACAAATTTTTAATGGGTAGTGTAGCTGATAAAGTTGTTAAATCCGCTAAATGTTCTGTTCTAGTAGTACATTAATAATTTAAGAGGCGGTTAAATGAAAGTAAAAAGAGTAATGTCCAAAAATGTAGTGAGTGTTTCGGTTCCTGGAAATAGAGAAAAAGCATTAGATTTAATGCGTAAAGAAAATATCTCTGTTTTACCTGTTGTCAAAGGAAACACTGATGAATTAGTGGGCTTATTAACTCGTTCAGATTTGATTGTAAATCCTGATGAAGAACAAATTGCAATGTTAATGTCTCGGGATTTAGTAACAGTCTTACCAAGTGATGAAATTGAAGATGTTGCTGAAAAAATGATTGAAAATAATGTCAGAAGAGTTCCTGTAGTTGATGAAAAAGGAGACTTAGTTGGTATTATTACATCATTTGATTTAGTTTCACAAGCCTTATCCACTATGGATATTCAAGATCCTGTTGAAAAATATATGATTGTGGATGTTCCAACAACTTGGCAAAAAACCCCATTAAATGTAGCTTTTGAAAGCATGAAATTATTTGGATTAAAATCAATTTTAGCTTTAAATGATGAAGCTAAATTAACCGGTATTTTAACTGAAACTGATTTTATAGCTGAAAGTGAAATTAAATCTGAACGTTCAGAACATAGTTCAACTGTTGGTACTGAAGGGGATAAATGGTCTTGGGACAGTACATCTGTTTTATATATTGAAAAAAATCATTTAACTTTCTCTGATAAACTTGTTGAAGATGTAATTGGAGATCATCTTGAAGTAGCAAATGCAAAAACTACTGTGAGTGATTGTGCTAAAAAAATGAAAACATTGCATATTGAACAAATCCCAGTAATTGGTGTTGAAGGAGATTTAATAGGACTTGTAAGAGCTAGTGATTTAATTAAATCTTTAGTTAAATAGTGATAATATGGGTTTGAAACCAGTATTAGTTATAAAAATAATGGAAGGTAATAAGATTGGTGTAAGAGCCAGACTTAGGGATGATTTTGTAGAGCATGAAATTGTTCTTAATTCTGTTCTTGCTTATTATTGGGCAAATAATTTACCTCCTGTTGAAAAATTTTTAGAACTATTCGAATCTGTAATTAAAAGAACTATTAATGAATTAATGCCACATAAAGAATTATTTTTAAAATATGAAGTAGAAGCCGATAGACAGTTACAAGAGGCTTCTGAAATTGAAATTAATCTTATTGAAGTAAAAGCTGATAATATAGGATTTAAAATTGATGGAAAACAAATTAAATTAAACGGTTTTAAAAATATAGATGAAGAAGAGGAAGATGTAGTTTCATTTAAAGATACTATTGAAAAAACAATTGAAACTCCTGATATTGTACTTAAAAAATATAAAGAAATGAATAAGATTTAAGGGACAGTTCGTCTAATGGCTGGTAAAATATTCATAAACTCTTCTAAAGCTTCTTCATAGCTATTAAAACCATTACCTATAATCATTCCATCTTCTTTTACATTTATTTTCTCATTTTTGATTTTAGTTTTATCCATATCAATATTGTAAGGTAGTTTATATATAAAATTATTATTCTTATAGTCAAGAATTATCTCTTCATCATCATCAATTTTTGATATGTTTAAACAAACTTTTTTACAACCTGCTTCTTTTAATTTTTCATATATTGATTTTAATGTATTCTCATTCAAAATATCTTCAAAATTATCTACTTCAACTATATGCATTGATTCAAATTCTCTTACCTTTGCAATTTCACAGTTAGTATTCTCATAAATAATTTTTTCATATAAATCAATATTTTCTAATTTTTCAGGAGTTAAATTAGTGTTAAATGGCAATCTGGTAGCTAAACAAGTAGTGGATTTAGAATATGGAATATTTTTCTCGTAAAGATATTTGTGAATATCCTTTGATGTTAAACGTCCTTCTACAAATGGACTTTTTATATTATTTTTATAATTTATTAAAATTCCTGGACGATCAGCTACCAAATCACTTATATTTGTACCATCAACAATTGTAAAATAACCTTTATTATTTGCAGTTTCTACAATTAATTTATACATTTCATCTCTGCAGCAATAGCAGCGATTGGGCGGATTATTTATTATTTCTTCATTTTCATAGAAATTTACATCAATAATTTCCTGTTTTATTCCAAAATCTTTGCAAACTTCTTTTGTATGTTCTATAAATCCTTCAGGCATAATGTGATTGTTAATTGTAATAGCTAATGGATTTTCACATACTTGACTTGCTAAATAAGCCATTAAAGTACTATCTGCTCCTCCAGAAAATGCAATAGCTATTTTCTCATCTTTTAGGATTTCTTTAACATTTTGTATTTTATTCATTTTATCATTCTCTTAATATATTTTAAAAGTTCTTTTGCATCTTCTTTTTTAATGTCTGTTGATTTGTTTATAAAATCGATTAACGAGTTTTTCTTTTTATTTTCTAACTTTGATTTTGAAAATACATTTGCATATGTTCTTTTTGGATAATAAATTTCCTTAGCTATTTTTAGTAGCTCTGTTTTTTCATTTTCATCAATTATGTTTTCTTTACAAGCTTGTGAAAATACATATTCCATACTGACTAGGGGAATAGAAAGTGGTTCCAAGGTATTTATATCCAAAACAACGGCTACATCATCATCTGAAGTTATTTTTCCACTTGCATATTGGTTGTAAACATAACCTACACCAATCATACCTAAGCTATCTAATTCTGATGCTCTTAAAGCTCCCATACTTGAAGCACCAATTACGGTTATTCCTTTTTCTATAGCTTCTAATATTTCTTTATGGGCAACTGCAGGGACTTGATGAAAAACACCGTCTATAATTCCAATAATATCAGGCTGTTCTTTAATAGCTATTGGAATGTCTCCACGTCTTATAGGTTTTTTATAAATTACTTCTACATTTTCACTAGAATCTAGGATTTCTTTGGCTTCATCAAAAGGAAGTGAAAGTCCGGTATAAATTATTATTTTCATAGTATCTTTTCAACTTCAACAAATCTGTATCCTGGTCGTGTGTTATCAATGGAATAAAGTTCCATGGTAGGTATGACCACACGTACAACATTAATATCTAATTCTGGTCGAGTTAAATCATAATAAAGCACATGTTCGATATTGTTATTTTTAAGCTCTTTAACTGCAATTTCAATATTTTCCTCTATTGTGTCTTTTCCATTATTTACAATATCGCAGTAGCTGATTTTTGTTTCATCTTCGTCAAAATAATGTTTATTAATTTTTTTCATCCGTTCATAGCCTGCTTTTCTAATAAAATCTGCTCTTACAGTATCTTCTCTTGCTCCTTGAATTTGTGTTGCTCTACTTTGTGCAACTTCTGTAAGTGCTCTTAAAATAGCTATTTCTGGATTTAAATGAGTTCCAACTCCTAAAGTTAATAATCCTGGATCTTTTAATTGTTTATCATCACTTGAGGCAGCTATTGTTGGAATGTTGATATCAGCAGTTAAATCCATTAATTTAATATTTATATCTTCTTTTTGAAACTTGTTTAAAATGTCATTGATAATTTCACTTTCAATAGATTCTAAATCAATTTGTTTGGAATTCTTTTTTGTAAGTTCAAAAATGCTCCATGCATCTCTTTCTATAACTTCAAAAATTCCATGTAAAATAGCTTCATTTAAAGTGTTTCCTGAAGCCAATCCATTAGTATTGCTTTTAAAAAGGTTATTGAAACTATAAGGATGGTAAATGGCATTTGATGGAACGTAATATTCCTTTTCATCAATCAAATCAAAACATTTGTTCCATTCCAATTCTTTGATTTCTACTCCTTTAGGAAGATTTAATGATTCTGGAGTTATAAAATCTCCATCTAATTCATCTGCAGTAGCTATTATTGTTTTGTCATTCTCTTGTTTTTCTGCAGAATATCTTTCAAATCCTTCCATCATAGCAGATGCTTTGGCTTGATTTAGACCAATCCCTTTTCCTGCATAAACACTAACTCCTCCTTGTTTGGCAGTTGGTCTAATAGCTGAAAAAACAGGAATTTTAACACGATCCAAATGGGTGATTTCAGTTACTCGTGTTATTCCTGCAGTTTTAAGTTTTGATTCAGTATTTTTTATTGTTTTTTCAGGGGAGATTACACGTTGTGTTCCTTCAAAATAATTAATTTTATCTTTTGACATGGTTTAAATTCCTAAAATTATTCTTACAATATTTTCCACACCCATGGTCATGGAGAAATATGTCATTATTCCTCCAATAGCTATTACAATAAGCCAAACTAAACCATTCCATCTTAAAACTTTAGCTCCGTCAAGATTCCATATAGGAATCATATTAAAAACACATAAATAGCTGTTTATTGTAAATCCTAAAGCACATATTAAAAATCCAATTTGAGCAATTCCATTTAAAGGAGTAATAGTAGGATAAATTGCTACAGCTATTAATAAAAAGATTATTGCTAATATAATGTTTACAATAGGTCCTGCAACAGAAATAACTCCATTTTGTTTTACATCTACATAATTTCCATAAGTATAAACAGCACCAGGAGCTGCAAATACAAAACCAATAAATGAACTAAATAAAGCAAGAATTAATCCTGCAGGCCATAATTTGTATTCTGCCCAATAACCATAATGCATTGAAGCATATTTATGGCCTAATTCGTGGAATATGAAACCGGTTCCCACTCCAATCATTGTTATGGGTAAAATAAAGTATAATGCTTCAAAATTGCGACCTACATATAAAATTGCAAAACATAGAGAAATAACAAAAAAGGATATTATTAAATCTCTTAATTCATGTGTAGTAATTTTAAACATAGTGATAATCTATCTAATTTTTTATATAAAATTTTTTCCAAAATGATTATTTTTAAATAATAAAAAGATATATCTTTAATTTAATTAGGAGATGGTAATATGAGTCAATCACATATCAACAATATCTTAAAAGATATGGAAAATAAGGATTTTCAAGGATATTTATTAGCAGATTTTTCTAACATAGAGTACATTACTGCCTATAAACCAACCAGTTTTGCTTTTTGTATTATTAAAGAAGATCCGGTTGTTTTTGTTTCAAAAATGGATTTAGAAATAGCTAAAAAAGATTCTTCTATAGAAGTTAAAGAGTTTGAAAGTTTTTCTAATCTTATTGATGATATTAAAGGAGAGATTAAAAATTTAGCTATTGAACCTACACTTCAATATGAAACTTATGAGAAATTTAAAGATGATTTCCAAATAGCTGGAGAAAAGTTTATTAATAAGCAAAGAGCTATTAAAACTTCTGACGAAATTTTTAAAATTGAAGAAGCAACTGAAATAGCTCAACAAGCATTTAAACAACTTAATATAATTGAGAAACATCAACATGGCGCTCGTGAAGATATGGTTGCTTATGAATTAGGTGGTTTCATGCGTGAAAATGGTGGTGAATGTGAATCTTTTGATACAATTGTAACTAGTGGAGTTAATTCCAGTATTCCTCATGCAGTTCCAATAGCTGAAAGTCTTCAAGAACCAATTTTAATTGATTGGGGAACAAAATACCAAGGTTACTGTTCTGATAATACTAGAACTATAGTTTATGGTGAAAAACAACATGAAATTTTTGATATTGTAGCTGAAGCTCATAATAAAGCTATTAAAGCTATTAAACCTGGAGTTAAATGTTGTGAGATAGATAAGGTAGCTAGAGATATTATTGATGAATATGGGTATGGTGATAATTTTATCCATTCAACAGGCCACAGTTTAGGATTGGATATTCATGAGTCTCCTTCCTTTTCAGCGAAAGATGATACAATATTGGAAAAAGGAATGGTAATGACTGTAGAGCCAGGTATTTATCTTGAAGGAGAATTTGGTGTTAGATTAGAAGATACTGTAGAAGTTACTAATATTGGAAAAATCTTAGGAAAATTGCCTTTGAAGATAGAATAGCTTTTAAATCAATTTATTTAGTTAGATTTTAACAGATATTTTAAATAAGATTAATTCTTATTTAAATTTATGAAACTTAAAATTCTAACTGATTTATCTTTATTTTTAGAAAATAAAATATCTGAAAAACATTTATCTAAAATAGAAGAATTTTTATTAAGTTGTAGTGTTTCAATTGATGTATGTCAATTCTTAGCTTTTTTTATTTTATTGTTTCTAATTTTAGAGATTGTATTTGTTTTTTTAATTTTAATTTTTAATTTGTCCTTTATTTTTCTTTTATCACCATTAATTTTATTTCCTGTAATTTTAATTATTCTTTTAGTAAAACAAGAGCAAAGAATAGCTGAAATTGAAAGGACAGCTCCAGATTTTTTAAGACAACTAGCTTCAATGTTAAAAGTAGGCTTAAGTTTTGAAAATGCAATGGAGGATATGAGCAGTTATGGAAATGGCCCATTATATGATGAAATGAGAAGAACAATAATAGAAATTAAAATGGGAAAAAATTTTGATAAATCATGGATAGCTATGAGCAAACGTTTAAAATCACGAGAAATTGAAAGAATTTTTATAATAATATTAGATGGGCGAAAAAGCGGTGCAAGTATTTCAAATGTCATTATGGAAATATCAAATGATTTAAGAGATGTTTTAGCTCTTAAACGTGAGAGAAAATCTTCTGTTATGATGGCTGTTATGTTTTTAATAATATCTGCTGTTATTGCAAGTCCTTTTGCATTAGGAATGGTTAGCGTTTATGGAGGGTTTATGGAAAGTTTTGGAAAAACTACAGAAATTGTTAAAATAGCTCCTTTAGCCGGAGAATTATATTTGATAATTCATTCTTTTTTAGTTGGTTTAATAATAAGCGTAATTTTATATGGTAACTTTAAGAAAGGCGTTAAATTTTCAATACCTTTAGTTTTAGCATCTTTTATAATATTTTATTTAATGTCGACTTTGGGAGGACAATTTTTATTAGGTGGTATGTAATGAGAGAAAACAATGGTCAGGCAGCAGCTGAATTAATATTAATTTTTGGAGGAATAATTGTTATTGTAATAATTGGTCTTATTTTTTATAAAAATTATATTAATGATTTATCCGGTGAAATTCAGAAAAATGAGTTAAATGACTTTAATAATCAATTAAATGATTTATCACAATATTTTAAATAATATTTAAACTTATTTAGTAATAGGTGATAGGATGGATATGTTAATTGATGGGAAAAAAGTTACAGATAATGATTTATATGAGGTTAAAAATCCATATAATGGAGAGGTAATTGATACAGTTCCAATATCTCATTTAAATAATGTAAATGCAGCTATTGATGCAGCAGTTAAAGCTAAAAATGATATTCAGGAAATGTCTGCTTTTAAAGTTTCTAATAAATTATATGAAGTTTATGAAAAATTAAAAGAAAATAAAAAGGAATTAGCTAAGCTATTAACAATGGAGGTAGGAAAACCAATTAAAGAAGCTAAAGTTGAATTAGATAGGTCTATTGAAACTTTAAGATTATCAGCTGAAGAAGCAAAAAGAATTTATGGAGAAACTGTTCCATTAGATGGAGGGTTAAATGGGAAAGGATTTTTTGCTTTTACTCAAAAAATTCCTTTAGGTGTTGTTGGAGCAATTACTCCATTTAATTATCCATTAAATTTAACTTTACATAAAATTGCACCAGCTATAGCTTGTAAAAATACTGTTGTTGTAAAACCACCTTTAGATGCTCCATTAACAGTATTGAAATGTGCAGATTTAATTAATGAAGTATTTCCTAATGGTGTAATCAATGTAGTTACTGGTTATGGAACTGAAGTAGGAGATGGGATTGTAACTTCTCCATTTGTTGATAAAATTTCATTTACAGGAAGTGTCCCAACAGGATTAATGATTTCATCAAGAGCAGGAATGAAAAAGGTAACCTTAGAACTTGGAGGAAACGATCCATTGGTAGTTCTTGAAGATGCCGATATTGATGAAGCAGTTCTTGGAGCTGTTAGAGGAGCTTATTTAAATGCTGGTCAGGTATGTATGGGCGTTAAAAGAGTAATAATTGATAATTCAATAGCTGATGAATTTGTTGATAAACTAGTTGAAAAGACAAAAAATCTTAAAATGGGCAATCCAATGGATAGAAAAACAGATATTGGTCCTTTAATAAATGAAAATGCAGCTATTATGGTTGAAGAATCAGTTAACAATGCAGTTAAACAAGGAGCAGAAATATTATGTGGTGGAAAAAGAGAAGCTACATTTTATGAACCTACTGTAATTGATAATGTTTCTCCAAATATGGATTTAGTTATAAATGAGACATTTGGGCCTATTGCTCCAATAATAAGGGTTAATTCTATTGACGAAGCAATTAAAATAGCTAATGATACAGAATATGGTTTGCAAGCTGGCGTATATACTGAAAATCTTAAAAGTGCTTTAAGATGTGCCAATGAAATTGAAGCAGGGTCAGTATTTATTAACAAACAATCAACTTTTAGAACTGATAATATGCCGTTTGGAGGTTTTAAAAATAGTGGAACTGGAAAAGAAGGTATTAAATACGCTGTTGAAGAAATGACAAAAACAAAATTAATAGGTTTAAATTTAAGATAAGTATCTAATATTAGAAACAATAAACCTATTTTTTCAAATAGGCTTCAACTAAATTTCTTGTTTCATTTAAAGATTCCATAGGGATTCCTTTAGGCATTTGTCCAAGTTCTCCTTTAACATCTTTTAAGATACTACCATTCATACCTAAAAACATTCCTTCACTAGTGGTTTCCATAAATGTTTGAGGAGGAAGTAGTGAAACACCAACATTGTTTCCTTCTTTAACATCTAAATCATTTGTAACTACTGTTATAGCTCTTGAACCTAAATTAACATTACAGATCATAAGAGAATCAGCTTTAGGATGTTTTGTAACACTCATGATTTCTCCAACTTTTATATCAACTCCCATTATAGGATCATTGATTGGCCCTAACGCTAGTCTATCTTTTAATCCTAATATACTATCAAGGAAAAATCTTACTTTAGCTATATTTTCTAAAGTTTTTTCTTTATCCTCTTTAGGAGCACCATTTAAAAAGGTTTTATTCCATCCCTCTCCTCCAAGACATTCAATAATTTTATTAGCTTTTTCAGTTAAATTAGCTACATCTGGAGAATTAGCTAAATCATCACCTTCAAGATAAGAGTAAAGCAATGATTGAAAATCACTATTCATTAATTTAGCTGTTTCAATAGCCATTTTTTTATTCCAATTTCCTCTAAAAGATGCAGTAGGTATTAAATTCAAATAATTTTCCCGTGCTTCATTTGCTACTAAAATTCTATAATCTTTACTTGTGTCCCACAAAGCTATTCTCTCCAATTTTTTAATTAGTTTATTTTTTGTAAATTAATTTATTTAATTATAGCTATCAATACACTATTTAAAATGTTAAATTTATTTTTTCAAGCTTTGTTGCAAACCTCATATTTTTTACATTTGAAATTTCACATCGATGAGT
>CAYPCR010000022.1:0-34729 GCA_964409285.1 uncultured Methanobrevibacter sp. | reverse complement strand
CTATAAAATGAAATTCTGGACACACAAATTCGGAAAATAAAAAAACCCTATAAAAATTTACAATCTCGGTGTTTATATGAAATCAATATAACTAAAATAGAGTTTTAAAATCTAAATTGTTTGATAATAGAAAAAAGTAAAATTTAAGAGGTGTGTTTCAACTGTAAAAATTTATTTTTCAATCTCTAAAACTACAGTGTCACCATCTTTAAGATTTAATTTATCTCTCAAGTTATCAGGAGCTATAAATTCTAAATAATTTTCTTCATGAACAGTTTTAGCAGGAAATACAATAGCCCCTTCTATATTATCGTTTAAAATAGCTGAAATATAATTTACCGCTCCAAAACCTTCATCAGGTTTTATCAAATTAGTACAATTTTTTTTAATTTCATTTATTTTTTCTAAATACTCTTCTGGAACTATTATATTTAAAGTTCCGGGATATGGTTCAAATCCACAATTTTTATTAAACTCATTTTTGTAAAAATCCTGTGAAAGAAAATAAGCACCTTTTCCTAAACCGGTGGTAACAGTTCCTTCAATTTTCATTAAATAGCCTCCTTTTAAAATTAATATTTTTAAAACAAATTCAAAATAAAAATAGCTATAAATCTATTAATTAATCAATAGCTATTTCAAGTGTAGAAAATATTGGTCCACGTATATCAATTACCTTATTTTCATTGTTAATATATCTCATAGCTGCATCATCAATTCTTAAATTAATATCCGAAGCTGCACGAACAATGGTATTTCTCAAATTTAAATGATTCAAACCAGATAAAACAGCTTCTTCAATTTTATAAGCGCTCATAGCTGTTAAAGAATCTAAATAATTGATGTTTGTATTGATTCCATTATCTAAAGCTTTTAAAACCAATTCATTGTCACCCTGATAATTTTGAGGAATTCCCAATATGTTTCCATCGTTTACAAAAATCTCATTAGAAGCTGCAGGGCCTAAAAGATTAGTGTTGTCTTCCTTTTCAACTGCTTTAACACTAATATTATGATTTAAAAACTCTCCTTCAAAAACCTTAAATTCACAAGGTGAAGAAACATCCTTATTTAAAGACCAAACATTTGAAATATTCTCCATTAATGAAATTCCTTCATCAGTAACAGGATACAAATCATAAGAAATCATGGTAGCTAATTCACGATCAGTCAAAGTGAGTGGTTTGTAGATTTGAGGATAAACCATCTCACGAATATCAGATAAGCCATTTAAAACCATAGCTATTCTTTCAACTCCACAACCAAGATTCATAACCTCCAAATCAATGCCATAACGTGCAAGAGCTATTGGAGAGTAAAGACCAAATGTAGCTATTTCAACCCACTCATTTAATTTAGGATGATAACCGTAAACTTCAGTTTGAGTTTCTGGAATGTAATATTTAGATTTCTTATCATCAGGGACAAATTTAAACTTGGAAAATCCAAAATACTCTAAAAGAGCTTCTGAAGTGGCCATACCCGTATCCAAAGATACATATTCATCAGCTATTACACAACTAGCTGAATGATAAGTTCTTAAATGACTAGAATCCTCTTTTTGTTCACGTCTAAAACATCTGTCAATAGAGAAAGCTTTTATTGGAAGTTTTTTAGGATGTTTACACATTTCAGATAATGAAATAAACCAGCCAGAGGTCATATGAGATCTTAAGGTATCATTATGAGCAATAGCTTCTAAATTGTAAAGCTCTGGAAAGACCTTTTCTAAAACTTTAAGGCCCATATCATTTTCAATATCTAATGAACTAGCTACTTCCAAAACTAAATCATCACCATCAACAGTCCCCTTTTTATATCCTCTAAAAACACCTTTAAGATTGTTGGTTTTATCTTCATCTAATTCAATTCCAAGCTCTTCAATTTGAGTTAATTTCTCTACTCCAATTCCAATATCCGGACGAGGAAGACCAGCGGTGAAAAAACAGCGGTCCAAAACAGCAGGAGCTTCTTTGCCAAATTGTTTATGAACATGAGATTTATCAATGAAAACTGGATTTACAACTTCATTAAAACCTAACTTTAAATAAACCTGTCTTAAATCCTGTAAAGTATCATATAAAACATGTGAATTTCCAACTTCGTATCTAAGTTTGGGATAAGCTTCATCAGGATGAGGTTTTTGAACTAATTTACCAGATTCTAACCAAGCCTTTTCAAAATCTTTTTTAGCCAATTTAATAATCTTCTTTTTATCCACCTAAAGGTCCTCCATAGCTATTTATTAACATGTTCCTCATAACAATTTAGAGCTAATTTATAAGCTAAATCAGTAAAAATTTCCTTTTCTTCTGTAGTGAAGTTATAAAGGAATTTATTTTCAATATTCTTAGCTAATTCATTAATTTCTGTAATAACTTTCTCTCCTCTCTGAGTTAACACAATAATATTGTTTTTCTTATTTTCTTCATGAACTCTTTTAATAAACCCATCATATTCCAATCTATTTAAAGATCTAGTAATTGTACTTTGGTTTTTATCAAAGAATTGAGCAAGATCCTTTTGAATTATACCTTCATGATTATTAATAAAATCTAAAAGCTTATAATTGTGAGGATCTAATCCTAATTCCTTAGCTCTCTTAAAAATTTCAAGTTCAAAACTTCTTGAAATAAAACTTAAATTAAATTCTATAGAATCATGTTTTTCTAATATTTCTTTAAAATAAGAATGAGAGGTGTTGTGCATAATAAAAAAGTAGTTTTTAATTAGATAAATATTTATCTAATCAATTAGAATTATCCTTCATCAAGTAATTTTTTAAATAATATCTATTATCATTTAAACACTTCTACAGATACTAGTTGAGAATGAATACTAATTGATAATAATTGATAATTAGATAAGAATTAAATTAATATATCTTCAGTAATTTCAACTTTGAATAAAATAGTTTGAAAAAAGGTAAACAAAACTTAGATATAAGATATAAACTTATTTAAGAACTTAAAACTAAAAGTATAAATATGGAACTTAAAACAATCACATCAGATGTATTAATTGTAGGATCAGGGGGAGCCGGTTCAAGAGCAGCTATTGAAGTTGATAATGCAGGATTCAAACCTTTAATTGTTTCTAAAGGACTATCATTCAGATCTGGCTGTACAGGAATGGCTGAAGGAGGATATAATGCTGTTTTTAAAACCATTGATAGTGAAGATACCCTTGAGACACACAAATATGATACCTTAAAAGGTGGAAGCTATCTTAATGATAATGAACTAGTAGATATTTTAGTAAAAGAAGCTCCACAAAGACTTATAGATTTAGAAAATTATGGAGCTATTTTTGACCGTCAAAATACTGGAAAAATAAATCAAAGGCCTTTTGGAGGACAAACCTATAGAAGAACCTGTTTTCAGGGAGATAGGACTGGTCATGAAATAATAGCTGCCTTAAAAGAAGAAATTTTAAAAAGAAACATAGAAACAATAGATGAAGTAATGATTACCTCCCTAGTACTGTCAAAGGATATGCCACCAAAGGTAATTGGAGCTATAGGATATGATATAGCTAACAATGAAATAATCTATTTTAAATCAAAAGCAGTAATACTAGCTAGTGGAGGAGCAGGTCAGCTTTTCCCCGTAACATCAAACACTACACAAAAAAATGGAGATGGATTTGCAATAGCTTATAATGCAGGTGCCAATCTAATAGATATGGAAGAAATTCAATTCCATCCTACAGGAATGATAGCTCCAGAATCTAAAAAAGGAGTTCTTGTAACAGAAGCTGTTAGAGCTGAAGGAGGAATTCTTTTAAATAAAAATAAAGAAAGATTTATGGAAAAATATTCTCCAGACAAAAAAGAATTAGCTACAAGAGATGTAGTTGCTCGTTCTATATACCAGGAAATTTTAGAGGGTAGAGGAACTGAAAATGGAGGAGTTTATCTTGATATTACCCATCTAGACGATGATGTGATTGATGAAAAACTAGAAACAATGGTTTTACAATTTAAAGATGTGAATGTTGATATTAAAAATGAACCAATGGAAGTTGCTCCAACTGCACATCATTTTATGGGCGGGATAGAAATAGACGAAAAAGGAAGAAGCTCACTTCAAAACTTACTAGCTGCAGGAGAAGTAACCGGAGGAGTTCATGGAGCGAACCGTTTAGGTGGAAATGCACTAGCTGATACTCAAGTATTTGGAAAAATAGCTGGAGATAGTGCAGTTGAAATTTGTAAAACCACAGAACTTCAAACAAACATGGAAATGGCTCAAAAAGAAGCTTCAAAAATAGAAAATTTAATTAAAGATGGTGAAATCAAACCTCAAGAACTGAAAGAACAAATTAAAAACTTAATGTGGGAAAAAGTAGCTATTGTAAGAGATGAAAAAAATCTAAATGAAGCTTTAAAACAACTTTTAGAAATGAAAGAATCCCTTAAAAATCTAAAAGTTAAAGATAAAGAACAATTTAACGATGATTTAGTTACTGCTTTAGAAGTAATAAACATGGTTGAAGTAGCTATTTTGGTTGTTAAATCAGCAATTTTAAGAAGAGAAAGTAGAGGAGCACATTTTAGATCTGATTTTCCTGAAACTAATGATAACTGGAAAAAAAGTATAGTAATAAATAAAAATAAAATGAAATTTAAGCAAAGATAGCTATAAGTCAATTTTATAATTTAAGAACAAAATTGAAGTTAGAATGAAAAAGAAAATATTTATAACCTCTGATTATAATATAAATTACTTATGAAAAAGGATAATATGAATAAAGATACAGAAATAATGTATAGGTTTCAACCAGATACTCCAGTTAATCCTGAAAATTTTGAAGGAAGAAAAGACATTATAGAAGAATGTATGTTTGGTTTAAATCAAGCAGTTAATAGCTATTCTAAACATTTTTTTGTTACAGGAAAAAGAGGAATGGGAAAATCTTCCCTAGCTAGTTATATAAAAGAATGTGCAAAACGAAAATATAAAATGGTAGGAGTCCATGTTTATAACGATGGAGTTCATACAACTGAAGATCTTATAACTCATATTATAGAAGAAACATTAAAAGAAATTGCATCTGAAAAATGGTCTGATAAAATTTATGATAAGTTTAAAAACCATGTGGAAAGTATGGACTTCCTAGGATGTTCTATTAAATTTAAACCACAAGATGAAACTTTAATTAAACATGTTAAAAATAATTTTGCTTCATTTTTAGTTGATTTAATAAAACATTTTGATGATAAAAATGGGATTTTTATTGTAATAGATGATATAAATGGACTTACAGACACTCCCGAATTTGCATTTTGGTATAAAAGTTTTGCTGATAGCCTTGCAACCAACTTTAGAGGAGAAGCAAATATTGCAATAATGCTTACAGGATATGAAGAAAAACTTGAAAAATTATATTATCATAATCCATCTTTTACAAGAATCTTCAAACATCTTTATTTAAATCCTTTATCTGATGTAGAAGTAGCTGAATTTTATAAAAACAGCTTTAAGAAATTAAATGTTGAAATTGATGAGAATGCTTTAAAAGAAATGGTTTATTTTTCATCAGGTTTTCCCACTATGATGCAAGAAATTGGTGCTGGAATTTTCTGGAATATAGATGAAGAAGAAAAAATAGATAAAGAAATTGCATTAGCTGGTATAATACGAGCAGGAGAAGAAATAGGATTTAAATATCTAAAACCAGCACTTGACTCATCAATTAGAAGTGAAAAATATCTGTCAATATTTAATAAATTAGGATATGACTATTTAGATAACTATCCAGGTGAAGAATACACATTTAGAAAAAAAGAGTTTATTGAAAAACTAGATGAAAACGAAAGTAAAGTTTTTAGTGATTTTTTAAGAAAAGCAAGAGAGCTTGGAATAATTGAATTTACAGGAGCTAAAAAATCAGGCCACTATAAATTTACAAATAATTTGTATTCATTATATTTTGCTATTAACTCTCTAAAAGAAAATTAAGTTTTAAATAAACAATAAACTCATTGATAATCTTTAGAAAAGATGATGTAAAATTAACTTCACGCCTCTTTTCATAAGTAGTGTGTATTTAAATTAACTTATTCCATTTTTGTTCCACATTCACCGCAAAATTCATATCACCATTAACTACATCACCACAACTAGGACAAGTTTTATCTTGCTTTAGAGGACTTCCATATTTGATTACAGAATTTTGATTTAAAATGTTTCCATTAGCATCCATAATAGTTACATTCGCTGATTGATTAGTTATAGATGAGCCATTTTCATGGTTAATTGGACTATAATATTTTCACCATTATATAAAATGGTTACTTAAAACCTTAAAATTTGTATCTTAAACTGATAAGAT
Organism: uncultured Methanobrevibacter sp.; assembly: GCA_964409285.1. GTDB lineage: Archaea > Methanobacteriota > Methanobacteria > Methanobacteriales > Methanobacteriaceae > Methanocatella. Next base: position 28,393 of record CAYPCR010000022.1, on the reverse strand, counting down.
AGCTATTACAAATGCTCTCTCAGTAACTATGGCCATAATACTAATATGATTAGTAAATTGTTTGTTTCAATTAGAATATCTCGATTATTAAAATGATTAATAGGAATTTGGTTTTCGAGTATCGAATTGTAAAACCATCTCCTATTATATAATAAATTTAATTTTCATACATTTCACCATTATCAATAAAGCAATCACACTGTTTATCTTGATAATAAGGAACTCCATATTTCGGACAAATGGAATATGATTTTTAACAACATAAAAATAAAATTGTACAAAAATACAGGAATTAGGTTAAAAATTCTAAAAAAATAAATGAAAATTAATTAACTAAAATTTGAATATTTCCTAAGGAATAGCTAATCTTTTAAAGCTTTTAACTGCTCAATAGCTATTCTAGCTTTTTTATAAATTTCTTCCTCATCTAAAAATGTAAGTTTTCTATTTTCCATTAGAATCTGACCGTTACAGATTGTAGTATCTACGTTACAGCCTTTAGCTGCATATACAATATTTGAGGACAATTCACTACTGTCAGGACACATATTAGCTGCATCTCTATCAACTAAAATAATATCTGCCTTTTTACCCACTTCAATAGAGCCTATCTCATCTTCAAGACCTAAACTTTCAGCACCCTTAATTGTTCCCATAGCTACGGTTTCTGCTGCATTTAAAACCTTAGGATTAAGAGTGGAAACCTTCTGAAGAAGTGAGGCTGTTTTCATCTCTTCAATTAAATCTAAATTATTATTTGAAGATGCTCCATCAGTTCCAATACTTACACAAATATCCTCATCAATCATTTGAGCCACAGGCGATATTCCTGAAGCTAATTTCATATTACTGCAAGGGTTGTGAGAAATCTTAACATTGTTTCTTTTAATAATTTCAATTTCATTATCAGAAAGCCAAACTCCATGAGCAGCTATTACATCAGGACCTAAAAAATCAATACTGTCTAAAAATTCGAAAGGTCTCATTCCAGTTTCTTCTACCATATCTTCAACTTCTTTTTGGGTTTCAGAAACATGGATATGTATTTTAGTATTTAATTCATCGGCTAATTGACGAACTTTTAATAGAAGATCTTTAGATGCAGTATAAGGAGCATGAGGACCTAAAAATACTTGAATTCTACCATCAGCAATATTGTTACAATTTTCAAACAGCTCAAGATTGGCTTTAATCTCATTTTCTCTTTTTTCAGAATCATTAAAATCAATCATACCATAGGATAAGCATGCTCTAAGACCAGAATCTTCCACTGCTCTTGCAACATCCTCCATATAAAAGTACATATCATTAAAAGTAGTGGTTCCAGATTTTATAAACTCAACACATCCCAAAAGAGCTCCAATATAACAATAATCTCCATTAAGATGAGCTTCAGTTGGCCATATATAATCATTTAACCAGCTATCTAAACTTAAATCATCAGCTAATCCTCTAAAAAGAGTCATGGAAACATGAGTATGAGTGTTGATTAAACCTGGCATTAAAATTTTACCCTGAGCATCAATAATTTTATCAACATTAGCTTCAGGAATTTCCAAGCCGATATCCCCAATTTTATCATTTTTAATTAAAAGTGACTGAAGAATATTTTCATTCTTACCTAAAATACGAGCATTTTTAATTAAAATAGTAGAATAATCATCCATATAAACACCTAAAAAATAGAAATAGCTATAAATTTTTAATAGCTAATTCTATATCTTCTTTTTTAATAGTTTTACGTTTAGCAAGTTTTGCAACTTTATTTGCTTCAACAGTGATTTCACGAACAACTTTATCTAAATAGTCAGCCACTGCTTCTTTAGCATCATCGCTAATTCTTTCTGCACCAGATTCTTTCATAATTCTTGTAATAGGTGCTTTTGGTATTTCAGACATTATTTTCACCTTTTAATTATTGATTATTCTTAGTAAATAAGAATACTATTTGTTTAAGCAAAATATTATTTAAATATTTGCAGTAAATTATTTACATTACAAATTAATACAAAATAATTTAATAACTAAAAAACAGATGATAATTTATGAAATTAAAAATAGCTGTACCATCAAAAGGAAGAATAAGTGATCCTTCAATTAATATATTAGAAAAAGCAGGACTTGGATTGAAGGATAATAGTAACCGTAAATTGATTTCAGCTACTCATAACCCAGATATTGATGTTATGTTTGCAAGAGCATCTGATATACCTGAATTTGTAGCAGATGGAATTGTAGATATGGGAATCACTGGTATCGATTTAATAAAAGAAAGTGAGGTTGATGTTGAATATTTAACAGATTTAAAATTTGGACAAACAAATCTAGTTTTAGCCTCTCCTGAAGATTCAAATATTAATTCTATTAATGATGTTACAGATGAAATGACAGTAGCTACTGAATTTCCTGTTTTAACTAAAAAATATTTCCAAAGTCATGGTTTGAATTTGAAAATTGTTACTTTAAGTGGATCTACAGAAGTAGCTCCTTTTATTGGTGTAGCTGATTTAATTACAGATTTAACAAGTACTGGAACTACATTAAATATGAATCATCTTAAGGTTATTGAAAATATTCTTGATAGTTCCATAATGCTTATTACAAATAAAAAAAGTCTTGAAAATAAGAATAACCTTGTAGAAGCTGTAGCTACAAGTATAGCTGGAGTAATTGAAGCTGAAAGGAAAAAACTTCTTATGATGAATGTGGAAAGAAAAGATTTAGATGAAGTTAAAAGATTAATGCCATCAATGACAGGTCCAACAATATCAGAAGTTCTATCTAAAAAAGATACTGTTGCTGTACAAGCTGTAGTAGGAGAAGAAGAGGTTTTTGAACTGGTAAATGATTTGAGAAATGCAGGTGCAAAAGATATTCTTGTTGTGCCAATTGAAAGGATTATTTAGAGAAATGAAAATTGCTATAATTTATTCAACATCAAGTAGAACAACAAAAAAAGCAGCTAAAATACTTCAAAACAAAATTAATTGTAAAACTCAATTAATTCCAATTGAAAAAGCTAAATCTGCTTGTCTTTTAAAATATAATTTTATTATTTTAGCTGGCTCTATAAATAATGGAAAAGTTCAAGGCGAATTAAAACGTTATATTTCTAGAAATATGAAAACATTAAGAGAAAAACCAACAGCTTTATTCATTAATTGTAGTGAAACCGGTGAAAATTCAAAAAACTTTGATAAAACATTTTCTCAAGAACTTGTTGACTCTTCTTTTATTAGTTCTAATTTTGGTGATGAAATTAATCCTGATGAGGGAAATTTCTTTGAAAAAAGATCCAAGATTAATTTACTTTCAAAATATAAAAAGGAAGGTAAAGAAATTCCAATGTTAAATCTTGAAGAAATTGATCATTTTGCTAACTACATCAATGATATGATAAAACAAACAATATGAGGCGGTATTATTTTTAAATTAGATAATATAATTTCCATAAAAGATTTTGATAGGGAAGATATTGAATATATTCTTGATGAAGCTGTAAAATTAGAGGATATAGCTAAATCAAAAGAAATATCTGAAGAATTAAAAGGAAAAATATTAGGTTGTATGTTTTTTGAACCTTCTACTAGAACAAGATTATCATTTGAAACTTCTATGAAAAGATTAGGAGGAGAATGTATAGGTTTTTCTAGTAGTGGAAGCAGTTCAGTTTCAAAAGGTGAAACAATAGCTGACACAGCAAAAATGTTTGAAGCTTACAGTGATGTTTTAGTTATAAGACATGAATTAGAAGGAGTTTCTAAATTTATTTCTGATATTGTTGATGTACCTGTTATTAATGCAGGTGATGGTGCAGGCCAACATCCAACCCAAACTTTACTTGATTTATACACAATAAGAAAGGAATATGGACATATCGATAATTTAAAAATAGCATTAATTGGAGATTTAAAATATGGTCGTACAGTACATTCTCTTGCTAATGCACTTACATTATTTGATAATATAGAATTATATTTCGTTTCTCCTGAAGATTTAAAAATGCCTGATGAAATTTTACATGATTTAGATAAAACTAATATTACATACAAAGAATTGGATAATGTAAAAGATGTTATTGATATTGTTGATGTATTATATGTTACAAGAATTCAAAAAGAAAGATTTGCAGATATTGAAGAATATTTAAAAATTAAAGGTGCTTATGTTATAAACAAAAATCTTATAGATGGAAAAGACTTAATTGTAATGCATCCTCTTCCAAGGGTAGATGAAATAAGTGAGGATGTTGATAATACAAAATACAATAAATATTTTCTTCAAGCATTTAACGCCGTTCCTGTTAGAATGGCTATATTAAAAACATTATTAAGAAAATAAAAATTATGAAGAATATAATGTAGATTCTAAAAGTTCAGTTCCACATTGAAGTGTAATAATATTAGTCCTACCTTTTCCACGGCCTCTAGAAATAGTATTAGTTGAAATAATTCCCAACATTTCTAATTCATTGATAAAATCAAAAATTCTTCTATAAGTAACTGTATCTCCTTTTGAAACTTCTTTATATGTATCATACAATTTTCCAGAAGTGATTTCTTCCCCTTCTTGGGTTAATTTTAAAATAGCTTCAAGAACTCTTTGCTGTTGGGTGGGAAGTGTTAAGATAATATCTGTAACTTTATTATGTTCAATCCTATCCTTAGCTCTTCTTACATAATCACCATAAATTTTACCACTATCCTCATCATCAGCTATTTCACCAGCAGTTCTAAGTAAATCAAGAGCATATCTTGCATCTCCTTCTTCTTTAGCAGCCATTGCAGAACACAAGGGAATAACATCATCTTCGATAACTCCTTCTTCAAAAGATAAAGCAGCTCTTTCTTTTAAAATATCTGCTAATTGATCTGCTCCATAAGGTGGAAATACTATTTCCTTATCTCTTAAGCTACTCATAACCCTAGGTTTAATAAATTTTTTAAAATCAACATAATTACTGATTGAAAGAATAGAAACATTATCAGTTCTTGTAAGTGTATATAAAATTCCATCACCATCTTTTTCAAGAAGAATATCGATTTCATCTAAAATTACAATTAAAATAAGTTTTTTACCAAAAGAATTAGTTTTAAAAATATCTCTAAAGGTGTTAATTACCTCTCCTTTGGTCCAACCTCTTTGAGGAACATTTCTACCTAGCTGTTGACAGAGTTGGGCAATAACTTGATATTCTGTTGTATAATCAGTACAACGAATATATTCTACCTTAACAAAAACATCTTTATTTAAGCTAGCTTCTTCTAGCTGTTCTTTAGCAAATTTAGCAGCTGCTGTTTTTCCAGTTCCAGTTTTACCATAAATAGTTACATCAGAAGGAGTAACATTATTCAATGCTTCAATCCAATATTGTGCAATTTGAGTAATCTGTTCTTTTCTGTGAGGTAAATTATCAGGTAAAAATCTATGATCTAGTGGTTTTTTATTTTTAAAGATTGATTTTTGTCTTTCTAAGTTATCAAAAATATTTCCCATGTCATCACCATAGCTAAGGTTAGAATAATTTCAATTGTAAAATAAGAATAATTAATAAAAAATTTTACATTAACAAAAGTATTATTTCCAGTGAATAATTAATTTGATTTTAAATATTAAAAAAGTTTTTTATTACAAAATTAGAAATTATTATTAAATAAAAGTCATTAATTTTATTAAATTTGCCATAAAGTAAAATAAATAGCTAAAAAGAACTATTAAAACAAAAAGATATAATTTAACTTATTTTTTAATAATTAAAAAAGAATTTTAAATTTAATTTACATATTATGAAATATAATTTTGAATAATAATTTCAAATGTAAAATTAAAGAGTGAGAGGTGTGTTGCAAGTGTAAAAGATATTTTTGCAAAAATCATTTTTCAAGACATGTATTTCAAGTGAAAATTTTTTTTATTTTCAAAAAGGTCAAAAATTTCAACTGTATTTACAATTGAAATATACCCCTTGTACGATTCAAGACCTTCGAAAAGGTTTCACTTGAAATGTATCTCTCACTCTCTACAGCCAATAAAAAAATTACATAAACATCATATTTTCATTAGCTGTTGGGTTGTTGTCACCTGAAACTGGTACAACACCAAATTTTTTCTCCATTAACCAAATAACAGTCATTTTAGTTCTGAATACATGTTTAATAGCTCTCATAATACTATTTTTAGTTAATGCATCCTCATATAATCCATCTTGGATTACAAATTGATTTAAAATATAATCTTCACCAACATCCATTTGGAAATCTGCTTCTAATTCATTAATTTTAAATCTTACATCATAAAGGAACTCTTCTCTTTGTGCTTCACTTGCATCTTCCATTAATTTTCTATGTTCTGGTGATACTTGGGTTCCACAGACAACTAAAACTAAATCATCTTTACCTTTTGGTTGAATAATATCCATAATGTTATTTTGAGGATATTCAATAGTGAAATGGAAATTAGCTCCATCATCAGGTACTTTTTGTCTGAAAATTCCTTCATCTGCTAACCAATTTTGTATATCTTGTTCATTTACGCTTTTCATGATAATCACATCTCCTTTCAATTTTATTTATTAATAATTAAATATAATATATAAATATATGCTTCTAATTATTTTATTATTATCAATAGCTATTGATGTAATTATTGGAGAATTACCTTCTAAAGTACATCCTGTTGTTATTATTGGTAAATTAATTGATTTTTTCAAAAATAAATTAATAAAATATAGAAACAAAACATCTGGTTTAATTTTAACAGTTTTAATAACATGTATTTCAACTGTATTATTATTTATAGTTTTTACAATAATCAAGGTAAATACAATTTTATTTGTTATTGTTTATTCAATATTATTATCTTCAACTTTCTCTATTAAATTACTGATTAATTCAGCTAAAGATATTGAAAATAAGCTTAAAGAAGATATAAATTCCGCAAGAAAAGCTGTTTCATATCTTGTAAGTCGTGATACAAATGAATTAACTGAAGGTTTTATTGTCTCTGCTACTATTGAATCTTTAACAGAAAACATTACAGACAGTTATGTTGCTCCCATTTTTTATTTTGTAATATTTTCAATATTTTTAAAAAACCACTTATTCATACTACTGATGTTCCCGGTATTTTATAGAATTATTAATACATTAGATGCTATGGTAGGATATAAAAATAAGGAGTTGAAATATATTGGTTTTTTCCCAGCAAAATTAGATGATATATTAAATTTCATTCCCTCTAGAATATCTGGTATTATTATTGTAATTGCTAGTTTTATATTGAATTATGAAAATAAAAATAGCTGGAAAATATTAAGAAGAGATGCTAAAAATTGTCCAAGTCCAAATTCAGGATATACAATGGCACCTACTGCTGGAGCATTAAATATTCAACTTATAAAAAAAGATGTTTATACATTAGGTGATGATAATAAAAGAATAACAAAAGAAGATATCACAAAAGCTATAAACTTATCAATTGTAACAATTATTTTATTTACAGCTATTATGGTTATTTTGGTTGTGTTAACATGAAAATTGCAATTCTATCAGTTTCAAATAATGGGAAATTATTAGCTAATAAATTATATGATAAATTAAAAGATGATTCAACAGTTATTAAAGTAAATCATTTTCATAAAAATATAAAAAAGAACATATTAAAATCATTTGATAGATATGATGCAATTATTGGGATTATGGCCTCTGGTATTTTAATTAGAAACATAGCTCCCCTTATCAAATCCAAAACCACTGATCCAGCTATATTATGTATTGATGACAGTGGAAATTTTGTCATAAGTTTATTATCAGGTCATTTAGGAGGAGCTAATAGTTTAACTGTAAAAATTTCAGATTTACTGGATGCAACTCCTGTAATAACAACATCTAGTGATGTCAACAACAAATTGGGAGTAGATGTAATCTGTAAAGATCTTTATTTTAAAATATTAAATCCTGAAAATATAGTTTATATAAATAAAGCAATAATAAATGATGAAAAAATAGTTTTTAAAATAAACCCTAACTCAAATTTTGATTTTTTAAAGAATTATATTGAAAATAATACACTTGAAATACACCTTTCATTTGAGCATTCAAAATCAATTCCTATAAATCAAATTGAAGTTTTATATAAAAATCATAGCTTATTTTTAGAAAAACAAAATTTAATAGTTGGTATAGGATGTAGGAAAAACAAATCTAAAGAAGAAATAAAAATAGCTATTTCAAATGCATTAAATGAACTTAATTTAAATTTTTCAAGAATTGATAAAATTGCATCAGCAGAAATAAAAAAAGAAGAAAAAGGAATTTTAGAAATATCTAATGAATTAAATGTAGATGTTGATTTTGTAAATTTAGACAAATTAAGATTGTTGGAATCTCCAGATATTAGTAAATCTAAATTTGTAAAATCTAAATTCGGTATTGATAATGTTTGTGAATCCTCAGCTTTAATTGTTGCTGGGTTTGATTCAAAATTGATATATAAAAAAACGGCTTTTAATGGTGTTACGGTTGCAATAGCTATATCTAAATAAAAAAATAAAAATTAAATTGATTCTAACTTACTTAATACTTCCCAGATTAAAGTACGAGCATGTACAGGTATATTAGGATCATTACTTATTTCATCTAATTTGGATAATACAGTACTGATTTTTACAGATTGATCTTGATCATTGTTTTTCAATATTTCATTAGATTCTTCTGCAGCTTCTCTAATATTACGTGGAACTGTATTATTGTCCATAATATATTCTAATATTTCTGAAACTTCATCAATCACTTCATTACTCATAAAAAACTCTCCAAAATATTTTTTAAAAAAAGTTAAAAATTTACTAAGATATATTTATATAATATCCTTATTTATATAGTTTTTGTATCGTTTTTCTACTTAGGAATGTTTGTATCAAATGATGTATTATATACTAATAACTACAATAAAGAAATGTATATAAGTAACATTATATAATAGTTTATATTATGTCCGAAACAAGTAAAACAACTGTAAATATACCAAATGATTTGAAAAAAGATTTAAAAAAAATAGCTATTGATGAAGATACTTCTTTATCTGGATTAATCTTAAAAATGATTAATGAAAGTGTAGAAGCAAGAAAAATCAAAGCTGATGAAATAAAATTAAATAATAGAGAATGATCTAATTTTAATTAGATTTCTCTACACTTTTTTAAATATCTTCTGTTAAAGTTAACATATGAGATACAAATTGAGTCTTTGCTGTATCTTCAACAAATCTAGCTAAAGATTCAGCTTCTTTTATATTGTCTGCAACACAAATTACACCGTGATGTTTTAAAATCAATACATCTTCTTCTCCAATACCTTCAGCTGCTTTTTTAGCTAATTCAGTAGAACCAGGATTTTCATATTCAATTTCTTCTAAAAAAGGAACAACAATTTTTCCAAATCCTTCATGTCTTTTAATTCTTTTAGGAGAAAAAGCAAATCCAGTTGCATATGGTGAATGTGTGTGAACAATTCCATTTACATCATCACGAGCATTATAAATTTTTAAATGCATTTCTAATTCTGAGGAAGGTGTTCCTTCAGTTAAAATATTACCATCTAAATCAACAAGAACAATATCTTCTTGTTTCAAATCTCCTAAAGATTTTAATGTAGGTGTAATAGCTATTACATCTATATCATCTTTTTTAAGTCTAGCACTAATGTTTCCAGCTTTTCCAGAAACTAATCCTTGGTTTTGAAGATTCTTTCCAACTTCAATAATATCTTCTACATTCACGTCCATATTGACACCTTTAATAATATATTAAAAATCATGATTTAAATAAATTAGCTAAGCAAACTTAAGATGTTTATATTTGCCTTTATGTAAAATAGGAACTTCAGCAGGAGTTGGTTCAATGTTATAAATTTTTTGAAACTCAGTCTGTGTCTGAAAAGTACCTGAATTAATTAAATGAATTCCATTGAATTTTCTATAAGTGTTAATGTGAACATGGCCTGTATGGAAAACATCTGGAATCTCATCAATAACAAGATAATCTTCAAGTTCAGATGCAAGTGGTGTTCTTTCACCATAGATTGGGGCAAGATGTCTTTTTTTAAGTAATTCTTCCATTAATAAATCATTCCTTTCATGAGTAAAATCTTTAACAGCCATTACTAAATCATCGAAGCTACGTCCATGATAAATTAAAACATTAATTCCATCTAAAGAAACAACACCAGGATTACTGATAAATTCAACATTATCCAATTCATATAATGCTTTAGCATATTCTTCTGGAACTGCAGGTTGAGGTTCTGCAACTCTAGAAGCGTCGTGGTTTCCTGGAGCAATAATAATTTTTATATCACTTCTAATTTTACCTAAAAATTTAGCTGCTTCATTATATTGTTGAGTAATATCTTTAATAGCTAACTCTTTTTCCTGATTTGGATAAACCCCAATACCATCTACAATATCTCCACCAATGACGAGATATTTAACATCATTAGCTATTTCTCTTTGTTCTTCACTTCCAAATTCACAATTAATCCAGTCGATAAATCTATTGAATGCATCCTCTAAGAAAGTTAAACTACCAATGTGAACATCAGATAAAAATACAATTCCAAAGTCCATCTCTTTTTGAGCAATACGTGTAACTCCAGGATCAATAATCTGATTTCCAATAGCTAAATCACCATTTTTATCAGCTATTACACCTACAACTTCATCCTTTACAAGTTTTTCGGCTTCTTTGAATAATTCTTCATTTTTATTTGAGAATAATATTGGAATTGAACCAGTATCATCTTCAAATTCTACTAGTTTATGGCCATTTTTGGTGGTTCTAATTTCTTTAACCATTAAAATCAAACTGAGGTTAGTTTGTCCTTCTTCAATATCAGCAATTTTTTGATAAGTTTTAAGTTCAGGTCTTTTTGAAAGAATTTTAGCTAATTTTTCATATCTGCTCTGGAAGTAGGAAATTAAATTTTCAATTTCACCACTTGTATATGATTTTTTACTTGTATCCTGAAGAACTTTAAAATCGTATTCCACATTAGTTTTTGTGAGATTTCTTTTAAATTTAACCTTTTCATCTTTAACTTCTTGTGATGACTTTTCAATGATTTTATTTTTATATTTTTCAACTTTTGGTTCTTCCTTTTTAGTGCTTATAATTGTTTCGGGTTTTTCAGTTGAAATTGTAGTGTTGGGTGTTTGAAGTGATTTTTCGTTATTATTTTCATTTTGTTCTAATATATTAGAAGTTTCAGTTGAAATTGTACTGTTAGTCGTTTGGTTAATTTCATTAACACTTTCTGGCTTGGAAGTATCTGTATTGATTTCTTTTTCTGAATGACTTACACTTGAAATTGATGTTTTAAGTTGATTTTTAATATTAACTATAGTCTCTTTATTTACAGAAATTAAATCTTTAGAACTATAGTTATCACCTTTTAGTTTTACAATAACTGAAGAAATAAAATCAAATGGGTCTGGTTCATTTAAAACTACTTCATAAGCTTCAGGAGAAAGATTGATTCCTTTTTTAGCACACTTCATTAAAACTTTGGTTGACATTTAATGAATCATTTATTTAATTTATACTATAAGTTTAACGATGAATAAAGAAGTAATTTATATTTTCCTATCGGCATCTTTATTTAACAGAATAGCTATAAATTAAACTATTATATACTTAAGTAATATGTGATAAAAATGGGAAAAGTATCTAGAGCAATATTAATTATTGTACTATTTGTTATATTTTTTGAGGTAGGATTATTTAGTTCCTACACAATAGTTACTTCCGAACCGCCGGATATTCAAGGTTTGATTGACATGCAGGTTCAAGAAGTTACAAGTGTAATTAATCCAAATACTGTAAACGAAGTATTAATTAAAGATCCTACAGATTTAAATATTTCCAATAAGCAAAGTGTAGCTACTGCATTAGAAAACCTGTCGAAAGTGGACGGAGTTAATTTAGATAATCTGAATGCTACTACTTATGATGATACGGACAACGATAATTTAAATGTTACAATTGAGGCTTTAGGTTATGCTTCACCAAATTCAACATCAACACAGATTGTTATTAGTCAAGAACCTTCCTATAAAATAGTAGCTACAGGGTTTGGTAATATGAGTAGTGGTAAAGTTGTTATTGATACAGATTCTATTAAAATTGAATCGATTTTAAAATTATATTAAAGGTTAAATAATGATTAATGTAGTAGGAATTGGTCAAAACCGTGAAAATATGACTCTCGGTGCCATTAAAGCAATTGAAGAATCAGATGTTATTATTGGTTATAAAAAATACATAAATCAGATAGAAGATTTGCTTGAAGGTAAAGAAGTTATTAAGAAAGGAATGGGCGATGAAATAGCTAGAGCAGAATTAGCTATTGAAAAAAGTTTTGATGGTAAAACTGTTGCATTAATTAGTTCTGGTGATCCTGGTGTTTTTGGAATGGCTAATGTTTTATATCAAATAGAAAGTAAATATGAAGGAGTGGAAATTAAAGTTCATCCCGGAGTAAGTGCTGTTAATTATGCTGCCGATATGCTTGGAGCTCCTTTAAATGATTTTGCAGCTATTAGTTTAAGTAATATTCTAACACCCTTGTCTGAAATTGAAAATAAGCTTAAACATGCATTACAAGCAAATTTGATAATAGCTATTTATAATCCAATTAGTAAAACTAGAAAAGAACCTTTTAAAAGATTTAAAGAAATAGTATTAGATATTAAAGGACCAGATTGTCTAATAGGTATTGTTGACAGTAGTGATGGAGAACCTAAAACATCAATTGTTAAAATATCTGAATTAAATGAAGAATCCGTTAACATGTCTTGTACTTTAATTGTTGGTAATGATTTAACTTATGTTCAGGAAGATAAGTTAATCACTCCAAGAGGATATGTTATTAAATCCAACATTCATCCATTTTCAAGAGAACATTATGAAAAATTCTTAGCTGGAGAAGTTCCTCATGGACCTAAAGATGACTGTGATTTTTATCCTTGTCACTATGATGGCCAATACTGTGATTTCTGTTACTGTCCATTTTATCCCTGTGGAGATAGTTCAACTGGAGGGAATTGGATTAAAGGAAAAGGTGTTTGGAACTGTAAAGATTGTGTTTGGGTTCATACACCAAATGGTGTTAACTGTGTAAGGGGTCCTTTAGAGGACATACTTGATGATGTTGATGATTTAAAAAATAAGAAAAAAACTTTATTAAAACTTAGAAGAGCATGTTTGCTTAAAAATGATCCATATGATTTGTAGGTGGTGTTTGAGTGTCTATTAAAAATATTTTAATTGAAATGAAGAACATGTCGGAATTAATGGTGGATTTAGCTTATTCTGCAGTTTTATTTAATAGTAAAGATGCTGCAGAAGAAGTATTGAAACTTGAAAATAGAGTTAATTCTATGAATTATGAGATTAAAAAACAATCTCTTGTAGCTGCTAGGTCTTATGAAGATGCAGAAAAATTAACTGCACTTTTAGAAATTGCAGAAGCAGCTGAAAGTATGGCTAACGCAGCTAAAGATTTAGCAGATTTAGTTATTACAGGTTTTAAACCACACCCTGTTTTTAAAATGGTCATGGAAGAATCTGAAAAAATGATTATGAGAGCTACTGTAGATGGGTCTTCTGAACTTACCAATCAATCATTAGGAGATTTATCCTTAGTAAATAGGACAGGAATGAGGGTAATAGCTATTAGACGTGGCGATTCTTGGATTTATGGTCCAAATAAAGACACAGTAATATTAGAGGATGATGTATTACTTTGTAAAGGTACTGAAGCAGGTTCTGAAGTACTATATAAATTAGCTGATGGTGAAATTATTCTTGATGAAGTACCAGAAGCTTTAGAAGAAGAAGATTAATTTTTTAGGTGATTAAATGTTAATAGGTGAGATATTTGAAGGACAAAAAATTGAAGAGGATTCGCCAAATAATATCTTCCCCATTGACATTTTTTGTTGATTCTATTATTTTTATTTTTAAAGCCATTGAAGGAACTTTTAAAAAACTTACAGTTTTTAGAAAATACTTTGATGAGTTTTTAATTGATCATAAAAGAAGCATTAAAGAAGGTTTAATTGCACTTTTGATTTGTGCATGCGGAGATTTAGTAGCTGGTATGATTCTGGGACAGATGACATATTTTCTTGAAACATTTCCAGGTTTATTAGTTCTTATTCCAGGAGCTATTGGAATGCGAGGAAATATTTTTGGTTCCTTTGGTTCCAGACTTTCAACTAATCTTCATATTGGTATTCTAACTCCAGAATTTAAAAAATCTGAGAGTTTAACAAACAATGTCCACTCATCTCTTGTGTTAACTTTAATTTTATCATTGTTTTTAGCTATTGTTGCTAAAGGACTTTGTATATTATTAGGTTATTCTAGCATGAGTTTTGTTGATTTCATGTTAATTAGTGTAATAGCTGGTTTGATATCTAATATTATAATGCTTCCAATTACAATGTTCGTTTCACTTAAAAGTTTTGAAAATGGTTGGGATCCAGATAACATTACTACACCAATAATAGCTGCATTTGGAGATTTATTTACACTTCCAGCTATTATATTAGCTATCTTCATATTAAATGCTCTAAGTTGGAATTATTCAATTAAATTAATAGTATTTTTAATTTTATTAATTGTAATTATTGTTAGTTTTATTAGGTCATTTAAAGGAGCTGATGAGGTAAAAACAATTGTAAAACAATCAACTCCAGTTTTATTTGTCTGTTCTATTTTAGGAGTAGTTGCAGGTGGAATTTTCAACGGTTCTTTAACAACACTTTTAACTAATACAAGCTTACTTACCTTAGTTCCTCTATTTTCAGGTGAAAGTGGAAGTTTGGTAAGTATTTTAGGTGCAAGAATTTCTTCTGCCTTACACTCAGGTTTAATAGAACCTATTTTAAGACCTAAAAAAAATACTGGTTATAATTTTTTATTAAGTTTTATTCTAGCTATTGTTATTTATCCATTTATTGGAATATTATCTGATTTTTCTTCTTATGTAATTGGGGGAACAGGTTTAGGGCTTGATAAGATTATTGAAATATCTACAGCTTCAGGATTTATTTTAATGCCAATAATGATGATAATTGTATTTTATGTATCTACAATATCTTATAGAAAAGGCCTTGATCCAGACAATATTGTCATACCAGTTACTACAAGTATTACAGATTCAATTTCAAGTTTAATATTAATTACAATTTCATTAATAGCTACTGGAGCTTTGATTATTTGAAATAATTTTTTCTAAATATTTAAATAATATTAATAAAAATATTATTGTATTAAAATAATTGGTGATAAATATGGAAATAGGAGAATTATTTAAAGATGCTTTATCATATCCAATTGAAAATGTTAAACATTTTGTTCTTATAGGAATTATATTTATCATAGCTAGCTTGCCTACTTTCGCAGTAGCTTATAATTATGATAATACCATTGCATGGGCAATTTTTGTTATCATAGAAATTTTACTAGGATTAATTCTTGGTGGTTATGAAATAAGTATTATTTCTTATAGTACACATAATTCTGATGAAGCACCTAATATTGAAGTAACTCAGGATTTCATAATGGGAATAAAAGCAGCTATTGTATCAATTGTATACTTTATTATTCCATTGATAATAGTGTTAATAGTAGCATTTTTAACAGGAACTGTTGATACATTCATTTCAATGTTTAATACAGGAGTAGACACAAGTGCAGCAACAGGAGCCATTTCTTCATCTCTTACACCAGCAATATTGACAGGTGCTAGTGTAGTTGGAGTTGTTGCAGTTATTCTTGCAATATTATTCTCATTCTTTGCACTTGTTGCATATTGTAGATTAGCTGAATACGATAGTTTATCTGAAGCTTTAAATATTGCTGAAGTTGTTCGAGATATTGGAAGAGTTGGTTGGTTAAATTTCATTGTATGGTTTATCATACTTATGATAATTAATGTAATCATTGCTTTAATCGCATCACTTCTTGGATTTATTCCATACATAGGAGTAATTCTTGCTGTATTCTTTATGGATACATACGCATTATTCTTTGAAGCAAGAGCACTTGGTTTAATGTATTCATACTCATAATTAAACTCTTTTTTTTCTTTTTTTAAATCAATAAATTATTAAAAAGATTTTTCTAGTTTAAACATTAAATTACATTCGGTTTGAATAAAATAATCGTAAGATAATTTAGTTTTATCAAAATCCTTAGGAACTCCTACTAAGACAGCTTTTGCATCTTTTTTATCAATATGAATGAACATAACTCCATTATTATCAGTTATTAACTTCTTTTCAATTTCAGGATTTAGATAAATTACATCGTCACCAACGGTTTTTGGAATTCCTCCAATCAATGTTGAGCTAAATGTCCATTTATAATCTTTGTAGCTATTTTTTTCAAATAATAAATAATAATCTGTTTTTTTAAGCCAACTTTTATAGACTTTAAAATGATTACAAGTATGAGGAGTTAAATGATAGCTATTGCATTTTCCATTTGTTTCAAAATCGTTTATTGTATACTTTTTATAAAAATCACAAGTTACTAGTCGGTTTACAGTATATGAAGGATTATCGATGCTTTGACCTAAAGTTATAGGTTCTATGGATCCTGTAAGAGGTTTTATTATGAGGGATGTTTTATATTGTTTGTTAAATGTCTTTTCATCTATCTGTTTTTTATATTCACTACTTAATGCCATTAGTTTTTCATACGAAACACTATTAGCTATTGTTTTATTATTTTCATCAATAATACCTAAACCAACTAAAATATTATTTTTATTATTTAATTTTTCCCAATTTTGAGGATTTCCTGGAGTATTAATGAGTGAATCGACAAATTCATTAGCTATTTTACCTATATTATCCTCTTTGATTTCATAGCTAAGTTTTTCGTTTGTTTTTTCTGTGAAATTTAAAATAATACCAACTGTTAAAATTAGTATTATTAGTAACACAATAATTTCAGTTGAAATCATGCCTTTATTATCTATCATATTATCCCATACTTTTTTTGATGAGAAGTATCTAAGTATAGACGTTTATCTAGGCCGAATTCTAAAGGAAAACCTGGATACTGATCTGAAAAAACTACATGATCAGAACCAGAAATGGAAATTTCTACTTCAGGGTTAGGAATCGTACAAATAAAAACTTCAAAGCCATAATGAGGACATGTTCCTTTACCTTCTAAACGGCATAAATAACAGCTACCATCGGCACTTTCATGGAAATAGCCTTTATCTAAACATTTTCGCATTGTTAAACCATCTCCATGATGAACATATGGGTCAAAAGGGCACTTTTTAATTGTTAAGGGAGAGGATGCACCGATATATCCGTCGGCAGTTTCAACATGGCCGTTTAATTTTAAATATTCTGCTAGAGAATATCCGTAATAAATCCTATCACCAGTATAAAAGAAGCTTAAAGATTTACCACACTTTATGAAAGGCAAAGGATCTTTAAATCCTTCAATAGAAACTTTTTCTGTTAATATAGAATTGAAATTTTCATTGTCTTTTGTTGCTTGAAGTTTAATTTTCGCTTCAATATAAGATGGATTGTCAGTAGGTTCTATAGATAAAACCTCACTTTCTATATTAACATCATATTTTTCTTTAAATTCTAGATTTTTTTCATCTAATTTCTTATTTAATAGTTTCTGTACAGCTTTAGGAGAATCATGAATAGAATTTCTAGTTATAACGACTTTATCAGTTAATTCTTCAATTGAATCGTGAAAACAATATTCAATTGTTTTGTCATAATCTTCCATAATAGATTTGAAATTATCATTGCTAATTGACTCTATATTGTTTGAGTTTAGATGCTGAAGGCTTACAACAACAAAAATAGAGATTAAAATAAGTGAAACTATTAAAATAGCTATTGTTGATGTTATTATATTACCTTTATTGTCTATTCTTAGATCTTTCATCAAGCTATTTTTTTAGATGATATTTTATTTTAGAATTATTTAAGTGCGAAAAAGCACAGTCATGTTTTTGAATGAGTATTAAAAAACATTCAAATTCTTCCGAAAATTCATACTTTAAAAAAGTTTATTTATCATATAGCTTAGATATTATACTTAATAAAAAACTTTTTTAATTTATGGAGGATTTAAATGTCAAACACAATTAAATCATGGCGTCATATACAACAAAGATACAATCTTATTGGTTCAAAATGTAGTGAATGTGGAAGTGTTTTCTTCCCTGCAAGAGTAATTTGTCCTAATTGTAGAAGAAAAGGAAATCTTGAACCATATCAATTCAGTGGAAAAGGTAAAATCCATAGTTTCTCTATTATCAGATCACCTTCCGATGATTTTAAAAAAATAGCTCCATATGCAGTAGCTATTATTGAATTAGAAGAAGGAGCTAAATTAACATCTCAATTAGTAGATTGTGATGTTGACAGCTTAGAAATTGGAGATCCAGTTGAAATGGTATTTAGAAAAATATCTGAAGATGGAGAAGATGGAGTTATTTCCTATGGATACAAATTCAAAGTTGTCAAATGATGCAGCTGTTGTTTTAGTTTCTCATGGTAGTAGTTTACCTTATGCTGAAGAGACTTTTAATGAAATAAAAGATAAATTTATTGAAGTTACAGGACTTCCTACAGAAATTGGTTACATGAAAGTAGCTGAACCTTCAATTTCAGGAGCTATTGATATTTTAAAAACTGAAAATCCTGAGATTAAGAGAATTTTTGCTCTTCCTGTATTTTTAGCTGCTGGTATTCATACTAATATTGATATTCCGATTCTTTTAGGTTTAGAACCTCTTGAAACTGACCCTAGATGCCCAGATGGAGATTATCCTGATGACCATTATCTTTCAATATCTGATGAAGTTGATTTTGATGGTGAAATTACATTAATTCCACCTATTGGTTCTCATGATAGTATTTTAGATGTTATTGATAAAAGAATTGAAGAAGCATTAACTACATCAAAGTTAGGAGATGTTTCTACAGGAATTTTACTGGTTTCTCATGGTAGTAGATTAGGTTATAACAAAGAGTTCATTTCAGAAATTCAAGCTAAATTTGATGATGGATGTGATTTACCTAACACTTATGGGTTTATGGAGTTAGTAGAACCTAATATTCCAACTTCAATTAATAATTTAGTCAATGAAAATAGCATTGAAAGATTAATTGTTGTTCCAGTTTTTATTGCTCCTGGAGTTCATACTACTTCAGATATTCCTACTATTTTAGGTCTAAAAGAGCATTCTCATGACCATGATCATGGACATCATCACCATCATGATTTAGAAAAAATAGAATTTGATGGAGAAATTCTCTATCCAGAGCCTATTGGTGCTGATGACATTTTAATTGATATTTTAAAAGAAAAGATTGAAGAATATCTTTGATTTTTTTCTTATTTTTGTTTTTTTATCTTTATTTTTCTTAATTTTTTAATATAAGTTTTAATATTAATAAAAACATGCTTTAAAAATAGTAATTAACTTTTAATAAATAAATTAATATTGTAATATGTTCAAATATAATTGTGATTTTTATGACAGAATTTAATAACACTAAAACTGGAATTTTACTTCTTAGTCATGGTAGTCGTTTACCTCAAGGAAAAGAAGTTATAGAATCTTATGTTGAAATGTTTAAGGATGAATATCCTGATGCCATTGTTGATTATGCATTTATGGAAATTAGAGAGCCTAATATTCCCCAAGCAATCAATAAATTAACTTCTGAAAACGATTTAGAAAAATTGATTGTTGTACCTGTTTTTATAGCTCATGGTCTTCACACAAAAAGAGACATTCCAAAAATTTTAGGAATTGAAGTTGAAGAAATTGATGAAGCAGAAGATCATCATCATGAACATCATCACCATCATGACCATGATACAGAAAAAGTTGATTTTGATGGAGAAATAATATTTACAGACCCTTTAGGAAGTGATTCTAGAATATTTGAAATAATTAAGGATAGAGTTTTTGATAACCTTTAAATATTATATATTGTAAAAATTACATTACATTAGAATTTTATAATGGTCGAAATTATGAAGTCAAATAAAATTTTTTTAATATTATTAATATTTTTAGCTGCTATTTCTATTTCTACTGTAAGTGCACAAGATATAGCAACTAATGAAAATTTTGATAATAATGATTTACAAATTGATGATTCTGTAATGACAGTAGATAATACATATGATGATTTTGGTGTTCAATCAACAGATTTAAGTGCTACTGAAATTATAGCAGAAAATACTAGTTCCTATTATCAAGATAATCAACAATATTCTGTAAAATTAGTTGAGGATAATGGAACTGCCATTGCTGGAGAAAATATTACATTTTACTCAGGTAATGAAATCCTTGGTAAAAATTTAACTGATGAAAATGGTATAGCAAATATAATACATACTTTTACTCCTGGAAATTATACTATTGATGCTATTTTCGGTGGAAATGATATTTATTTATCATCTGAAGCTACAATGAATGTAGAGATTAATAGTACAATTATTTCAGAGGATGTTGTAAAATATTATAAAAATGGTACTCAATTTTATGCTATTTTATTAGATAACAATGGTAATCCTTTACCCGAAGGAACTCTTGTTAATGTAAGCATTATTGGAAAAACATATGGAATAGAAACTGATGAAAACAGTAGTGTAACATTAGCTATTAATTTAAACCCAGGGAAATACGTCGTAACTGTTGTAAACCCTGTTACTAACCAAACTAGTTTCTATAATGTTACAGTATTAAGCACCATTTCTGGTAATAATATTGTTAAATATTATAAAAATGGTACTCAATATATTGTTAATTGTCTAGATGCTAAAGGTAATCCTTTAGCTAATGAGAATGTAACTTTCAACATTATTGGTAAAGTTTATAGTCTCGAAACTGATGAAAATGGTACTGCAATATTGCCTATTAATTTAATCCCGGGAGAATATGTTGTCACTGTTATAAACCCTGTCGATGGTTTAATGCATTCCAATAATATTAGTGTGTTAAGCAATATTTATGGTAATAATATTGTAAAATATTATAAAAATGATACACAATATTCAGCTACTTTCTTAGATGCTCAAGGTAATCCTTTAGCTAATGAGAATGTAACTTTCAACATTATTGGTAAAATTTATAGTCTCGAAACTGATGAAAATGGTACCGCTACATTACCTATTAATTTAAACCCAGGAAAATATATTATTACAGTTACCAATCCAATTAATGGCTTAATGTATTCAAATAACATCACAGTTTTATCCTTTATTGATGGAAATGACACTACAATAAAATATCTGTCTGGTGGAAAATATACTTGTAGAATATTAGATAAACAAGGTAATCCAGTTCCAAAAGCAACAGTTGTTTTCAACATCATTGGTAAAGTCTATACAATAACTGCAGATGAAAATGGTACTGCTTCATTACCTATTAATTTACTTCCAGGAACTTATACTATAACCACATCTTACAATGGTTTAATGTATTCTAATAAAATTACAGTTAGTAAAGCAGATGCTAAGATAGCATTTATAACCACTTCTATTAAAAGTGGAGGAACATTACAATATAAAGTAACTAATTCAGCTACTGGTCAGCCTGTAGCTGGAATGAAAACTATTTTATATTATTATAATTCAGAATTTGAACCACAACAAGGTTGGTATATTTACACCGATAGTTCAGGTGTAGCATCTATAAGAATGACAGCCAATGCTGGAAATTATTATATGGGTGCTTTTATTCCAGAGGATGATGCTTATTATGCAGAAACCTCTATCATAACTCAAATTACAGTAACAGCTTAATTTTACCAACCCTCTTTTTTATTTTTTTATAACTTTTTTATAACTGAATAATTTATTACTTATTTTAATTAAATTAAAATTATGAGTTTAAAAGTTAAGGATATAGGCGAAAAAAAACTTGTAAAATACATGATGGATAATTGTAATACAATAACTCCAGACGATTGTGCAATTACAAGTTTAAACAACAATCTTGATTTGATATCCACCACAGACATGCTTATTCAATCTCATCACTTTCCAGACTTCATGAATTATTTTGAAATGGGATTTAAAGCTGTGACTGTTAATGTTAGTGATATTGCAGCAATGGGAGCTGAGCCTATAGGATTTCTTTTATCAATAGCTCTTCCCCAAGATTTATTTTTTAAAGACTTTAAAGAAATATTTCAAGGTGTTTTAAAAGCCTGTGAATATTATAATATTCCTTTAATAGGGGGAGATACTAATGAGGCCTCTGAAATTATAATTTCTGGAACTGCTTTAGGCCTAACAGATAAAGCTATAATGAAAAATACATATAATTGCAATGATTTAATAGCTGTTACAGGAGATTTAGGAAAACAGGCATTAGATTTTTATAAAGGAACTTATCACTCTCCAAAAGCTAAACTCCATGAAGGGCAAATTTTGAAAAATAATGGAGCAACGGCTATTACAGATATAACTGATGGATTAGCAAGTGAATTGTATGAGATATACAATTTAAAAAACGGTTTTACAATCTATGAAGATAAATTAGCTATAGATAAGGAATTTAGGCAAGAAGCCTCTAAACTAAATTTAGACCCTCTTGACTTAATATTGTATTTTGGTGAAGATTTTGAGCTTTTATTTACCTTTCCAAAATCCAAATACAAAGATTTAAAAAAAATATTAGACTTTAAAGTTATTGGTGAAGTTTCTAATGATAATACAATTGAAATTGTTTTAAGTAATGGAGATAGGAAACTATTAATGAATAAAGGTTTTAATCATTTTAAGGGTGATGAAAATGAGATATAAAAAAAGTTCTAAGAATAATAAGGTAATGTGTGAGATATGTGCTAATTATTGTAAAATTAAAAATAATAGCTATGGAGTCTGTAAACAATATAAGAATATAGGTGGAGAACTGATTGATTGTAATTATGGTCTAATTTCTTCTGTTAATGTGGATCCAATTGAAAAAAAACCTTTAGCTAGATTTTTACCTGGAACTTTAACTTATTCTTTAGGTGGTTTTGGATGTAATATGGGCTGTTTGCACTGTCAGAACTATATGATTTCACATGAATACAATGAATTTTCAAGAGCTATTAAAATGGAGCCAGAAACTATTGTGGAAAATGCTATTAATTCAGGTTGTGAATCAATATCTTGGACCTATAATGAACCTACTATACATCTTCCTTTCAATCATGATGTTTCTTTAATAGCTCGTAAAAAAGATCTTAAAATAATTTATGTAAGTAATGGATATATGAGTCAACAATCAATAGAAGAAATTTTAACATTTGTAGATGCTTTTAACATTGATTTAAAAGCTTTTAGTGAAGATTTCTATAAAAATATTTGTAAAGCTCATTTAGATGTTGTTTTAGATAATCTTAAAAAAATTTATTCTGCAGGAAAACATTTGGAAATTACTAATTTACTAATAAATGGAAAAAATGATTCAACAGAAGAAATAAGAAATTTGGTTGAATTTATCGTTAATGAATTATCTAGAGAAGTACCACTTCATTTTTCAAGAGCTTTTCCATATTATAAAATGAATGAAATAACTCCTACTGAAAGAGAAACTTTATTCAAAGCAAAAGAAATAGCTGAAGAGTTTGGAATGAAATATGTTTATTTAGGAAACATTTAATCATTCTTGAAAACTAACTCTTTCAAATTTTTCAATATTTTTAAAGGATTTAGTGGCATCTATTCCTAATTTTGTTGTGGTTCCATCAGCCTCAGCTACTGGATCAAGAGATGAACCTCTTACATTAGAAACAATCATAATGTCTCTATCAGCTTTAACTCGAGTAGCTACTGCATATTCAATATCTTCAGGATCAAATACATCTATATCTGTATCCACTATCACAGCGTGTTTAAGAGAAGGGTGAGCAGATAAAGCTGCCATTATTGCATTTTTACCATCACCTTCGGTTTGTTTTTTAATGGAAATGGCTGCATGCAACCAGCAACAACCTCCTTCAGTAAGAACAACGGTCTGTACAGTAGGAACTGCATTTTTAACAGCTTTAAATATTCTTGGTTCTTGTGGTAGGCCTTGTAATAATTTATGTTCAAAACCTGCAGGAATTATAGCGTGATATTTTGGATTATCTTTAGTAATATGCATTTGAGATAATTTTATTATAGGCTGATCTCTAATAATATCATAAGTGTCCGTTAAATCAACAAAAGGGCCTTCTGGTGTGGTTTCAGTAACGGATATTGTTCCTTCAAGAATAATATCTGCTTGAGGTACTTCAAGACCATTTTCTGTTTTAATTAAAGTTAAATCGGAATTTTTAAAAGCATTAGCTACATCCATTTCATTATAGTCAATAGGAATGGAAGTTGTACTTGCTAAAAGTAATGCAGGATCCATTCCGATAGCTATTGCAATTTCTAAATCTTTTCCTTCACTTTGAGCATTTTGATAATAAGTATAAAGATTTCTTGGAACGATTCTAATAGCTAATCTTTTGTTGTCTAAAACCATCATTCTATGTATGGAGGCATTTTGAACTCCTGTTTTAGGGTCACGAGCAAATACCACACCTGCAGTAATATAAGCCCCTCCATCTCTTTTATAATGTGTTAAAATAGGAATTTTATCTAAATCAGCTTCTATAGTGTTATAATTTGAAAAATCAGTAAATTTGGTTACCTTAGATGGGTTATCACTACATTCGATAATTTTTTCAGTAATTTCAGAAACTTCACAATTTATAGAATCAGCTATTTTCTCTCTTGTATTACAAATTCCTGAAATAATGGGCATATCAAATCCTTTAACATTGTTTAAAATAACTGTATCTCTTGGATATTGTCTTAAAATTTCACATGCTTCATATTTAGGGTCTATTTCATCATTAATTTCAATAACCATAGATATCACTATAAATTAATTTTTTTGTTTCTAACTCTTTCTAAATTATCTTTTACAGTTGTATTGTTAATAGCTAATATTTGAGCTGCAAGAATACCTGCATTTCTACCATTATTTATTCCAACTGTTGCGACAGGGACTCCTGGAGGCATATTGACCATGGTTAAAAGAGAATCAATACCAATTTCATCTTTACAAGGCACTCCAATAACAGGTTTTTCAGTAAGACCTGTTAGAGCTCCTGTAACCACAGCAGATTTAGAACTTATTCCTATGAATATTTGGGTATTCTCCATTCCTCTTACATACTGGCTAAATTTTTTAGGCTGTCTAATAGGACAAATAACTTCCATATCATGACTTATTCTTAATCTATCTAATACGACCGCTACTTTTTTAGCGATAACAATATCAGAATAGCTACTTGCTAAAATAGCTACAGTACTATCATAATTAAACTCTTCAAATTCTTGTAAAGGTTCACTTTCAATTTTAAGATTCTTTATTCTTAAAAAATCATTTTCAATATATTTTCCTTCCATTTTTTGAACAATTTCTTCATTAGAATTAATAACTTTTTGTTTGTACTCATCTCTTAGTTTAGAAATATTTTCGGCTATTTCAGGACTTGTAAGAGCGATAATTTGTGCGGCAAGAATGGCTGCATTATCACCTCGATTTATACCTACAGTAGCTACTGGAGATGGGTATGGCATTTGAACTTCTGAATAAAGAGAATCTAAACCATCCAAATCTACAGCAACGGGAACTCCAATTACAGGTTTTGAAGTATAAGCTGCAATTACCCCAGGTAAATGAGCTGCAAGACCTGCAATTCCAATAAATACATCTATACCAGCATGAGTACCTTGTTGAACAAGTTCTCTTACTAAATCATGTGTCCTATGGGCCGAAGCTATTTTTAAACTATAAGGGATTTCTAACTTTTCTAACATATTTGTAGCTTTTTCAGCTATTTTAATATCAGAACCACTTCCTAGTATAATCATAACTTTTGGAATCATATTAACATAACCTAAAATAATAAATAATTAATTTTAGTTTAAACTTGTATATATGGCTATTCTTTTTGAGAGCTCTGTTAAAATCATGGGGCTGTTAGTTGAATAGTCCTGTATATGTTATATACTAGTGTTTTGAGCCCGGTTTCTTTATTTCTTAATCTTACTAATCTACTTTATTTACTTCACTGATTTAATGTTTTATTATGTTAAATATGCTTTTCAATTAGTTCGTTGGTTATGTAATTTCTTTTTGAAATGTTTTTCGGCTTTTCCTGTAAAATCCTTTTTACATTTTCCTTTGATTGGAATATGTTCCTGTGCTTTTAATTCTTAATTTACACTATTGAGGTAAATGATAAAGAATCTGTTAAAAAGAGTCTTAGCTATTTGAAAAAATAGCTTTTCTATTTTTTATTAACATATACAATGTTACAATAGCTAAAACTTCAAAAATTGCAAAGAATCCTTGAGAAGGATAAGTATAATTAAGCATCCTTATAGCTATATTCTCTGTCATCCATGACGTAAACCAAGCTACAGCAAAAATTTGAACGCTAAAAGTTCCTAAAACCAAAATTTCAAAGCCCATTATAATGTTAAGAGGCTTGTTTTTAAATTTTGTTTTTATAATAGCTACTAATCCACCTATAAATCCAATAGTTGATAAAGCTACAATAACAAAGGAGATGACTTTATAAAAGGAAATAATGCTCTGTGCACCCATAACCACATTCTCATTAGTTATATTATAAGGCAAATGTCTATCCGGCAAATTATCAACATAATAATAAGTAGAAGATACCTCTGACAGGTTTAAATCATTTAAATCTAGGTTAATTGATTTATAAAATAAATTGTTCTCTAAACCTACTTTAATAAAAGGTTTTAAATCTATTATTTCTGTAAAATTTTTACCTGTAATTGATGAGGTAAAGAATAATTTATCTACTTTCTGAAGAGTGCCATTATCAAATGCCTCTTCTAATTCTCCATTAACTTTAGAGATAAATATTGAAAAATCTTTTTCATTATTATACAATCCCACATCGTTAAAAGATTTTCTTAAAGCCCAATTAACAAGATCGCCCTGAATAGGATTTTGTGAAATGTTACCATTAGCCCATGGCGATGTTTTTAAAGAATCGATGACTTCAGGATGTGAATTTAACGTTGGTGAAGCATTCCAAGCTTTTTCTACAGTTGAAAGTGGCACCCAAATCGTTACATTTTTATTAGGATCTTCAATTAAAAGCAAATTATTCCAAAATTCACCAAATTCTCCATCACTTCTTGTATTAATATCACTTACTCCAAAATAATGGTTATTAATTTCCATATAACCTACAGTAGAAAGTCCAAAAATCAAAATTGGAATCAAACCAATAGCTAAAATGGATACTGATTTATTTTTATATAAATTATAAATAATAGGAATTAAAATAGCTATTAAAAAAATAGGCATAAGAGCCATTCCATCTTCTTTAATATAAAAATTAAAACTAAATACTAATCCTACAATTATTCCCCAAAAAATTCTTTGTTTGGATGAATTTTTATAAAATAAAGAAACAATAAAAATAAACAGTGAAGATAAAAATATAATAGCAAATTGGGGTTGTATTACATTTCTATAAATTCTAAAACTACGTATATGGAAACCGATTGGTAGGAATAATATAAATAGAAATATTAAACAAAGAAAGATTTTATTTTTAATTTTAAACTTATAAAGAGTATATATAGTTAATAAAGCTGCAATAACCCATAACATACCTAACCAAAAAGTGTAAGGCAAAGTAGTTATCTTAACAAAAAACAAGAAGATTGGATAAGACATAGGTTTAACTAAACTTAAATAATCCCAATGTGAAAAATGATAACCTAAATTTGAATAATTAATCATTAATAAATTATCATATTGTGAATTAAGAAATATCCAAATTGGAAGACATTCCTCCATATATATTCTTATTATAGAGAAAATAATTAAAATTAAAATAAATAATTTAGTCGAATGATTCCTTAAACTATTTAAAATATTCATATAATAATATAATTGAATATTATAATATATAAATAGTTTTTTTATTGAGCTTGTTGAAATCAGTGGTTGTTAGTTGAATAGTTCCGTATAAGTTATATACTTGTTTAGTTTTTTATTTCTTAATCTTACTGATTTACTTTTATTTACTTCGCTTAATTTAAGTTTTATTACAAGAAATATGCTTTCTACGGGGATTTGTTGGTTGTATATTTTCTTCATCAATTATAATCTCCATAATTCTTTCAAACATGTCTGTGGGCATTCGATTAAAGAATCTTTCTAAAGTACTATAATCAACCGATTTTTTTATCTTCAAATAATCCTTAATTCTTCTATTAGGATTAATATTATCC
>CAYPCR010000021.1:7825-36509 GCA_964409285.1 uncultured Methanobrevibacter sp. | reverse complement strand
TCTGGACACACAAATTCGGAAAACAAAAAACCCTATAAAAATTTACAATCTCTTTTAATAGTTATATTTATATAATAGTTGAAGCTAATATTATAGTGTTGGTCATACAACTTTATTTATTTTATTTAATAGCAGGGTGGGGTAGTCTGGTGATCCCGCGGGGCTCATAACCCCGAGATCCCTAGTTCAAATCTAGGCCCTGCTACTTTTTTATAATTATAGCAAGTTAAAGACAGCTGCTGGTTTTTTATTAAACTAAGGAAACTCCGCCCATCATTACAGACTATGGCGTTGAAAAACGTATGCTGAGAAGTATGACAATGGAGCAGAAACGAGACAGCTTTAAATATATGACGATGATATTTTTTGAGAATATTTAAAGATTTGGTGAAACGGCTATTCCATAGGATGCAAGAACAAAAATGCCGATAATGAACTGTTCTAGGCAAGGTAGTTCGCTAAGATGAATGCTGTTAAACAGAAGGTGGGTTACTCTTAACAGGCTATAATTTTTATTATTTTGTTTATATTTTGTCCCTTTTTCATAACTACTTTATCAAGTTTTCTTTATTTTTATTAAAATTTAGCAAACTTTATATAAGTGTTTGTATAAAGTATGTTACATAGAATTATGGTGAAAATATTTTTTCCCTTTGATTTATATTCTATACTTCTTGAAATAAATTAAAAGGAGGTGAAAATATTAAAAATCCAAAGAAAGCATATTTTATTTTAATTATCACTATTATTTCATTATTATCACTATCTTCTGTCTGTGCTGCTGATGCAAATCAAACAGCTACTGATAATAATTTAATTTCTGATAATTCAAATATCCAACTAGAAAGTAATAATTTAAACCAATATTCACCCAATTTAGTTAGTTTAAATGATAATAATAATGTTAATTCCATAAATGATAAAAATACAATTCAAGTTAATGTGAAAGATTCTTATGATTCTTTTACAGAGACATGGTATGAAAATGGAGTAATCCTTCCAGGAGCTAATGTAACAATATATGATAGTTCAAATTCAAAAATATTATATACAGGACAAACAGATAAATCTGGCTCAATTTCATTTTCTAATTTAGGAACCGGAACTTACAATGTAAAAATTTCATATAGTACTTATGAACCATATACTCAGAAAGTTACATTATCAAATAGTCCTGTCACAATTAATCATATATTTTATCCAGATATATTGTTCTTTGTTTCATATACTGATCATAAAGAAAAAATAGACACTTTAATGAATCTTTCTAGAAGAATCTGTTATGTTTCTACTACAAATTATGATAATACAAAAGAATGGTTATTTGAACATGCTAATTTCATACAACTTGATATGTATGCAGATAGTTCAACATATACTTTTAATATAGATGTGGTTAAAGAATCACCAGCATATGAAAATTATATGATAGCTTATACATTTGGGTCTTATTCAGATGCTTTAATAAATAAGTTAAATCTACATTTTGTAGGTTCAAGTTCAGCTAATAATACTTATAATACATTAGAAAACACTTATATAGGTTCTTATTTCCAAGCAGAGGATATTCCTGAAGTTTCAGTGTTGAAAACTAATATGATAAATCTTTTAGCGTATATTGAATATTTAATAAATCCAACACAATATTCTAACCCAACATTAGATCCAACTAAAACTCCGCTTTTAGCTTCAGAAGCAGGTATCTATCATCCAGATTTTGGAACTATTACAATATGTCCAAATCAAAAAACTATTAATTCATGGATTTTAGCTAATCCTGGTTATAATAATGATGGAATTGGTAGTTTAAATTGGATGACTACTCAATATGCAGAATGGAAAAAGGCAAACTTTAATCCGACTGCAATGGTTAAAGAATTTGAAGCTTGGTATAAACAAAATAAAAATTATGACAAATCATTTATTATTGTTGTAAGTTATTATGCTGGAGGAGATGTTGTTGATTCATTAATTAGAACATATGAATCTCAAGGAAGACCTTCATTTAATTTATATCAAAGTGGAACTTCCCCAGCTATGTCTTCATTACTTTTAGAAGTATCTCAAGCATCAACAATAGGTATTTCTTCAGTAAATTCATTATACAGCTGGTCTCTTGATTATGCGAAGAATAATGCTACTAATAACTTATCAGAGTTAGATTCAACTATTTTAAAAGCAGTCTATGATATTTCTAAAAGTGGATATGAAAGTGATTTAGGTCCTCAAATGGAGTGGACTTATGCAGTTACAATTCCAAGTTTTGAAGGAGTATTTGGTGCAGTTGTTGTATCCTATTTAGATGAAAAAGGAAATACTCATGTTATTCAATCAGGTATTGAAAAATTAGCTAAAATGACACTTGGATGGGCTAATCTTAAAGATAAAAATAATTCTGATAAAAAAATTTCAATTGTACTTTATAATTATCCTCCAGGAAAGGCAGAAATTGGAGCTTCTTATTTAGATGTATTCCAAAGTACTTATGATTTGTTATATAATTTATATCTTCAAGGTTATGATGTAGGAATGACTTCTGATAATTTCATTGCCTTATCAGAATTAACAGATCTTATTGTGGAATGTGGAAATAAGGGAACATGGGCTCAAGGACTATTGAATCAGTATGTTGAAAAATATTTTGATTCTTTAATGGCTAATGGTCAATTGATATCCTTAGATCAATTCTATAATTTAACATCAGGCATTAATTCAAATCTAATGAAAGAGTTAGTGGATTATTGGGGAGATGGCTTAGGAAATATTATGGTTTATAACAATACTTACATTGTTATTCCAGGTATTCAATTTGGTAATGTGTTAGTCACTTTCCAACCAAGTAGAGGATGGGAAGAAGTAGCTAATTACCATGATACTACATTACCTCCACATCAACAATATGTAGCCTTTTATGAATGGTTAGACAAAACATATCAAACTGATGCTATTATATATATGGGTACTCACGGAACTTTAGAGTTTTTACCAGGACATCAAATTGGTGTACAAGAGGGAGATTGGACTTTTGAATTAAACTTAAATCCATCTATATATCTTTATATTGTATCTAATCCAGGTGAAGCTATGGTAGCTAGGGATAGATTAGGTGCTTTAATGATAACCCATATGACACCAGCTATAGTATCATCATCATTGTATGGTAATTATACTTTATTATCTCAAGCTATTGATGGGTATAAAAATGCTGTCAAACTTAATGTTACTCAAAATGCAGAATCATATAAAGAACAAATTATTGAATTAGCAGCTATCTTAGGTTTTGGTGCTCAAAAAGATGGAGAGTCATTTGACGATTGGATAGCTGAATTACATAATTATCTTGATGAACTTGAAAATGACTTTAATGCATTAGGTTTACATACTATTGGTAAAGTATTAACTGGAGAAGAACTAATTGAAGAAACTGTAACCATTGTTTCATCTCAAACTAACATATACAATAATATTATTGCATATCTTTATCCTTCTTTATCAAATTTAAACTATTATGATGATATTAGAGGAAATGATAAATATATTCTTGAGGCAGCTAATGCTAAATATACATTTTATATTATTGTAGAATTAATAGCAAATGGAACCAGTCCTGATACAGTAGCTAAAAGGTTAAATTATTCAACAAACTCAGAACTTTATAATAATACATTATATATAGCTGAAGTAATAGCTAATATTAGGGCTAATAATGAATGGAATGCATTATTTACAGTTTTAAATGGAGGTTATCTAAAATCAGGTTTATTTGCAGATCCGGCTTATGGAAATTCAATTCCAACAGGATACAATGGATATGCAACTGATACAACCAAAATCCCATCTAAAGCATCTTATGATTCAGCTGTTAGAATAATTGATATTCTTTTAGTTGATTATTATGAAGAACATGGTGAATGGCCAGAACTTTTAGCTTTAATTTTATGGGGTACTGAGATTTTACGTACTGATGGTATTGGAATTTCAGAGTTTTTATATTTACTTGGTTGTAAACCAATTTGGAGTGAAACCGGAACTGTTATTGGTGTTCAAATTCTTCCTTTAGAAGATTTAAAAGTAACTTTATCAAATGGTAGTATTGTAAATAGACCAAGAATAGATGTTTATGCTAGTATGGTTACCAGTAATGCTGATTGGATTAAATGGATGGTAACAGCTACTTATTTAGCTAATGGTATGAATGAAAGTACAACTGATAACTATGTTAAAAAGCATTATGCAGAAAATCCAACTTTAGATAGGTTATTTGGTCTTCCAGGTAATGTTTTAGAAGGAACAGGAATGAGTACTTTAATACCTAATACAGCTGATTGGGATATTGAAACTGTAAATAAGGAACTTGCAGATATCTATATGAATAGGGTATCCTATGCATGGACTCTTGATGAAAATGGTAAAGTGGTTATCAACCAAAATAAAGAGACTTTTAAATATCTTTTAAGTAATACTGATCTTATTACTCAAAATTTTGATAGTACTTGGAGATTATTTGATAGTGATGATTATTATGATTGGTTCGGCGGTCTTTATAATGCAGCTCTTCAATTTGGAGCAAATCCAGATACAGCATTTGTAGATATTAGAAATAAGAATATTTATCAAGTAAGGACTTATATTGAGGAAATTAACTTTGAAATTCGTTCTGTTATAACAAATCCTAAATATTTAGATGCTTATGGAAAAACTACAGCTGGAATGAATGGATGGGCTACCTCAGTACAAAACTTATATGGTAATCTAGTTATTTCTGGATCAAAATTAGATTCATCTATGGGTGATATGTTAGCTGATAGTGTAATGTACATGTCTTCCAATGTAAATAATGTTGGATCAGCAGCTGCATGGCAATCTAATGCAGCATGGATGATGTATATGTATAATCAAGGACTTGCTGATATTAGTTCTTCTAAAATAGAACAATTAGCTAATCAAATGATTGAATATGCAGTACAATATGGTGTAGCATGTTGTCACCACACTTGTAAGAATATTAATTTTAACAATTGGGTATTACAAGTATCTACTTTATCTGCTGAGAAAAAACAACAATATAAAGAGGTATTTTATCAAGCTACATTAAATACTATTGATTATGATACAGACACAAAAGATGATTCTAATTCAGAAAATAACCAAAATTCTGGTGAAAGTTCATCTAATACTCAAGATGCAGCTAATGAAGTATTAGCTAATGGTACTTCATCTAAATCAGGACAAGGAAGTGCAGGTGCAACTGTAGGAACCACTGGAAGTGAACCTATAACCGGAAGTTCCTCAAGTTCTGCTGCAAGTGCTGATAGTAGTTCAAGTAGTTCATCAGAAAGTGGTGAAGATGCAGGTAGTTCTTATGAAATATCTAAAAGTTCTACTTCAAAATCCGCACCTTCAGCTGAATCATCTATGCCAGCATTTTTCATAATAGCTGTCATTGCTTTAATATTAATCTTTTCAGCTGGTTATGGTAAACATAAAAAAGAGGATTAATTTCCTCATTTTCTTTTTTTCGTAATTTTTAAATATTTTCTTTAACATAAATTAATAATGTATTTTTTAATTTTAATAAAATAATTTTTAAAATTAAAATTAAATTGTTAAGTGTGTGATTTAATGAAGAAAAATATTAAATATTCATTAATTTTATTATTTCTATTAGTAATTTCTTTAAGTGCTGTTAGCGCTTCTGATAATGTTACTAATGATAATGAAATTATGCAAACTTCAGATATTTCTATTTATTCAAATAATAGTTATTCAGAAGTTAATGATTATTCAGATTCTAATGATATAAATTCAATAGCTAATGAATATTCAATTTCATCTTCTAATTATAATAGCTATTTTGATAGTAATGGGAATATTTTGTCTTCTAGTGGAATAAACGATGGAGATACAATTAAATTAACTGGAACTTTTAATGATGTTAATTTTGTTATTTCTAAACAATTAAATGTAATTGGTGACAATGTCATTATTAATAATGGGACTATCACCATTTCAAGTTCTGGCTCTGGAAGTTTTTTAAGTAATCTAAAAATTATAAATAATAAGGATGGTGTAATTGGAATCTTTGTTGATGGAGCTTCTAATTGTAATATTGCTAATAATAACATAAATACAAAAGGTATTTCTTCTTTTGCAATAGCTGTTAATCCAGGTTCTACCTATAATAATATTACTAATAATTTTTTAAAATCAGGAGGCCTTCAGTATGAAGGATCAACTAAATCAACTTCTCCTTTTGTTATGGGAGGAGCTAATTACAATTACATAGCTAATAACTATGTTGAATGTGATGATGCTAATGGTATTTACTTCTCCACTTATGGCAGTGGAGCATTTATTGGTGGTGAGTGTAATTACAATATAGTATATAATAATACTGTAAAATGTGCAATTGCATTACCTACTTCATGGTGTTATGGAATCCAGTTAATGGGTTCTAATAATAAAGCTGATTCTAATACTGTAATTGGAACTTACAGGGGAATTTCCGTTGGTTCATCTTCAAATGTTACTAACAATAAGATTATTAATTTAACTGGTAAAGATTTTGGAACTGGAGCAGTTATTGGGGGAGAGTATGCAATTGTAGGTGGAACTAATACTATTGTTGCAAATAACAATATTTCAAATTCTTTAATATCTAATGCTGGTATTTATGTTTCTTCAGGTTCTTCTGTTTCAAATAATAATGTGAATATTTCAGGTAAAGGTTATGGTATTCAAGCTAATGGGGATAATATTCAAATTTTAGATAATAATATTTCAACAGATAGTGGGGGTGGAGTTTATCAAGCAGGTAAATATTCCAATTTAACTGTTAAAAATAATAATATATCAGCTGTAACAGGAGTCGGAATATTACTTGTTAAATCTACTTCTTCTAAATATCCATCAAATATTACAATTACAGATAATATAATTTCAACTTCTAATGAATACGCAATCAATGCTGCAGATGCTGATAAATCAACTTATACAATAGCTAATAACAAAGTCGGTTCTTCAAAAATATTAACTCCTAATGGAGAAGTAACACCAGATCCAACCTTTGAATTTAATGGAAATACTTATATCGTTACTCCGGACAATTATCATTCATTTTTCGATGAAAATGGTAATTTAATTAACGAAGACGTGGTTGATGGAGATATTTTAAGTTTTGTTGGAACTTTTGAAAATATTCAACCTATTATTTCAAATTCCATTAAAATAATTGGTCAAAATCCAATTTTTAAAAACTCTAAAATTATTGTTACTTCAGATAGTGTATGGATTGAAAATTTAACTATTAATAATACTGCATCTACTTTTGCAAATCCATGGGGAATTTATGCTGAAAATATTAAAAATATAATGATTAGAAACAACACAATTTTTGTTTATGATGATAGTGCTGCTTATGCTGTATATCTATGTAATGTAAATACAGCTTTTATTGAAGATAATAAATTATCTTCTAGTGGAGATTATTTAACCTATACAGTACTTGGTTATGGTTTAGAAAATGCTGAAATTTCTAACAATATAATAACTACAAATGGTACTGGTCAAATTCATGGATGGGAAGCTACTAAATGTCTTGATGGTATCCATTCTGTAGCTGAAATTTATAGAACCTATGGTATTTTATTAATCAGTGCAAGTAACAATAATATTACAAATAATAAAGTAACTGTTACCTCTAAATTGGAAACAGAAAATGCTCAAATTAATGGAACTACAGCTACTAATTCTTTAGTAGGTATAGATGCTTATTTTGATTGTAACAATAATAATTTCATAAACAATAATGTTTCTGTATATGGTAAAGATAATTATATTTATGGTATGGGGGTTATAGGAGCTCAAACTGGAACTGGATCTGATGAATATTCACAATATAATAAATTTGAAGGTAATAATATCAATATTACTGGATATAATATGGGTACAGGTTTAATAACAGGATATCATTCTTTAAACAATAATTTAACTAATAATAATATCACAGTCAATGCAAATAAAGTAGCTTATGGTATTACTTTAGAATTAGCTTCAAATTCTGTTGTTGACTCAAATAATATTAATTTAAGCTCTGAAGTTAATTACGGTATTGAAATATTTGATGGTGACTTAAATACATTGTCAAACAACAACATAACAGCAAAAGGAATCTATGCATATGGTATTGGAGCTTATGGATCTAACAATAATACTATTATTAAAAATAATATTTCTGTTGAAGGTTCTGCTTCAAAACCTGTTGAAGAAACTAGTCATTGGGATTCATTAGGTGTTGGAAATGATGGTATTATCTTAAAAGCATCTTCCAGTAACAATTTAATTGATGACAATTATATTGTTTCAACTAAAGGTTATGCAGTTAATTTAACTGATACAACATCAAACACAGTAACCAACAATTATTTAAAAGGCGAAGATACAGCTGCAAATGATTCTGTTGTAGCTAGTGAAGGTAATACAGTTAAAAATAATTATGGAAAAGAGTTTTCAAACCCAACTGTAGAAGATAAATCTGTTGAATATTTAGGTACTCTAACATTAATAGCTAATTCTGGAATTTCTGGTGATAATCAAACTACTGTATATTTCTATTTAAATGGTAAATTGGTAGGATTTAGCCAAACTTCAAATGGAATAGCTTCATTAACTTTAAAATTAAATTCATCTTATATAGTTGGTCAATATACAATTGGTGCAGTATTTGAAAGAGAATCTTATAAAACTACTGAAGTTAATGGAATTTTAACAGTTATCAAATCAGATATTGTTATTACTTTAAATGATTGTGAAGGTAAAAAAGGAACTGCAGTGGCACTTGAAGCAACAGTTAAAGATAAAAATGGGAATGTTTTAAATGGTACAACTGTTGAATTTTATAGAGGCTCCATATATATGGGTAAGGCAATAACTGATGAAAATGGAGTAGCTAAATTAATTTACACAATACCAGCTACAATATCTGGTAGTAGTATGGATTACACAGTTAAAATTGATAGTTCTACTAATTATAATAATGCATCTAGCAGTTCTAAAATAACATTTACAGATAAAGTTCAAACACAAATCATCGTTAATGATATTCAATTATATTATAAAAATGGAACTCAATTTGAAGCAACTCTAACAGATTTAAAAGGTAATCCAATAGCTAATCAAAAAGTTGGAATAAAAATTATTGGAAAAACTTATGAGTTTACTACAGATTCTAAAGGAAAATTCTCACTACCTATCAATTTGATTCAGGGTACCTATGACTGTACAGCTATTTTTAATGGTACTTCAATTTATTATGGCTCATCTTCCTCTGCAACTGTTACTGTTTTAAATACTGTCACAGGAAAAAACATTGTTAAATATTACAAAAATGGAACTCAATTTGAAGCATGTATTGTTGATGGTAATGGAAATCCATTAAAAAATACTGAGGTGACTTTCAACATTATTGGTAAAATTTACACAGTTAAAAGTAATGAAAAAGGTATAGCTACTTTACCTATTAATTTAAATCCAGGAGTGTATATTATTACCTCTACTAATTCCTTAAACGGTGAAATGTTTTCTAATAATATTACAGTTTTAAGTTCTATTGCAGGTAAAGATATAGTCAAATATTACAGAAATGGAACACAATACTCAGCTACTTTCTTAGATGCTCAAGGTAATCCTTTAGCTAATAAAAATGTAACATTTAATATTATCGGTAAATTATACAGCATTGAAACAGATGATGAAGGTGTAGCTACATTACCGATTAACTTAAACCCTGGAAAATATATTATTACAGCTATTAATCCTGTTGATGGTTTAATGTATTCCAACAGTATTAAAGTGCTTCCTACTCTTATTTGTAATGATTTAACTAAAAAATACGGTTCATCAGAAACTTATGATGTTAAAGTGGTAGATGCTCAAGGTAAACCATGTGTTGGTGTTGATGTAGAATTTAACATTATTGGTAAACTCTACACTTTACCAACTGGTGATGATGGAGTAGCTAAATTACCAATTAATTTAATTGCTGGTAAG
This sequence comes from uncultured Methanobrevibacter sp., assembly GCA_964409285.1. Classification (GTDB taxonomy): domain Archaea; phylum Methanobacteriota; class Methanobacteria; order Methanobacteriales; family Methanobacteriaceae; genus Methanocatella. The sequence continues at coordinate 26,462 of CAYPCR010000021.1, read as the reverse complement.
TATATTGTAACTGCTAAAGATCCAAACAACGGATTATACGTATCAAAAACAATAACCGTAACAGCTTAGAGAATTTCAATATTCTCTCTTTTTCTTTTTTTATTTTTGTTCGTACGAAACATTTAAAAGTAAAATATCATCATAATAATAAATGATAGTCAAATGTATATGCATATTTTTCAAAATTTATTGACTATCGAAGTATATGGAGATGTTAATATTAAAATGCAAAAGATTTTAATCGCTTTAGCGATTATCTGCTGTCTTGTTCTTTCTGCAGGATCAGTAGCTGCTAATGGCGATGTAAAGGATATTACTAATTCTGATATTTCAGATGTGTCTATAGATTCAACTGATAATGTTCAGAATGTTGTAGCTAGTGATAATAAACAATCCATTGTAAATAATACTACATTTAAAGATTATTTTGATGATACTGGAGCATTAAGATCCAATGTCACTGCAAACAATTTAACATTTGAAGGTGATTTTAGTAATCTTGGTATAGATACTATTTCTGTTGATCGTCAAATATATTTAAATGGAACTAATGCAAACTTAATTAATATTGGTTTAACTGTTAATAATGCCAATAATGTAATTATTGATGGTTTTACAATACAAAACCAAACTATTTCTATAAACAATGCTATTAATACTACAATAGTCAATAACAATATTATTACAAATAATGTTGCTATTAATGCTGTTGATGTTGAAAACTTAAAAATTAACTTAAATAAAATTATAGCTACTGTTCCTGCTAGTTCTTCAGCTTTAAATGGAGCAATTGTTGTAAATAAAGGAAGTAATATTTCAATTCAGGAAAATGAAATAGCTGTTAATGGAAATGGGGCTGGTTATTATGATTCTGTATATAATATTGTAGTTTCAGAGGCTGCTGATGTAATTATAGATAACAACAACATATCAACTACTGGAAACAATAATTACGTATATGGATTATATTTAAACAATATTGATAATTTACAAATTACAAATAATAAAATTGAAACTTTAGATGCACCTAATTTCGCTGAATCTATTGCATTAAATGGTAATATTATTGCAGATATAGAAAATAATTATATAAAAACCACTTCAGATGGGGTTTCTTATGGTATCTATTCTTCTAACTGGGAATCTAATGTAACTGCAAGTTACATTAACAATAATATTGTTGTTGATTCATTTGCAGGATTTGGTATGGAATTAATGGGTAATAAAGAAATAGCTACTGGAAATGACATAACTGTAAAAGGTAATTATAGTACTGGTATTGCATCTAATGTAAATGGTTTAACATTAAACAACAACAATATAACTGTAATTGGTTCAGGTTATGGGAATAGTACTTCTTATGACATGTTTAAATATGCAAATAGAGCTATTTATCTTTTGAATGTTGAAAATGCTAACATAAATAACAATAAAATAAATGCAACTATACCATCAAGACCTTATTCAATTGATGCTGCAGCTATTATAGTTTCAAATGGGGATAATATTAATTTATTAGCTAATGATGTTACTGTAAATGCTAACAATCAAAACGGTTCTTATGATTCAATTTATGGTATAGAATTTGATGCAGACAATTCAAATATAGCTGGTAACAATGTAACTGTAAATGGTCTTAATTACGCTTACGGTGCATATGTAACTGGTGAAAATATAACTGTTGAAGATAATAATATTAAAGCAACTTCTAATAACTATGTCAATGGGTTATCTATTGATAATCCTTTTGTTGGTGAAGTTAAAAATAACAATATTGATGTAACAGCTGATAATTCAGCTTATGGTATTTATTCTTCAGCATGGGATAGTGCTGTGGAAGCTAATTATACTAATAATGTAATTAATGCAGATGCCAACTCTCCTTTTGGAATGGAGTTAATGGGAACTACTGAAATAGCTACTGGAAATGACATAACTGTAAAAGGTAATTATAGTACTGGTATTGCTGCTTCAACTGACAATTTAACATTATCTAACAATAACATTAATGTAGATGGTAATGGTATTGGAAATTCAACTGGAGGATATGATAGCTTCGGTTTTGCAAACAGAGGTATTTATCTTAAAAACATTGAAAATGTTAATGTAAATAATAATAAAATAAATGCAAATATTCCATCAAGACCTTATTCAATTGATAATGCTGGTGTTATCATTTCAAATGGGGATAACATTAATTTCACTGAAAATGGTGTTACTGTAAATGCTAACAATCAAAATGGATCTTATGATTCAATTTATGGTGTTAAAATTGATTCTAATAACACAAACATTGCTGGCAACAATATAACTGTAAATGGTCTTAATTTCACTTATGGAGCAGCTATTTCAGGTGAAAACACTACCATTACAAATAACAATATTAATGCAAATTGTAATGGCTATTATGCTAATGCTTTATCATTAAATAATCCGTTTAGTGGTATTGTAAATGGAAATGATATTAAAGCTGTAGCTAATGATGTAGCTTATGGTATATACTCTTCAGCATGGAATTCTGAAGTTAATGCTGATTATATTGATAATAATGTTATAGCTATTGCAAATTCAGCATATGGTATGGAATTACTTGGAACTAATGAAAATATTCTCAATAATGAAATAAAAGCTATTGGTAATTATACTACTGGTATTGCAACTTCCACTTCAAATATCAGTATAATTGGAAATAATATAACTGCTAATGGAGATAAGTTAGGTACTCCAACTGGTGGAGATTCAATGTTTGGTTCTGATAATGTAGGAATTTTATTATACAACAATAATCAAAATGCTATCATTAAAGAAAACAATATTGAAACTACAGGTACATACACAGTAGACAGTAAAAAAGGCACAGATAATGCAAATGTCACTTATAATTATTTAATTGCTGAAAAATTATATGGTGATGCAAGTGTAAATAATGCAGCTATCGGTGGAATTATTGCAAATAATGAACCTGTTGCTCCTACTCCAACTCCTACACCTACTCCAACTCCTAGTGATAAAAATACAACTATTTCAAGTAATTACAGTACATCAGCATCTAATATAGCTAGTGCAGCTACTACTTCAAATATTAATAAAACAGCAACCAACATGGAAAAAACTGGAAATCCTATTGTTATGTTATTATTAATGTTATTATCTGTTCCATTCGGATTAAGAAGAAATAAAAGAGAATAAATGTGTTTTTTGAGGTTTTTATAAAAACCTCATTTAATTTTTTATAAAAAGAGAGTTAAATTAGCTAATAAATAGCTAATTTATTTGATTGCATCTTTAACTTTACTGAAGAATCCTTTTTCTACTTGTTTAATTTCGTCTCCACTTATTTTAGCGAATTCTTCTAAAAGTTCTTTTTGTTTAGCGTTTAATTTTTGAGGAATTACTACGTTAGCTGTAACATACATATTTCCTCTACTGCCTCCTCTTAAAGAAGGCATTCCTTGACCTCTAAGTTTAAATACTGTATCACTTTGAGTTCCTGCAGGAATTTCAAATTCTATTGATTTTCCTTCAATAGTAGGTATAGCTACTTCATCACCTAATGTAGCCTGTGGGAAACTAATGTGTTTGGTGTAATAGAGATTTCTACCATCTCTCTCAAAGTTCTTATTATCTTTAACATGTATAGTAGCTATTAAATCTCCTTCAAGCCCAGGTTCATCTCCTGCATTACCTTCATTAGCTACTCTTAATCTATCTCCTTCATCTACACCAGCAGGTATATCAATAGTTAAAGTTTTACTTTCACGGACTTTTCCTTTTCCATGACAATCTTCACAAGGATCTGTAATTATCTTTCCAGTTCCTCCACAATCCCGACAAGGCCTTACATTCATCATTTGACCTAAAATAGTATTGCTGACTTGTTTTACTTGTCCTGTTCCATTACAAGTTTTACAAATTTCAGGTTCACTACCTGGTTTTGATTTAGATCCATTACAAGTAGGACATAATTGTTCTTGTCTTATTTTAATTTCTTTTTCAGCACCAGTAAAAGCTTCTTCTAAAGAAATTGCAATTTCTGTATATATATCAGAACCTTTTTGTACTACAGGTTGATTATTTCCACCATATCTGCTACGACCACTACCTCCTCCAAATCCAAACATATCAAAAATATTTCCAATATCAAATCCGAAACCTTGGAATATGTCTTCAAAGTTTACATTTTGATAGAAGTCTTCAGCGGTAAATCCATCCATACCTGCATGACCAAATTGATCATATCTTTGACGTTTTTCGTCATCTGATAAGACAGCATAAGCTTCGCTGATTTCTTTGAATTTTTCAGATGCACCTTCGTCATCACTAACATCGGGGTGGTATTTCATAGCTAGTTTACGATATGCTTTCTTGATTTCCTTTTCGTCAGCGTTTTTATCCACTCCAAGGACTTCATAATAATCTCGCTTGTCTGCCATTTAGTCACCTTAAAAATAGTAATTTTAATAAAATAGATATGTTTTTATATTTTATTTAATGTTAGTCATATTTATTGATTCTGATTGCCTATGAATTTACTTAAATAAAATAAAAAACACAAATCTAAAAATTTAAAAAGATGAATTTAATCATCTTTTACTTTATAGTCTGCATCAATTGTGTCATCATTGTCGTTGTCATCGTCGTTAGGAGCTTGGTTAAATCCAGCATTAGGATCTTGACCTGCAGCTTGTCCAGCTGCTTCTGCTTGTTGATATATTTTAGCTCCAATTTCTTGAACAACTTTAGTTAACTCTTCAGTTTTTTCTTTAATGGCAGCAATATCATCGCCAGCTATAAGTTCCCTAAGTTCTCCAACAAGTTTGTCAATATTTTCTTTTTCACTGTCATCAATTTGATCTTTTAATTCTTCAGTAGTTTTTTCAGCTGTGTAAATCATTGAGTCTGCATTGTTTCTAACTTCAATTTCTTCTTGTTTTATTTTATCTGCTTCAGCATTCATTTCTGCTTCTTTAACTTTCTGTTCGATTTCTTCATCAGACAATTTGGTTGAAGAAGTAATTGTAATTGCTTGTTCTTTTCCAGTTCCTTTATCTTGTGCAGATACATTAATAATACCATTTGCATCAATATCAAAAGTTACTTCAATTTGTGGAACTCCTCTTGGTGCAGGTGGAATTCCTACTAATTGGAATCTTCCAAGAGTTGTGTTATCTGCAGCCATTGGCCTTTCACCTTGTAATACATGAATATCTACAGATGGTTGATTATCAGCAGCTGTAGAGAATATTTGACTTTTTTTGGTAGGAATGGTTGTGTTCCTATCAATTAAAGTTGTTGATACTCCACCTAATGTTTCAATACCTAATGATAATGGAGTTACATCTAAAAGAACTAAATCTTTAATTTCTCCAGCTAATACTCCACCTTGAATAGATGCTCCTATTGATACACATTCCATTGGGTCAATTCCACGTTCAATTGGTTTACCAATGAATTTTTCAACATATTCTTGGACAATTGGCATTCTAGTAGGTCCACCAACAAGAATAATTTTATCAATTTCACTTTTACTCATTTTTGCATCATCTAAAGCTTGTTGCATTGGTTTACCTGACTTTTTAACAATATCGTCAACTAATTCTTCTAATTTAGCTCTAGTAAGTGTTATAATTAAATTTTTTGGAGATCCATCTTTACCCATAGTAATGAAAGGAAGGTTTACTTCGGTAGTTAAAGTGGTAGATAATTCAATTTTAGCTTTTTCTGCTGCTTCTCTTAATCTTTGGACTGCTTGATCATCATCCATAAGATTAATTCCGTTTTCTTTTTCGAATTCATCAGCTAAGTATTTTAAGATAACGTTATCCATATCTGTTCCACCAAGTTGAGTATCCCCGCTGGTAGATTTTACTTCAAATACTCCTCCTCCGAATTCCATAATGGTTACATCTAAGGTACCTCCACCTAAATCATAAACCATAATATTAATGTCATCATCTTCTTGTTTGTCTATACCATATGCTAAACTAGCTGCGGTTGGTTCATTTACAAGTCTTACAACATCAAGTCCTGCAATAGTACCTGCATCTTTTGTAGCTGTTCTTTGGTTATCATCAAAGTAAGCTGGAACAGTAATTACTGCTTTTTCAATTGGTTCACCTAAAAATGCTTCAGCATCTTTTTTAATTTTTTGTAAAATAAAAGCAGAAATTTCTTGTGGTGAATATTCTTTTCCGTTTACTTTTACCTTATGGTCTGTTCCCATACTTCTTTTAATTGCACTAATTGTGTTTTCTGGGTTAGTAACAGCTTGTCTTCTTGCTGGTTCACCAACTAACATTTGACCATCATCAGTAAATGCTACATAGCTTGGAAATGCTTTACCATATTGGCTTGCACCTTCAGCTGAAGGTATTACAGTTGGTTTTCCTCCTACAAGAACAGAAGCTGCTGAATTACTAGTACCTAAGTCAATTCCGATTATTTTTTCTTTTTTATCTGCCATATTATCACCGAATAAATTTTATTTTTTACAAACTTTAACTTTTGAATATTTAATAACTTTATCTTTAAGGGTGTATCCTTTCATTAATTCTTCTATAATGAATCCATTATCGATTTCTTCATTTTTTTCAACCATAAGAGCTTCATGTTTGAAAGGATCAAATTTTTCACCTTCTGCAGGGATTTCTTCTAATCCTTCTTTTTTGAGAGTATCTTTTAATTTATTGTTAATTAATTCAACTCCTTCTTTTAATTCTTCGAATGTATTAGAATTATCTAATGCTCTTCCTAAGTCTTCATAGCTATCTAATATATTGGAAATTAGATTTTCATTTGCATATTTGATAATTTCTTTATTTTGTTTTTCATTGACTTTTTTGAAATTATCAAAATCTGCTTGAAGTCTTTGGCTGTATGATATGTATTCATTAGTTTTTTCTTCTTGAATTTGAAGATCTTCTTTTAGTTGCTTAATTTCATCTTCTTTTGAAGATAAATCTTCAAGAACTTCTTCTAAAGTAGGTTGTTGTTCTTCTTCATCTTGAAGTTCTTTAGTTTCATCAACTTGTTCTTCTTCTTTTTTATCATTAGCCATTTATTCACCTACAAAGGTTTTTATAAAATCGTAAATATTATTTAAAACTCTATTAATAGCCGTTGCACGAGAATTTCATTCTTTTTGTTTTAAATATTTGGATTTTAGGAAATTTATGGACATATAGGAAAATGGTTCAAAAACAACGGCTATATTTTAGGAGTTTTTTCAACCAAATATTAAAGTAACAAAAAGTTATCTTTCTCTTACTATATTATAGTAACCAAAGGTTATATAAAGGTTTCGATATAATAGTATATATTATGAAAGATGTTAACGAAAATAAAAAAGCGTCTAGTAAACCAGTTAATAATTTTTCAAAACCAAAAAAAGGAGTGAATGTTACTGGAAATATTGATTCCGACAATAGTGATATAGATATGGATGCAGTATTTGATGTAATGGGTTGTAAAACACGTAGGGATATTATAAATCTTCTTAGAGAAGAACCAATGTTTGTTAGTGAAATATCTAATGAATTAAACATTGGTCAAAAAGCTATAATTGCTCATTTAAGAGCTATGGAAGAAATTGGGATTTTAACATCTTCATATAAAAAAATTATGAGGGGAAGACCACGTAAATATTATGATTTACCTCATGAGGTTAATATTAACATTACAATTAATAAAAATAATTTTGATGTTAAAATCAATGAGGACATGTTTTCAACACCTCAGCTCCCTTCTGGCGATGAATGGTCTAAACTTTTAGATATTGAAAAAAGAATTGATAATGGTCAACTAGAAGCTATTGAGGAACTTAAAAATCAAATAAGATTGTATGACAATCTTAAAAATAGAGCGGAGTATATACTTGAAAGAACATTGAAAAATAGATATTAAATCTATTTTTTTATTTTTTTTAAATTTCAGGCATCTTAAACTTTAGTTTAAAGTGTGCAGATTTATCTTTAATTTGTTCTAGTTCACCATCTATTTGACTAACTAGAGATAATATAATTTGCCATCCTAATCCAGATGTATTGTTCATATCAAAATCTTCTTCTATTCCTTCTCCATTATCCTGGAATTCAATAATACAATAACCATCTTCTTCTTTAATAGTTTTTTTAATAATATTTAAAGAGTCGTCTTCTAAATTAAATGCATATTTCATAGAATTAGAACTTAATTCATTTATAATTAATATAAGTGGGGTAACAATATTTAATGGAAGATAAATATTTTCATCAATATCGTTTTCAAAGATTAGTGTTTCTGTAATATGGTTACCAAAGATTGTTTTATCAAATTTTTCAAAGTAATCTTTAAGATTCACAGTTTCTAGATTTTTAGATTTATATGTCATTTCATGTATTAATGACATTGAATTTATTCTTTGTTTTGTTGAAGATATTATCCTAGCTGGATCATCTTTATAAAATCTTTCTTCAAGATTTATTAAACTACTCATTATTTGAAGATTGTTTTTTACTCTGTGATGAATTTCTTTAATTAAAATATCTTTTTCATTATTTGTAATTTTTAATTGTTTTTCATTTGATATTATTTCTGTTATATCTGAAACATAACCTGCAACATTTCCCATTTTAGATCTATGCATGTAATATTGGATATTTTTAATATTGTTTGAATCTCCTCCATAATAATATTCTAAAATTATATCAATTTCATCTATTTCGTTTTTTTCAAATTTTTTACTAAATTTTATATATTCTTCCCTATTTTTTATATTCTTAACAAATTCACAACGTTTTCCTTTAAACCAATTTTTAGTTTCCATTCCAACAATATCGGAAAATACTTCACTGAAAATATAATCGTTATTTCTATCTCTTAGAAAAATAGCTGTTTTTAAATGTGCTCCTACATCATTAAATGCATTTAATATCTTAAGGTTTTCCTCTTCCATTTCTTTTTTGTCTGTAATATCATGGCATGAAATAACTTTAGACACTTCTTCTCCAAGTTCATCATATTCTCTTCTTTCGTTTATTTCAAGATATTTTAAATTTAATTTTTTAGTCCGAATCATTATTTCAAATCTTATTTCAGGATTTTCAGGAGTTAATTTAGCTTTTTCTTCTTTTAATTTTTCCTGATCTTCGTAGATAACAAATTCATCTAATAAATCAATATTTTCAGTTGAATCAATATCGTCACATTCTAAAATATTATAAATTTCTGGAGTCCAGGTATATTCATTTTCATAGTTTTTATAATAGATAGCTGATTTAGTCATTTCCTGAACCATATTTAGATTTTCTTCTAATAATGAAAGGTTTTTGTTAAATTTGTATTCCTCAGTAATATCCTTTAAAGTGTATAAAATTCTATCAGGATATTTTCTTTTTGTTTCATAAATAGCAAAGGCAGTACAATTAATATGTTTAAGACGTCCATCAAGAAGGATTCTGTAGTTATATTCAACTTCAGGATTTCTATATGAAATTTTTGCATGTGCTTCATTGATAAGATGAAGATCAGAACTTAAAACAAAATCCTTCATAATATTTTTTCTATCGTCTCCAACAGTTGGATGTATTTTTAAAAGGTCATAAACTTCTTCAGACCAGAAAAATTTGGTATTTATATTATCGTATACTGCAAAAAATGTTGTTTTGTTTTTCTGATTGAACGTATGAATTTTTTCTTCAAAATCAAGGAGCAATTCCTGACTGTCCATAAGATTATATCCTGAGATTATACTAAATTCAATAGCTGCTCTATGATTATAGGTTACACGTTTACTTATACCATATAATGTGTCTTTAAAATCATCTACTTTAAAAGAAAAATCAATAATATTGTCAGATTTAACGTCGATTGTTTTTTTAAATATTTCAGCTAATGTTAATTCTTGATGTGTCGAATTGTCTAAAATAAGGGCATTTTCTTTTAAATATTCTAATTTAAAGTTATCGCTATCAAATCCTTTTCTATTTAAATAGGCTTTAAATGCATCATTTAACTTAACAAATTTATCATCCTGTATAATGGAAATTTTTGTAATGGAAGAATTTCTATAATCATTGTCTTTTACAATGTCTATTGCTCTTGAAACTATGACAATTTGTTCATTTTCATAAGCCATCGCAACATCAAATACAAATATTAATTTAGTTCCTTTATAGCAATATACATTAAATTCTTGTTTTTCTTTAGTTATTTTAGTTCGGTTTAGATAATGGTATAAAAAACTTTTAAAGGATGGAAGGATGTCTCCAAGGTAACGTCCAATGAATTCATCATCCACATATATTCTGGATATTTTTTTTATTGTTTCTCCAGCTGTTTTGATTAAAAATTCGTTTTCATCTTCAATACACTCTACTACTGTAGCTTTCCCTTCAAAACAATCAATCAATTGTTTATTTTCTATTTTTGAAGGTGTTTTCTTTTTTTCACTAGGGACATACAAGTTAGTTTTGTCATAATCTTCTAAAATTATTACATCTTCATCGAGGTGGCTTATAACTTCCATCACAAACACCTATCGTTTCTTTAAATTTATTTTATTTTTTCTATTAATATATAGTTTATCAAAATGTTTAAACAAAATAAAATGAACAATTATTGAAGTTTTCCAAGGATAGCTTGTCCTACAGAAACTGAACCATCTCCAGCACAGCTATTTTTATGTTGAATAAAACGGTAATCATTATTTTCAATATAGTCTTTTACATATTTACTAATGGCTTCATTATAAAATACTCCTCCAGTAGCTCCAATAGTATCTACATTTGAAGAATTTTCAATAGCTAATTGTGCCAAACCTTCACCAATAGCTTTTTGACTAGCTGCAGCTATTTCTTTTTTACTTTCTCCATTAAGATAATGTTTAACAGCTTCTTTAACAATTAATGAAGTGTTAAGTTGATTGTTTTCAATAACAAATGGAATTTCAAGTTTTTCAGTAGCTCCATAAGCAGCGCTTTCTAATTTCATAGAGCATTCTCCTTCATAGGTTCTTTCTCCACATATATCTAAAGCTACAGAAATAGAATCCAAAACTCTTCCAGTACTGGTTGTAATTCCAGTATTAAAATTATTTTGGATTTGTTTTAAAACCATTTTTATTTCATTTGTTCCATATTTAAAGAAATGAGAATAGTTATTAATTAGAATATTTTCTAATTCTTCATTATCATATTGGGTAGATAGAATAGAGGTTAACATTCTTGCTGGGTATTTAGTAGCTTGATCTCCTCCAGGCATTAAATGAGGTTCTAAACTAGCTAATCTCTTATAATTTTCCACATCACTATATAAGATTTCTCCTCCCCAGCTTGTACCGTCTTGACCATATCCCACTCCATCACTAGCTATTATAATAGCTTCACTACAATTATTATCATTAAGTAAACTTACTGCATGTGCATGATGATGTTGAACAGCTAGATATTGACTGTTATTTTCATTTGCAATTTCTTTAGCTAGTTTTGTTGTAAAAAAATTAGGGTGTAAGTCGCTCACGACAATATCATAATTATTGACTTTTAAAATATTTTCTAGATGACTTATGGCATTTTTTAAGAAATTCAAGGTTTTTACTTTATTGGTATTTCCAACATGTTGTGAAGGATAAATCAAATTTTTAGTTGCTATTGAAAAGGTAACATCTAATTCTGGACCTAATGCAAGAACATCTAAGTCATTTATATTGTAATCAGAGGATATTTTATATGGTGTTGGTGTGTAACCTCTGGAACGTCTAATAAAGGAGAGCTCATTGTTTCTAAATCTTACAACAGAATCATCACAACGATTTAGTATTTTTCTATTATGCACTAAGCTATAATCAGCTATTTCTAAGTTAATAATGTCCTTATTGGTTATTATCATTGGTTCTCCTGGAATATTGGCTGAGGTCATTATATAAGTGTCGATATTACTTTCATCAAATAATAAATAATGCATTGGAGAATAAGGTAGCATTACTCCAATATTATGAAGGCCTGGAGCTAATGATTCTGGAAATTCATAATTGTCATTCTTTTTTAATATTACAATAGGGCGTTGTCGTGAAATTAAAGTGTCTTTTTCATACTGGCTAATTTGAGCATATTTTTCAACAGACTTCAAGTCTCTACTCATAACTGCAAATGCTTGATTTGGCCTATTAAGTCTTTTTCTAAGTTTTTTAATGGCATTATCATTGTAAGCATCAACAACTAGATGAGTTCCTCCAATCCCTTTAATAGCTATTATTTTACCATTTTCCAATTCATCTGCAGCTTTTTTAATTGGATTTGATGTATCTATTTTTTTAGATTTTGTATAAATACTCATCTCAGGCCCACAAGTTTCACAACAAATAGCTTCTCCATGATAACGTCTATTTAAAGGCTGTTCATATTCTTCTAAACATTCTTCACAAAGAGGAAATTCATCCATGGAGGTATTAATACGATCATATGGCACATTTTCAATTACTGTAAATCTTGGCCCGCAGTCAGTACAGGCATTAAAAGGATATTTATATCTTCGATTGTTTGAATCTCTGATTTCTTTTAAGCATTTATCACAAATAGCTACATCTGGAGGTATTGTTGAGTTTCCACTAGATGTATTTTCACTTTCAATTATCTCAAAACTATCGAAATCTTCATCAGGAATTTTTATAGTATTTAAACTATTTATATTAGCTATTGGAGGTAATTCATTAACTAAACGTTCTTTAAATTCTTCAAAATTAGAATCAATAATAATTTCTACAATATTTCCAAGGTTTCTTACATAACCTTTTATGTTCATTTCATTAGCTAATCTATAAACATAAGGTCTAAATCCTACTCCTTGAACTATTCCTTCAACAAGTATTTTTTCCATTACCATAAATTTATTATATACTTTAATAAATAATTTATGATATTATGAGGAAAATTTTAAAAGATTTTAAAGAAGGTAAAATCACTTTAGATGAGTGTGAACGAAAAATAAAAGCTGATAAAATCTTGGAGTTAGATAATGTTGCAAAATTTGACAAATCTCGAAGTTCAAGAGCAGGTTTTCCAGAGGCAGTCTATGGGGAAGGAAAAACTTATGATGATTTATTAGCTATTATCAATAGCTATTTTAAAAATAATGATGATGATTTAATTATAACAAGATTATCCAATGATAGATTTTTAAAATTAGAAGATGATTTACATTATTTAGTTGAAAAAGGATACATTTTGGATTACAATAGACGAGGAAATATTTTAGTTATTAAAAGTAAACTCAAAGATATTAAACCTAAAGCTAAAATTGGCATTATAACAGCAGGTACTTCGGATATTGGAGTGGCTGAGGAAGCTAAAGTCATTATTCAACAGGGGGACTGTGAAGCTATTACATCTTATGATATTGGAGTGGCTGGAATTCATAGACTCTTTCCACAAATAGCTCATATGGTTGAAGAAGGTGTAAGTTCAATTATAGTTTGTGCTGGAATGGAAGGAGCATTGCCAACTGTTGTTGCAGGTTTAGTTGATGTTCCAGTAATAGCTGTTCCTACTTCTATCGGTTATGGTGTAGGTCAAAATGGGGAAGTTGCTTTAAATGCTATGCTTCAATCCTGTGCTCCAGGAATTGCTGTTGTAAATATAGATAATGGATTTGGAGCAGCTGTTTTTGCACTTACAATCGTTAATGGGAAATAATGAATTTTGAAACATTTAATCCAGAAATTCATGACATGGGTGAAGTGGCTCAATTAGTTTATGATGTAGATTTTAGAACCTTTGACATGTTCTATAAAAATAAAAAAGGAGCTATCAAGGATATTTCTAAAATGATTTTAAAGGAAAAATCTCCTTACTTCAAGGTCATATTGGAAAATGATGAAATCATTGGAATTATTTATTTCTATATTCATGAGAAACCTTCTTTTATTCACTCACTTTTAGGAGTTACTTCTTTTAAATTACTATTAATTGATATTTTAGACCATTTTGTATTGTCTGATGTAAATGAGAATGATTTACATATAGGCATGCTTGCAATTTCAGATAAATGTAGAGGAAAAGGAGTTGGAAGTGAAGTTTTAAATCTGGTTATTGAAGAGGCTAAAAAAAGAGATTTTAGTCGGGTAACATTAGATGCAGATTTTAGAAATACAAAAGCTAAAAAATTGTATGAAAAAATAGGTTTTAAAGAATTTAATAAAAAATCAGTAAAAATAGGAAAATTTGAAAGAGGAATGTATAACATGGAGTATGTATTATAAACTATTTCCTTCTTCTTTCAAACTCTTCAAAAAGCTCATCTACAGAAATTCCATGATAAACGCAATTAAGTAAAGTGAAAAACATCAAATCCACAGATTCATAAACAAGATTTTCTTCATTTTTACTAGCTATTATAACCTCTCCAGCTTCTTCAGCTATTTTTTCTAAAATTTTGTCTTCTGCTTTTTTATCAGTGTCTGTCATTAGCTTTGAGGTATAAGAATCAATTGGATCATCTCTTCTAGTTTCTAAAACTTCATAAACTTCTCTAATAATTTCATCTTTCATTTTTAATCCTCTTTGTTAAGATGTTGATCTTTAATACTTTGAGTAAGGGCTATCAATGGATGTTGGTCATCATCTATAATTTCAATATCTTCAAAGGTTTTAATTCCGGCTTTATCGGCAGTTTTTTCCATTCCTAAATGAATATCTTCTCCTAAATCGATTACATAGGAATCAATTTGTTCATAACCAAGTTTCTTAGCAGCTACAGATCTATGATGTCCATCCACAAGAATCCATCTGTCTCCAGTTTTAACAACAATTGCAGGTTCAGCTAATCCTCTTTTTAGTTCGTACATTCTTCCTTCAAGTTCATCAGCATAAACCCTATCTTGAGTAGGCCTTAATTTATCAGTGTCAACTAACATATGTTTCAATTGAGCTTTAACTCCATATAACTGTTCCATTGTACTTTTAAAGTAATCTACTTTATTAGGAGTAGAACGTTCAATATGAGAACGAACCATATCAGTATTAGTAATAATTCCAACTAATTTTCCATCAGTATTAATAACAGGCATTCTTGAAATTCCACGTCTAAACATTACACGAGAAGCATCATTTATTGATAGATCTTCATTAGCTACTACTAAATCAGTGCTCATTAAATCTTCAACTTCATCTGCCCAATCTTTTAATAGAATATCAAATGAAGTTACCATTCCAACTAATATTTTATCATCATCAACTACAGGATAACTGTTATGTCCACTTTCTTTCATTATACGGATAACATCTTCAGTTGGAGTTTGAGGAGTAACACTAATAACGTTTTTAGTCATATAATCTTTAACATAAGATTTCTTTTTAGCCATTAAATGCCTCCTAATTTTCAATTTCTTCTTTTAACATTTTCACAGTTTCGCCAGGGTCTGCTTTTCCACGGGTTAATCTCATAACCTGTCCAACAAGGAAGTTAAGAGAAGCTTTTTGACCATTATTATAATCTTCCACTGCTTGAGGATTTTCTTCAATAGCAGTTTTAACAGCTTCAAGAACTGCATCTTCTTTAACAACACCTATTAATCCCATTTCTTCAGCTATTTCTTTTGGGGATTTCTTATTATTAGGCATATTTTCAATTACTCTTTGACCAGCTTTGGTAGTGATTTCTTTGTTTAATAAAAGATTTAAGAATTCAACTAAACTTTCAGCATCGATTCCACTTTCGTCATAGCTGAGTTTATTATAAGATAAAACCCGTTTAAGTTCGTCTCTCATCCATTTAGCTGCGAATTTAGAATCTACTTGTTTAGCTACTTCTTCATAACAAAGAGCTAAATCTAGTTCGGAGGTTAACACTTTAGCAGTTTCTTCATCAATATCATATTCTTCAACAAATCTTTTTACTTTGTTATGTGGAGCTTCAGGCATGGTTTCGAGAACTTTGTCAATTTGTTCTTGGGTTAATTCCATTGGTGGAAGATCAGGATCAGGAATAAATCTATAATCATCAGCATCTTCTTTTAATCTCATTCCCACAGTAATCATTTGAGATTCTAAGTATGCACGAGTTTCCTGTTTAATTTCAGCTCCTCTTTTCATGAGATTTTTTTGTCTTACCAATTCGAATTTTAAAGCTTTATAAGCTCCTTTAATAGAGTTTACATTTTTCATTTCTACCCTGTTTCCTCCTTCAATAGAAATGTTAACGTCTGCTCTCATTGTACCTTCACCACGAGCTCCTCCACTGTATTGGAGAACACGAATTAATTCATTTAAAAATGCTCTTGCTTCTTCAGGAGATTGTATATCAGGTTCTGTTACAATTTCAACTAAAGGAATTCCAGAACGGTTAAAGTTTACAATACCTCTGTCTGGTTTGTATTGACCTGGATCTTCTTCAACGTGGATTTCTCTTATTCTTATTCCATTTAATTCTCCTTCAAATCCAATTGGAACAGAAGTTCTTTGATATCCAGAAGGCAAATCAGGATAATCATAATGTTTTCTCATGAAATAAGTAAAACCTTTATCAATTTTACAGTTAAGCATTAAAGCTATCATTAAAGCGTTTTCTAAAGCTTTTTCATTAGTTGGATGTGGTTTAGCTCCAGGTTGATTTAAACAAACTGGACAAATATTTGTGTTTGCTGGAGCCTCTTTGTAATTTGTTGGACAATCACAAAATAATTTAGATTCAGTTTCTAATTGTACGTGGATTTCAAGCCCACATTTCATCTTGACACTAATAGTAATTCCTCCGAATTTATAAAATTATATTATGTTATTTATTTATGAAGATTAATTAATAAACTTTTCATTGAACATGATAATTTTAACAGATAATTTGAATTAATTTAAATTTTCCTAATTTATGAGAATTATTTCTATAAATGTTTTTATAATAGAATAATGAATAGTAAGTTGAGGTGATTAGATGCCAAAATCTAAAATAAAATTTTCACAACATGGACCATCCTCTATTGGTGACAAGAAAGAAATTGAAATTAAATGGATTGTTCAAAATAATAGTGAATTTGTATTAAAAGATGTTGAAGGATTAGCTCAATTTCATGTCCATGATTTTGGAGAAATTGAACCTTATAGCAAAGTGGAAACTACTTTCAAACTTCCTGTTCCTTCAGTGGAAGATATAAAAACCGATTATGGTGTGGAAGTTAAATTAGAAAACCCTTTTATAATAGGTGCTTCTAGTTTACAATATACTATTAAAACAGATACTTTTACTATAAAATCTAATAGTTTAAAGATTCCTCTCTAGCTATTCTCTTAAAGTAGCTATTGGAATAACTTTAACTCCATCTTTTCTAGTATATGCAAATTGGCCTCCAGTAATTACAGCTAGAAATTCAGGCTCTTTTATATTTAAGTTATTTTCTTTAATTTTATCTTTTATAATATTATTTAGTTTAATTAAATTTTGAGCTCCGTTATCAATTCCACTTTTACCTAATTTGAATTCTATTAAACAATATCTACCATCTCTTAAGTGTAAAACACAATCAGATTCTAATCCATAACGGTCATGATAATAAGATAGCTGCCCTCCTATGGCATTTGTATAAACACTTAAATCTCTCATACATAAATTTTCAAATATAAATCCAAATGTTTTTAAATCAAATAATAAACTTTTAGGATTTAAACCTAACGCAGCTACAGCAATTGATGGATCAACAAATTCTTTTTTCATTCCTGACCTAATTGCTGTTGATGATCTTATATTAGGACTCCAACCAGGCACATTATCTATTACAAATAATCGTGTCAAAGCATCAACATAGCTATGATATGTAGGTTGACTTATAGCTTTAAAATTGGAATTCACATCATTGAATATTGTTTTTTCACTTGCAAGGGTGGAAATATTTCTGGAATAGGATTTTAGTATTGTTTTTACTTTAAGAGGATTTCTTTTTATACCATCAATTTTTGAAGCATCACTTTTACAGATGTTTTCAACATAGGAGTATGCAACAGCTAGTTGAGCTTTGTCGGTTTTTTTATTTAAGCTATCTGGCCATCCTCCACGGCATGTGGCAAAAATTAATTGTTCTAATGTTAATTTTGATTCAACTCCATTTATATCCATATTGGGTATGTTAAATAAATCATAAAAAGAAATTTCTCCAGTAGATTCTTTACTTTCAAATAGGCTCATAGGTTTCATTAATAGCCTAGTAATTCGTCCAGTTCTAGAATGCATAATATTTTCTTCATTTACTGAAGTAGAACCTGTTAAAATATATAATCCATCTTTATTTATTTCATCTACACAATTACGTACAGAATCCCATAAAATAGGAATAGTTTGCCACTCATCTATTAATCGAGGTGTTTCGCCACGTAATAATAAAGAGGGTTGTATTTCTGCCATTTCGATATATTTGTCTCTTACATCAGGATTCTGTAATTTTAATACGCTATTTGATTGCATCATTGCAGTGGTGGTTTTACCACACCATTTAGGTCCTTCTATAAGTACCGCTCCACTCATATCTAATGTTTCTTTAAGAGTATTGTCAATAACTCTATTTAGATAATTATTTTTCATAATTCCTTCCCTTTTTTATATGTATTTTAGTGTTTTGTGGTATTTTATTTTAGTGTTTTGTGGTATTTTATTTTAGTGTTTTGTGGTATTTTATTTTAGT
>CAYPCR010000021.1:0-7725 GCA_964409285.1 uncultured Methanobrevibacter sp. | reverse complement strand
GTTTTGTGGTAGGATCCAAATTCGAAATAGCTGCAAATTCTTAATATTTGTTTTTTAAAGATTCTTTTACGTATCTTTTAATAAATTTATCATATTCTGGGTTTATTTCACTTTTTTCAGGACCTAACATGGATTTATCTGTAAAAGTTCCTTTTATTTTTCTATTTGTAGCTAATATTTCTTCTTCTACTCTTTTACCATATTTGGTTCCAAACATTTTAAAAAGTGGAAATTTAGTAATCCCATTAGCTCCACTTAAAATTAAAATTCCGATATTAGCTAAATTATCAATCCAAGTTCCACAAATTATCTCAATATCTGGAAAAGTTAATCTAATTCTAGCTACTACTTCAGCATAATACATTGAAGGTGGTTGACAACTTTCAGCATAAACAGTTTCTGGATGAGGATTTAAAGAGTAAAAAATCACACGATTTATTTTATTGTCTTTAATGTAATCTATTAAATAATCAACATCTTCTAAAGTTTCTCCTAATCCTAAAATTACAGTAATAGCTTTTTTAAACCCTAAATCATCAGCTTTTTGGAGCATGTTTGAAATATCGTCTAAACTTTTAGAGGGGCATATTTTATCATGTAATTTTGGATTAGCTACTTCAACTGCACCTGTTATTCCTTTAATTTCATTACCATATTCTTCTAATTCATCTGTAATTCCTGTATTTAGCCAAACTCCTTCTCCCATAATATTTTGAATATTAGTAGCTATTTCTTTTATTTCTGGAGTGGTAAATGATTTATAACCTCCAGATAAGAATTCAATATTCCAATTTAGTCTTTTACACATTTCTGCTTCAGCGTAAATATTTTGAGTTCTTCTTCTGGCCTTTGTAGGATCTTTAATTTTATTTTTTTGAGTACTCATATAACAAAAAGCACAATCCCCTTTATCACACCACCAAGACAAAAAAATTGCTCTTTCAAGGCTAATCGTATCTCCATGTTTTTTTAAAGTTAAATTATTAGCTTTATTTATTATATTTAATGTATCGGAATTCATTTGAATCAGTATTTTTATTTATAAATAGTTAAAGTTATATAATAGTTTCTACTAACTTAATTATAGATGTTGTCATATTAACTGACACTCCTAATTATACCAAAAGCTTTAAATACTAATTTAAATATAATATTTATTACTGTTTGAAGTCTTGTAATTTTAAACATGGGTGTTTATTTGGTTAAGAATTGGGTTATCTTATGCCATCGTAGCTCAGTAGGTAGAGCGTTCGGCTGTTAACCGATTGGTCACAGGTTCGAGCCCTGTCGATGGCGCTTTTGGGCCCATAGCTTAGCCAGGTAGAGCGTCCGGCTCATAACCGGAAGGCCATGGGTTCGAACCCCATTGGGCCCATTTTAAAATTCTTTTATTATTATTGCTCCGATGGTGTAGTCCGGCCAATCATTTCGGCCTTTCGAGCCGAAGACTCGGGTTCGAATCCCGGTCGGAGCATTTAAAAAATTTTGTTAAGATTTTTAATGGTTTCTGTTGTATCCTTTCTTTCATTAGCGGGGGTGCCCGAGAGGCCAAAGGGGACAGGCTTAGGACCTGTTGACGCAGGTCTACCAGGGTTCGAATCCCTGCTCCCGCATTAACAATTTTTTTATTTCAACTGCCGGGGTAGGGTAGGCGGTCATCCTACGGGACTGTGGATCCTGTGACTCGGGTTCAAATCTCGGCCCCGGCCCCATTAATAAAAACTTTTTTTAAATATTACTTTTCATATGCTTTCGCAATTTCTTAATATATACTTTTTATAAATATCTATATGGTGTTAATTTGGCAAAAAAAGGTTCTGCTGAAGAAAGAGATTTAGTTCATAAATTATGGGAAAGAGATTTTGCAGCTATGAGAGCACCTGCCTCTGGAGGAGCTACTAAAAAGCCTTTACCTGATGTAATAGCTGGAAATGGAAAACTCTATTTAGCTATTGAAGTTAAAACTACTACAAAAGACAAAATCTACATTGATGAAGTTCAAATAGAGGAATTAGAAGAATTTTCCCAAACATTTGGTGCTAAAGCTTATGTTGGTGTTAAGTTTAAATACACAAAATGGTTATTTTTAGAACCTTCAAACGTGGAGAGAACTAAAAGTAATAATTATAAAATAGATAAAGATTATGCTCTTGAAAAAGCATTAGAAATTGATGAAATTGTTGGTATTGACAAACAAATGAAGTTTTAATTTATATTAGACAAGCTTCTACAATAGTAATATTTATATAATATATTTAACTTAAATATTAACATATGCCAAGATAGCTTAGCGGCGAAGCGGTTGGCTGCAGACCAATTACACGGGAGTTCAAATCTCTCTCTTGGCTTTTATATCATGTGGGGTTATGGTGTAACCTGGCATCATCTGGGACTCCAGTTGTCTTTGAAGAAATACGCGTAACTGAACAGTATCCGTTGTGATGATCAATTGGAGTACTGAGGCAAGAGAAATCCCAGGATCGGGGTTCAAATCCCTGTGACCCCATTTCTATATATACTACTTTTTTATAACTTATTATTATGAATTCTAATGAAATTATTTTTATAGAAGGTTTAGGTGCTGATTCTAATAGCTATTTGATTGATGATGTTTTAGTAGATACTGGAACTGGTCAAAATCCAGAATATTTATATTCAAAGCTTAAAGAACATGGTGTAAACCCGGAAGATATTAAAATTATTGTTAACACTCATTGTCATTATGATCATGTTGGAGGAAATAAAAATTTTCCAAATGCTAAAATAGCTATTGGAAAAATAGATGGAGAAGCTATTAAAGCTGATGATGATCCAAATACTGTTTCTAATCTTTTTGGTCATTCTATTGAAAGACATGATGTAGATATTGAACTTGAAGAAGGAGATAAAATTAAAAATTTCGAAGTTCTACATACTCCAGGCCATTCTAAAGGTGGAATATGTCTTTGGGATGGTGAAAATTTAATTTGTGGTGATACAGTATTTGCAAATGGTGGTGTTGGTCGTATGGATATTGGTGGAGATTATGAGGATATGAAAAAATCAGTAAAAAGATTAAAAGAATTGGATGTTAAAAATCTTCTTCCAGGTCATGGTCCTATTGTTTTAAATAATGGTAAAGAACATTTGAAAATGTCTTATTCAATGTTATAATTATTTTTCAAATTTTTTAGCTACTTTTTTAAATGATCCTCGTTTAACAAGAACTGAAATTTTTTCTCCTCTACTTAAAACACTATCTGTTTGAGGAATAACTAGTCCACCATCTTGATAAGTAGCTATTATAATGTAATCTTTAGTTGGGGAAATACTAGCTATTTTTTTACCAACCATTTTATCATTTGTTACAGTCATATCAAGAATCTCAGCATCTCCTTCACCAAGTGTTATTAAATCTGCAACATTAGGTCTAGTAATAAGTTTTTCTAAAAATCCAGCAGCTGTACGTTCTGGACTGATTACATTGTCAATTCCAACTTCTATAAATGCCTCTTCATTATCAGGATTACTTACTCTAGCAATAATATTTGGAACGGCGTATTTTTTAACTAAAATACAAGATAATAAATTAGATTCGTCGTTACCTGTAGTAGCTACAAAATAATCAGCATCTTGAATATTTGCTTCTTCTAATAATTTGGAACTTGTTCCATTTCCACATATTACCAAAGCATCTAATTCTGAAGCTGCATCAGAACATAATTCTTCATTATTATCGATAATTGTTATATCATATCCATCTTCAATTAATAAATCAGCAAGAGATAGTCCTACACGACCGGCTCCCATTATTATTACATACATTCATAAATCCCCATTTGTTCAATTATTAGATATTTTATTTTTTTATTTTATAAATTTAACCAATTTAAAGCAAAATTTTATCTATTATCTTCTAAATATTTCAAAGAATGCACGAAGTAATATTAAAACAGGATAGATTTCCAATCTTCCAATCCACATATTAAATATGGATATTACTTTTAAGAAGGGATTAAGACTATGATTTATTATTCCAAGCTCTAAACCAACATTCCCCTGAAGTGATACAATTTCAAAAAAGCTTTTAAATGGATCATATCCAAATAAACAGAATAAAGACCAACTAATTAATATAAATACTAGATATAATGTAATATAAGTTCCACTTTCAGCTATTCCTTTTTCAGGAATAAGATGTCCAGATATTTTAACAGGAATTATTCTTCCTTCAGGAGATAATATTTCTTTTATGTGTTTATAAACCCCTTTTAAGAAAGTGATTACTCTAATTAATTTTATTGCACCTACTGTAGATCCACTAGATCCACCAATTAACATTAAAGTCATTAAAATAATTATTGTGAATGAAGGCCAAGTTCCTAAAATATGCGGGGTACTAATAGCAGCACCAGTGGTGGTAATAGCTGATATTACGGTAAATAAAGTTTCGATTGGTACAATATGGCTGGTAAAATAAATTAATAATGAAGCAACGATAATTATGAGAATCATTACTCTAAATTGTAAATCTTCAATTAGTGATTTTCCTCGAGTTTTAATAATTTTATAATGTACAATAAAACTTGTAGCTCCAAGAATCATTAATATCATTGTAATAATATAAACTAAATTATTATGGTAAAATCCTAAATTAGCATTTTTAATAGACATTCCGCCAGTAGAAATGCTTGTAAATGTCAGACAGATAGAATCAAAAATAGGCATTCCTACTAGAATATAGGCAATAATTCCAGCAATTGTATAAATAGTATAAATATTAAAGGTTTTCTTAAGTGTATTTTTAATACTTGGTTTAATACGTTCTTCACGAGCTTCAGATTGATAAAGTTTAGCAGATGCAGTTCCTGGCCGAGTTATTACACCGATAACCATAACAACTACTCCTAAACCTCCAATCCATTGTTCAAATGATCTAAAAAATAGTATTGAAAGAGGAAGTGATTCTACATCTGTGAACATTGTAATTCCACTTCCAGTTAATGCAGACATGTTTTCAAAAACACTTTCGATAAATGAAAGGTGAGTAATAAAAGTGAGAGCTATTCCTCCCATTAAACTGGCCCACATCCATGCAAATGAAGAAACCATCATTGCATGTTTAAGTTTCATCTGACGATTATCTTTTTTAAATAATTTATCAAAGGCATATCCTAATGCAATAGAAAAAACAGCAGCTATTAAAAATCCAAGAAAATTAACTTCAAAATAAATTAAATCGATAATGATTGGAATTAAACACATTAATCCTACACCAATCATAATTTGACCTGAATAACCAAAAACAGTTAAAATGTCATTTCTATTAATATACCTCATCACTCTATTAATATGAATAAATTTATATATAAATTTTACATGGTTTCATTTTGTTAGTTCATAAAAAAGTTTTTTAAGGATAAGAAATAGTTTATATTAATAAAGGAGATTTAGAAATGAAACACAAAACAGTGATTTTTTTAGGAATAAGTTTAGTTATTCTAGCTGTAATGCTCTGGTTTGTGGGTATTGATAAGGTAATAGATGCTTTAAAAATGGCTGATTTATGGTACATATTAGTGGCCATTATCATACAGCTATTTACAGTATATTTGTATGCTATTCGATGGGATTTGATTAATAAAATGGCTAATATAAAAGTCAGCATTAAATCTTTATTCTCTATGGTTCTTGTAGGTTTAGGTGTTAATAATATTACTCCTGCTGGAAGAGGAGGGGGAGAACCTGTAAGAGCGTATATTTTATCTAGAGATAAAGATTATCCTATGGAGGAGACTTTTGCAACTGTTGTAGCTGATAGAGCTTTAGATACTTTTCCATTTATTGTGCTAGCTATTATAACTCTTATTGCAATGACATTCCACTTTGACATGGATCCATTACTTTTAGCAGTTATGGTAATAGCTGTAATAGCTATTGTTGCTTTATTAATAGTTTTAGTTTATATGTGCATTAATGAAAAATTTGGAATTAAAGTTCAAAATTGGATTATTAAACTTATTAGAAGATTTTATAAAAAAGATTCTTCTGCACTGGAGACTAAGGTTAAAGAAACAATTAAAGGTTTCCAGGATACTATGAGATTATTGCTCTCTAAAAGAGATATTCTCTATTATGCTCTTCCTTTATCTTTCATTATTTGGATATTTGAAATTTTAAGGGTTTATGTAGTATTTTTAGCATTTGGTGCAGCTATTAGTCCAGTTGTTATTGGAGAAGTATTCATTGTAGCATCTTTAGTAGGTATGATTCCTCTACTTCCCGGAGGTCTTGGAGCTGTAGATGGTATAATGATTTTATTCTATGCAAGTGCAGGAGTGAGCGCTTCTATTAGTGCTGGAGCTACTGTTGTTGAAAGATTAATTTCATATTGGATGATTACTATTCTTGGAATGTGCATATTGCCATATTATGGTTCATCTGTATTGGATAAAATTTCATTCTCTCCAAAAGCTGATGAAACTGTAGATGAAATATCTGATGAATTTGAAGATATTGGAGAAGATAAAAAAGTGTTTGATGATGATTATTCTGAAACTC
The DNA here is from genome assembly GCA_964409285.1 of uncultured Methanobrevibacter sp. Taxonomy (GTDB): domain Archaea; phylum Methanobacteriota; class Methanobacteria; order Methanobacteriales; family Methanobacteriaceae; genus Methanocatella. Next base: position 1,185 of record CAYPCR010000021.1, on the reverse strand, counting down.
ATGATATTAAAAATGATGAATTTTTAGAACATTTTGAAGATGATAAAGATTAATATTAATCTTTAAACACTTATTCTTTAAAAAACTTTAAATAGAAAACTTTATTTTAGTTAGATGTAATAAATTTTAGCATATCAAAACTTTGATAATTTTATGGTGAAAATTATGGAAATAAATGGCGTAAATATTAAAGATAATTATGCAGAAGGTTTTGGAATTAAAGTAACAAGATTACTTGTAACTGCAGCTACTAAAAAATTAGCTAAAGTTGCAGCTACTGAAGCAACTGGATATGGAACTTCAGTTATCGGTTGTCCTGCTGAAGCAGGTATTGATTGTTATGTTCCACCTACAGAAACTCCTGATGGAAGACCTGGTTATGCTATTATGATTTGTAATGGATCTAAAAAGAAATTAGATCATGAACTTCTTGAAAGAATTGGAATGTGTATTTTAACTGCACCAACCACAGCTGTATTCAATCTTCTTGAAGATGGTGAAGAATTAAAAACAGGATTTAAATTAAAATTCTTCGGTGACGGATATGAAGAAAAAATAGAAATCGACGGAAGAACCATGTTTGCAATTCCAATCATGTCTGGTGATTTTATCGTAGAAGAAAAATTCGGTTACAAAGATGGTGTAGCTGGAGGAAACTTCTTTATTTTAGCTGATAGTAAAATGAGTGGATTAATAGCTGCAGAAGTAGCTGTTGATGCAATAGCTAGTATTGAAAAAACTATTACTCCTTTCCCTGGAGGTATGGTTGCTTCTGGTTCAAAAGTTGGTTGTAACAGTTATGACTTCTTAGATGCATCTACTAATGAAAAAATGTGTGTAAGTTTAAAAGAACAAGGATTAGAATCAAATATTCGTGAAGATGCACATGGTGTATTTGAAATCGTTATTGATGGTGAAGATGAAGAATCTGTCCGTGCAGCTATGAAAGCTGGTATTGAAGCAGCTTGTACTGTTCCTGGAGTTATCGAAATCGATGCAGGTAACTTTGGTGGAAACTTAGGTGCTTATAAAATTAACTTACAAGACTTATTCTAAGGGTTTTAAACCCTCTTTTTATCTTTTAAAAACTTATTTTAAAAAAATTAATAAAAAAATTAAAAATTATAAAATTATTTTAGTTCTTCTATTTGTGTTGTTGTTAGGCCTGTTGCTTCACTTATTTTT
>CAYPCR010000020.1:0-36649 GCA_964409285.1 uncultured Methanobrevibacter sp. | reverse complement strand
TCTGCGAAAGCACATCCATAAAAAACCAATTAAAACTCACAGCAACAATATTCTAAAAAAATACCAAAAATCAATTTTGGCGAACACTCTTAATTTTAAAATAAATCTTAAAATAGCTATTTTTATAAAAAATTTTAATAAAAAAAAGTTAACTAGTAGTTTAATCTAGTTATTCTAAATTGTAAGGTTTTCTTTTATTTATACCTATCATGAATTGATTTTTTAATAGCTGTTCATTTTCTCCTTTTCTCATATGAGATACAAGGTCTACTAAATTATCATTTCTTAATAGACACGGTTTAATTTTTCCATCAGGAGTTATTCTTAAACGACTACAGTTTTCACAGAAATTAGTGTTATCTACAGGTTTAACAATTTCTATTTCTCCTCCATCTATGAAATATTTCCTACGTCCTTGCATGAATTTTCGTGTTTTTACTTCATCAGCTTTTTTAGATAACTCGTCTTCTATAAGGTCTAGGTTGTAATGATAATCTGCACTAAATTTTTCATCATCACAATTTTCACTTTCCATTAATTCTATAAGTTGAAGTATTATTCCGTGCTCTTTACAGAATTCAAACATTTCTTCAACTTCATCTTCATTGATTCCTTTCATTAGAACCATGTTGATTTTTACAGGGAAAAGACCAACATCAACAGCTTTTAAAATTCCTTCTTTAGCTTTTTTAAGATAATCTTTTTTTGTTATGAATTTATAAGTTTCCGGATTTAGTGTATCAAGACTTACATTTACCCTGTCTAATCCAGCTTCTTTTAATTCTTCAGCATAATCTGCAAGGAGAGTACCATTAGTTGTAATGGAAATATCATTAAAATTTAAAGTGTTTATTTTTTTTATTATTTCCACAATGTCTTTTCTTATTAATGGTTCTCCTCCAGAGAGTCTCACACGTCTTACTCCAAGATCTTTAGCTATTTTACAAATTTCATATATTTCATCAGGAGTCATCTCATCTTTTGATTTGACCATTCCATCATGATGACAATATAAACAATTTACATTACATCTGTTTGTTATTGTAATTCTTAAAGAAAGAATTGGTCTGTCATATTGGTCTTTTACAGCTTTCATAAAATCATTTTTTTATTTTTATTTCAATACTTTTTATTTCATCAATTCCGAATTTTCTTGTGTTCAATGCTTTGATCATTCCATAGATTGATTCTTTCATGATTCCACTTACAAATTCGTTAATTCCAATAGCTTTTCCATTAACTTCTAAAGCTATTTCCGCTTGATCCATATGTTCTGGATTTATTTTTAAAATTTCAATTTGAGCAGTTTCTAAGGTATCTACTCCATAATCAGTAGTATCTAAAGCAGATATCATTCCAAATAAGGTATCTTTTAAATATCTACTTACAAATTCATTTGTTTCTATAGCTGTTTCATTTACTTTTACTTCAATTCCGGTTTCTTCATAATTAACCATTTTAACATCTCCAGTTTGATTGTGATTAATTAATAATTCAACCTTATTTATATCTTTTACTCCATACACTTCAAGGTTTAATGTTTTTAAAAGTCCGGTTATAGTTTTTTCAATAAAATCACTAACAAATTCATTAACTCCTATTACTTTTCCATTTACGGATAAAACAGAATTAACTTTATCTAAATCTTCATTTGAAAGATTTCCATTAATTATTTCTTTGGATATGCTATCTCCATCACTATATCCGCAGTCGTCGTAGTATAATGTGTCTGTAATTTCGTGGGTATTTGTTTCTATTAAATCACATAGCTCCTCAATTTCTTGTGATGTTATTTCAAATGAGTTTACTTCTTTAATTGTATATTCATCTACTACATCTGGAGAAGTAGCTATTTTTGGATAGTTATAACTTTTAAATCCTTCAATTACGACAAAATCATAGTTTCCTATTGTTTTTATTAAAAAAAGTAAGCGTTCTAAATCAAGAATTTCTTGAATGTTAAAAAATGTTGTAGATCCAATTCCCACAACTAATTGAGAACCAGCGTTTTTATGTCTCCATGTATCTGTATTTTCTTTATCCATTTCCATTGTATGGTGAGAGTGTTTAATAGTAGCTACATTATATCCTCTTTTTCTAAGAGTTTCTATTATTTTCATTGTGAGTGATGTTTTTCCACTATTTTTCTTACCTACAATTGATACAATTTGCATTTTTTCATCACTTCCTTTAAATATGTGTTGTTACTACACATTTTAGGTAAACATAAAAATTTAAGCTCAAATATCTAAATTTTGTAATAATTTTTAGATTATTTTTTAATACTAAAAATTTCTATTTTCAATAAAATTTTGTCTTTCTTAATATAAATAATTCTTTATTTATTTCATAATGATATAACTATAATTATTTTTTAAAAAAATTAAATTTTAGTTTTTATTTTTTAAAATTTTTAATTTTTATCTATTTTCAAAATTTTAGATGTGTGAGTGCCACACAGATATATTTAAAGCTTGTGCCTTAATTCTAGTAGGCAAATATTTATTAATATAAAACAAATGTGTAATTATCACACATGGTGGATGAAATGCCAAAACATATCGCATCTGGTTTGAAATATTTGGCAGCAGCCAAATTAAAAGAAGAAGGTAAAAGTCAACAATATATTGCTAATGAGTTGGATATGGACAGATCTACTGTTTCTCATTATTTAAATGGCAGAAATTTGTCTTGGAACTCAATTGATGTAGCAAAGACTATAACAGAATTGTTACCTCGTGATTTTTTATTAATGGCTCAAAGTCTTTTTCAAGAACCTGAACAGTGTCGTAAAATTGTTAATATATGTAAAGAAAAACAATTTGAAGGTAATGTTGAAGAGACATGTATTGGTTGTGGATTGTGTGTAAGTATGTGTTTTATGAATGCTATTCGATTAGAATCACTTAAAGCACAGATAGACTCCATGTATTGTTGTGGTTGCGAATTATGTAAAGAGGAGTGCCCAACTAATTCTATCAAAATTTTGGAGATTTAATATGATTAAAAATATAAAAGATGTTAAAGGCAAGGACTTTAAAATAACAAGGTCAGCAGAAGAAGTAAGAGAATTGTCTTTTAAAAATCATATTTGTATTGGATGTGGCATTTGTGCATCAACCTGTCCAGTTGGTGCTATTGACTTAAATGCTGTGGCTATTGATTCCCGTCGTAGAGTAAATGTCTACTTTAGTGGTCATGATAAAATAGCTCAAAATATTAAAGCTGATGCAAATATTCAAAAAATAAATGACAATGAAGATAAATGTGTTCTCTGTGGTATGTGTAGTGGAGTATGTCCAGTAGGAGCATTACAATTAACTATTGATGGAGTTCCTATTTCAGAAATGCCTCAATACCCTCATTATACTTCTTTCTCAGAAATTGATGATGAAGAATGTATTTATTGTGAAAGATGTGAAATTGCATGTCCTCGTGATGCAATTACTATCGAAAGAGAATTACCTGAAAGAAAAGACTTAGTAACTGGTGAAATTTCTGTAGATGACGAAGAATGTATCTATTGCGGACTTTGTCAAGAAATGTGTCCTGCATCAGCTATTACTGTTGATCCTGTAACCGGTCAAGAATCTATTGTCATTGACAAAGATAAATGTGTATATTGTCTTATTTGTAAAAGAGTATGTCCTACCAAAGCTATTAAAGCAATGTGTAGATCTTGTTCTTATGGTGAATACGACCTTGACCCATTAAAAGCTACTGTTTCTGGAAACTCTATTATTGACCCAGAAATCTGTGTATACTGTGGATGGTGTGAAGGTGTATGCCCAACTGGTGCAGCTACAGCTTCAAAACCATTTGAAGGAAACATTGAAATTGATCAAGAAGAATGTCAAACCTGTGGTGCATGTGTAGATATTTGTCCATGTAACGCTTTAGCTTTCCCTGTTTCTGATGAACCAGGTCAAAGATTAGATCATATGACAGTTAAAAAAGAATATTGTATTAGCTGTGGTGCATGTGCACAATCATGTCCAAATGGAGCTATTACTGTTACAAGATCTGAAGTAAACATGACTCCAACTAAATCTGCAACTTGGATTGACGCTATTAATGCTATTAAAAGGGTGATTGAATAATGGAACTTAATGTTAATCAAGATAATTGTTTAGGATGCGGTGTTTGTGTTATCGCATGTCCTGTTAATGCTGCTATCAGTCCAGAAAACGCTGGTGGAAAAGGAGCTAAAACTGAAGAAGTTATTATGATGGTTGAAAACGGTTTTATTAAACTTTTCAGTGTTGACAAATGTGAAGAATGTGGAACATGTCAAATGTTCTGTCCAGTAAACGCTATATGGTTAGAATAGGGGAATAAATTATGCATTATGCTAATACTTACTTAGAAAAACCAGTTGTACCTGATGTAAAAATCACTGGTGAAGGTACCACTGATGTACTTAAATGTATGTTAAATACCGGTTCTGACATCTACCAAGGCGCATGTAAAAAAAGAGGTTCTACTTTAAAAGAAGAATATAAAAACGCTTCTGGAACTTGTTATATGGATCCAAGAGACATGGCTAAATTAGGTGTAAATAACTGGGATAGAGTTCTTGTTAAAACTGACTGGGGAGAAGTAGTTTTAAACGCAGCTGTTTCTAGAGATGCACCTCACGAAGGAACTGTATTTATTTGTAAAGGTCCATGGGCAAATACTGTTGTAAGTCCAGAAACTTACTGCTGTTCTGACCCTACTTATAAAGGAATTAAATGTACTGTAGAAAAAACCGACAGAAAAGTATTACTCATGGCTGATTTAATGAGATGGGTATATAAAAAATATGTCGATGAAGAAGATGACGACACTGTCGAAAATATGGAATCTTTAGGTGAATTACCTGTCTATAAAGGACGTAAATGGGAGGAGTTGATTGATCATGACTTATGAGGCACCTGTTACAGATTACGATTATATTGTTGAAAATTGTACATGCGCATTTTGCGGATGTAATTGTGATGATTTAGATTATTTAGTAAAAGACGGTCATGTTGTAGCTGTAAGACATGCTTGCAGATTAGGTGCAAGTAAAATTATGGAAGATATGGACCAAAGATTATTAGTTCCTATGATTAGGGATGAAAATGGAGAACTTATGGAAGTAGATTGGGATACTGCTTTAGATAAAGCTGCAGAATACATTGCACAATCTATTAGACCTGTTTTCTATGGATGGTCTGAAACTTCTACTGAATGTATGAAAGAAGGATTAGAATTAGGTGAATATATTGGAGCTGTTTTAGATAACCAAGCTACTATCTGTCACGGACCAAGTTTACAAGCGGTTCAAAATGCAGGTTACCCAATTCAAACTTTAGGTGAAGTTCAAAACAGAGCAGATGTTGTTGCATACTCTGGAAGTAATGCAATGAACTCTCACCCAAGACACATGGCACGTTATGCTGTATTCTGTCGTGGATACTTCAGACAAAGAGGAAGATTTGACAGAACTGTTATTACCATGGATCCAAAATTCTCAGATACTGCTAAAATGTCTGATAAATGGATAGGATTCGAACAAAATGGGGATTACGGTTTCTATAATGCTATTAGAGCTGTTTTAAGAGGAAAAGAATTATACCAAGATGTAATTTCTGGAATTCCTAAAGAAGATATCTATGAATTAGTAGAAGAAATGAAAGCAGCAGAATTCGGTGTTCTCTTCTTTGGTTTAGGTTTAACTCACACTTTATCCAAACAAAGAAACATTGATATAGCTATTAAAATGGTTCAAGATTTAAATAAATATAGTAAATGGGGACTTACTCCTATGAGAGGTCACTTTAACGTAAACGGTTTCAACATTTTCATGGCTTTTGAAACTGGATTTGCATTTGGTGTTGACTTCTGTAGAGGTACTACTAGATATATGTTAGGAGAAACCAACACTATTGATTTATTAACTAGAAAAGAACCAGACTGTTTCATGGTTATTGCAGCTGACCCTGGTGCTCACTTCCCTAACGGAGCAAACCAACACTTAGCTGATATTCCTGTTATTCAAATCGATATCCACTGGGGACCATCTACCGAATTAGCTGATGTTGTATTACCTGGTTCCTTTATTGGTGTAGAATGTGGAGGAACTAGTTATCGTATGGATGGAGTTCCTATCTGGATGAAAAAAGCTATTGACAAACCTGAAACATGTCGTGATGACGAATGGATTGTTAGAGAATTAAAAGAAAGAGTAATGAAACTCAGACCGGAGCCTAATGTCGCTCCTAAATATGTGCCAAATCCAAATGCAGAATAGGTGAAATAATGGAGTATATACTTAAAAATGGTATTGTTTATGATCCAGCTAATGAAGTAAACGGAGAAAAGATGGACATTATGGTTAAAGATGACCGTATTGTCGACAGTGTTTCTTCTGATGCTAAAGTAATTGATGTAACTGATAAAATAGTTATGCCAGCAGGTATCGACCCTCACGCTCACGTTGCAGGTCCTAAATTAGTAGTAGGAAGATTATACAGGCCTGAAGATTCAAGAAGGGGAGTTACCCAAAAAACTAAAATTTTAAGATCTGAATCAGGATTTTCTATTCCAAGTTGTCCTTCCACTGGTTACAGATATTCAAGATTAGGTTACGGAACTGTTGTTGAAGCAGCTATGCCTCCTCTTGAAGCAAAACACACTCACGAAGAAATTAAAACCATTCCAAATATTGATATTCCTGCATTAGCTTTATTTGGTAATAATTGGTTTGTAATGGAATATGCTAAAGAAAATAATATTGATGATTTATCTGCTTTTGTAGCTGCTTGGTTAAAAGTTTCTAAAGGTTACGGTGTAAAAATTGTAAATCCATGTGGTAGTGAAGCATGGGGATGGGGTATGAATGTACACGGTTACAATGATAAAGCACCTTACTTTGACGTTACCTCTAAAGAAGTTGTTACCTCTTTAGCTAAAGCTAATGAGAAATTAGGACTTCCACACTCAATCCACATCCACCCAAATGATTTAGGACACCCTGGTAACGTTCCAACAACAATTGAAACTATGGATTCACTTAAAAATATTAAAAAATCTCCAAAAGCTAATATCAGAGATCAAACTGTTCATGTTTGTCACCTCCAATTCCATTCATATGGTGGAAACAGCTGGAAAGATGCAGATTCTGGAGCTAAAGAAGTTGCAGATTATATTAATGCACATGATCACGTAACATGTGATATTGGTCAAGTTACTTTCGATGAAACCACCACCATGACTGCTGATGCACCAATGGAATATGATTTATTTAAATTATCTGGTTTAAAATGGACCAATAAAGATATTGAATGTGAAACTGCAGCAGGAATTATTCCTTGTATTTATTCACCAAAAGCTCCTGTTAACACCTTACAATGGGCTATTGGTCTTGAATTATTCTTAAGAATTGATGATCCTTGGAAAGTTTGTTTAACTACTGATCATCCTAATGCAGGTCCATTCATAAGATATCCTAGAATCATGTCCTGGTTAATGAGTAGTGACAGAAGACATGAAATGATTGACAATGGTGAAGTACACAAATGGGCTCACAAAAGAACTGGTCTTCCTGAACTTGACAGATGTTATGATTTCTATGACATAGCTACTGTTAGTAGAGCTGCACCTGCTAGAATCTACGGATTCGAAGATAGAGGAGCTCTTACCCCAGGTTACAAAGCAGATATTGCTGTTTATGATATTAATCCTAATGAAATTGATCCTAACAGAGAATATCAAGCTATCGAAGACGGTTTCGCTCATGCTGAATATACTATTAAAGATGGTCAAATTTTAGTTAAAGATAAAGAAATCGTTAAAGTTAAAGAAAGTCAAAATATGTGGGTTAACGTAAAAGGATATGAAAACGAAGAAGCTGCAGTAATCGATAAAATCATGCCATTCTTCACTCAATACTACTCTGTAAAATGGGAAAATTACCCTGTACATGATCATTATGTATCCAACCCAATCCAAATTGATGTTGAAAGATAAATGAGGTGTTTAATTTGAAGACAATAACTTTTGATCAAATAAAAAAATCTTCAATTGCATTGGAATTTGATGAGGTTACTCCTGATGAAATTTACACTTGGACAGAAGAAGATTTTGCTAAATATCAAGTACCTATCGGAAATTCCAGATTTCCTATCACCGATTACTTTGACATAACTGTTGAAGGAGATGCTGCTGGTCCTGGCGATGTAAAAATGGTCTTAAACGGGGATTTAAACAGAGTCAAATACATTGGTAATGGAATGACTGAAGGAGAAATCATTTGTAACGGTAGTGTAGACCTTCACGTTGGTGCTGAAATGAAAGGAGGTCACATTAAAGTATTCGGTGATGCTGCTGCTCACGCTGGAAGAGAAATGAGTGGTGGAACTTTAGAAATCACAGGTAATACTAAAGAATTCACTGGAGCTTCTTACATTGGTGAATGGAGAGGTATGACTGGTGGAGAAATTATCGTCTACGGTAATGCTGGTAAACAATGTGGTGAATGTTTAACTGGTGGTAAAATACACATCAAAGGAGACTGTGATATTTTAGCAGGTATCCACATGACTAAAGGTATTATTGAAATTGATGGTAATGTAAACCGTTGGCCTGGTGGTCAAATGAAAAATGGTAATATCATCATTCACGGTAAATTAGGAAGATTACTTGAAGGATTCGTATACAATGGTATTGTTGAAGATCCTGAAGTGGATGGAATTACCTTTGAAGGTAAATACATTAAATATACTGGAGATATTGGTCTTAACGGTAAAGGTTCATTATTCTTAGATGCTGAAGCTAACAGAGAAAAAATGTCTGAGTATGGTGAAATCGATGACGAATATACTTCAATCAGAGAATACAGGAATTTATAATTCCTTTCTCTACTTTTTTTATTTTTGTTTCATTAGTATCAAACTATTTATATACGATTTAACTAATAATAATTAGTTAGCTAAATAGCTTTTTAACTCTTAAGGTGATATTATGGTAGAAGAAATTGTAATGACAATTGATGATGCAATTGAATATATTAGAGACAATGTTAAAATTAATGATTTATTAGAATTATCCTATAATCGTATTTTTGCTCCTGGTGAAGTTTTAAATGTTCTTGAAGAGGATGAGGAAACAGGAGAAGGTTTAAGAGTTGGCTTACAATTAACTGGTGAGATTTTAAATCAGACTGTTGAAGTCGATTTTAATGAAATTCGTGATGATTTACTCGAATTCCGCCATGTTAAAGAAGATGGAGAAGAAATAGTTATAGAAATAGAATAAGTTATTGAAATGTATCAATAACTTTTATAATTCCTTATTTTTTGAATGAAGGCCTACTAAAGATGCAAAGGTAGCTATTATACATAATATCGCAGATATTGTAAATGTTATCTGTGCACTTTCTGTAAGACCTATTAAATTACCTGAACTTATTATTACATCACCCATTATAAATGTAAAGACTATTGTAAGCATTACTAAACTTATACTTTGACCAACTACTCTCATAAATGTTAAAGAAACAGATGCAAAGGGTGTGTCTCTTTCTGGAACTGAACTCATTATTACATTTGTATTTGGGGATGAGAATATTCCAAGACCAGCTCCTTCTAGAATCATAGCAAAAATTATTACCCAAATTGGTGTAGTTTGATTTACAAATATTAGTATAATCATTCCAATAGCTACAATTCCCATTCCTAGAGAAGCTACTTTCTGTGGTATTTTTTCATCTGAGATTTTTCCTGAAATAGGCGCTACAATTGCCATTACTAATGGATTTACAACAAGTAGTAAACCTGCAGTTTGGGCATCAAATCCTAAAACATATTGGAAATGATAGCTAAGTAGATATGTTACAATAAATGTGGCAATGTAACTTATAAATGAAGATACGTTAGCACAGGTAAATACCTTGTTTGAGAATAATCTCATGTTAAATATTGGTGTTTTAACTTTAAGTTCACAGAGTGTAAATCCAATTAAGAATATAATTCCTAAAATTGTTGTCAGTACTCCATTTGTAGAATTAATAATATTAAATCCGTATATGGTTAAAAGAATTCCAACTGCATATAATATTGATCCTAATTTATCCAATGTTTCTTCTGCATATGGTTTCCATTCTTCATGTACTTTTGTAAATAGCATCCATAAAACAACTAAACAGAATGGTATTGCAAAGTAGAAAATTCCTCTCCATCCAACATTATAAGTAAATATTCCTCCAAGAACCGGAGCTAATGCAAGACCGATGAATACACATGAAATCAGTATTCCCAACGCACTTCCTCTTTTTTCTTCTTCTACAGCTAAAACAAGAATTGTTGTCATTGTGTCATAGATAAATGCTGCACCCAATCCTTGTAATCCTCTATATATTAAAAAAGTGCTGTTATTTACTGCAAATACTGTTAAAAAACAACCTATTAAAAAAATGAGCGTACCTATTATAAATGATTTTTTTATACCAATTTTTCCAGAAATTTTTCCAAAAGGAACAGTAAAAATAGCTACTACAAATAAAAATATGTTCATTAACCAGTTTTGTTCTAAATTGGTTAAGTTAAATTCCGTAGCTATCTGAGGTAAAGCTACAGTTGGAGCTGTTGAAATAAATGCAACAATAAATGCAGCTATCGAAGCTAAAATTATAATGTTTTTTGATTTTGTTTGGGTTGTCATTTTCATCCTCTCTTGTTTTAATATTTTAATTAAATATATTTATATTGTAGTAGTTTAAATTTTAAACTGGGGATGAATTATGGAAAAATTAAAATTAACTGTTGATGAAGCTGTAAAATATTTAAAAATTAATCTTGAAATTCATGATGTTTTGGAAATTTCTTATAATAGGATTTTTGCAGAAGGTGAAGTTTTAAACATTGATTTTTCAGAATATTTTGGAAAACCAGGTTTTAAAATTCTTTTAAGTCTTGATGCAGACTCTATTAATCCTACTATTGAAATAGATATTGATGAAATAAAAGAAGATTTAATAGAATATACTATTTATCATAAAAATGGTGATTCTATATATGTAACAGTTGTTGATAACTAATAAAAAGGTAGTAGCTATAATTTAATAATAAATTTGATTAATTAAATTATAGTTTTATTTTTATTTTATAATTTTAATAATAGCTAAAGTTAGTTAAAATCGTTCCATTGTTTCGAAGGGAATTAATTTTTCAATAGCTTTAACTTTAACATTTATGTCATTTTCTTTAAGTGCAGCTATCATATTAAGCCCACTTCCAGTAACAATACCAAAATTATAATTGTCGACTTTAGCATTATAAACTAATTCTCTTGGTTTTCCTATTTTATAGATTGAAAAACCAATATTTTTAAGAATATCTAATAAATAAACAGCATAATCACGTGAAATATATGGAATTTCTTTTAGTGAAGCCAATATTTTTGTTGTTTCTCCTTTTTTGGAGATTGAAGTCATATTTTTTGAAATGAAAATTTTATGAGGGTCAATTGAAGAACCGTTATAAGAGATTAAATCAATAAACAAGGGATTTTTGCTAATCTCTAAAAGTCCTCCATATTGTGGATTACTCATAATTCCGTTTTTAATTAAAATACCATCAATTGATAAACTACAAATTGTAGCTACTCCAATTTTATCTTCATCTGTAGGGTGATTTATGATTTTATAATAAGGATTAATATACTTGTCATTTCCATAGTATGTTTCTTCCATAATCTCTAAACAGCTATCTAACTGTGAATAAGGAATATATGAAACATTTGAAATAATATCCCCTTTTCTTTTTTCAATATTAAAATCAACTTTCTCGATTGAATTCCATGCTTTAGCTAGTAAAAAAGGAATTTGTCCGTAGGGAGTATTATCTGCTGGTTTTAATTTATAGTTAGGTTTTTTGGTTTCAATAGGTTTTAAATTATCAAAATCATCAATTTCTTCAGCTATTTTAATATCTATATTGTAATTAAGCTCTTGAGCAGCACAAAAAGGAGTTATCCCTCCAATAATGCCTATTCCTACCATTCCTTCACTAACAGGAATACCTACAATGTCATTTTTTTCTTCTCCCATAGCTATTACTCCACCGATACCATTTTTTTCAAGTTTATCTACAATAGCTATAGCTTTTTGTCGAGCAGAACTAGGGATAATTCTAAAATTAGCTGGTATTAATCCATTTCCTTCATTTATAACATCTAAAACAGAAGTCATCCCTGGAGCTACAAAAGCATCTAGAGGAGGAACTGATGTTTTTTTATAAGAAATAAGTTCTGTAAATTTAGTAGGAATATTATCTTCAATTTTTAATAGTCCTCCATAAAGTGGAAGGGAAGCAATACCTTCATTTAAAAATATTCCATCAATTGTTGTTCCACATATTGTTTTAATTTGATAATCAGAACCATTTATCTTTTTAATATTAACATAGGGACTTACACATAATCCACTTTTAAAAACATCTTTAACAACTTCAAAGGCATTTTCATCATAAATATTTGAGGTATTTACAACAACATTTCCTTTTTGGGTTTCATAATCAAAATCTGCCAAATAAATCATTTCTTGAAATTTAGAATATATGAAATCAACTTGATCGTATATAAGACCTTTTTGAAGTTTTTCACGACCTAAATCAGTAATTTGTCTTCCTGAATAACCCATTCTTTCAGTATATCCTTTTTCATCAAGAATTTGCATATGATATCTAACAGCTCGTTCTCCTAAGTTAAATCCTTTGTTTTTCAATTCTTGAGCTATTAATTTTGATCCTGTTGGCTTTTTTTGTTCATCTAATATTCTTAATATTTCAATCATTCTGTGTTCTGATTCTGATTCGGATGACATCAACCCACCACCAAACATTTTTTTTAAATATAATCATAGCTAATTACTTAGATATCATTATATTCAAAAATAAAAAAATAGAGTACTTAGATTTAGATATCTAAGTATTTTCTTTGTTCATAACCGAATACTTGTACTCTGTAATCATCCCATTCTTGGTATTTTAACTCTAAGAATTTTGTACTGATATGATCACCAAGAGTATTTAATATATATTCATCTTCTTCAAGAGCATGGTATGCTTCCCATAAACTAGATGGTAAAACTTTAATTCCTCTAGCTTCTCTTTCTTCTTCAGTTAATTCATATATATTAATTTCAGTTGGTTCTCCAGGGTCAATTTTATTTACAATACCATCTACACCTGCTTCTAACATTACTGCAAATGCTAAGTATGGGTTACATGCAGGGTCAGGTGCTCTGTATTCGATACGTGTAGCTTTTCCACGAGCTGCAGGAACTCTAATTAAAGCAGATCTATTTTTAAGTCCGTATGCTCTGTATACAGGAGCTTCATATCCTGGCACTAAACGTTTGTATGAGTTTACAATAGGGTTTGTAATAGCTGTTAATGCAGGTGCGTGAGCAAGTAATCCTCCCATAAAGTGTAAAGCATCTTTTGATAATCCATTTTCACTATTTGGGTCAGAGAATAAGTTTCTGTCTCCTTTGAATACAGATTGGTGACAGTGCATTCCACTACCGTTCACTCCGAAGAATGGTTTTGGCATAAAGGTAACTTTATAGTCCATTTGGTCAAAAGTAGCCATATTATCTACAATAGCTTTAATAGCTTGTTTAAATGTAATTACAGCATCTGCTGTTTTCAATGCATCTTTAAATTTAAATGCGATTTCGTTTTGACCAGGTCCTACTTCGTGGTGAGAAGCTTCAACTTCAAAATCAAGTTCTTCTAAGTTTAATGTTAATTCTCTTCTGAAATCAGGTCCCATATCTAATGGTTCTACATCAAAGTATCCTGCTTTATCGTAAGGCATTGGATATCCTTCATCATCAATATCTACAATAAAGAATTCAGGTTCTGGTCCTATGTTGTATCTTAAACCCATGTCTGCGATTCTGTTAAGAGATCTTTTTAGGATACTTCTTGGATCTCCTTCAAATGGTTTTCCTTCAGGTGTCCATACATCACAAATAAATCTACATACAGCAGATTCTTCAGGTCTCCATGATAATCTTGAATAGGTGTTTATATCTGGTTTTAAGACAAGGTCACTTTCATTAATGTTTACAAATCCTGCGATTGAAGATCCGTCGAATAACATTCCTTCAGTGAATAATTCTTCAATTTCATCTTCTTTAAATGGAATAACAATATTTTTTACAGTACCGTTAATATCAACGAATTGTAATCTGATAAATTTAATATTGTCTTCTTTCATTTGTTTAACTACGTTTTCCATTAATTCTTCATTAATTTCGTTCATTAAATCATACTCCAAGTGTAAAATCGTGTGAGTTTACGGTGTCGGAAATCTAATTCCAACGTTGGAAATATATTTCCACCTTATGTTATATAAAGGTTTGGAGCTTAAAATTAATTTTTTTAATAGCTATTATTTTTGGTTTTTAACGTTTAAACAATAATTTTTTGATTTAATAATTTTAATTAAAAATTGTATAGTTGATTTATGATTAAATTGATTTTTATTTAAAAAATAGAAAAGTTTGAATAAGTTAAGATATTGATTAGAATATTATAAGGTTTGTATATTAAATGATTTCAAATCAAGTAAATCAAAACTTAATAACTCGGGAGCTTTTACAATTTCTCCAATTCCGGTAATCAATTTAAATGCTTCAATAGCTTCCAAACATCCTATTAAATTAGGTGTCGGCCCTATTACTGGTGGAACTCCATTAGTTAATTTATTTATTTCAGCTATTGTATTTTTATCTAATGGTTTGTCTTTTGAAGGAAGTGAAAACATTGTTTCGTAATCAATATCATTTTCAGGTAGAAATACTGTTAATTGACCTTGAGTTCCATGAATAGCTCCATGAATAAAGGTGATTTCGTTTTGCTTACAGTATCTTGAAACAATAATTCTTGTTAAGAGATTATCTAGAGCATCAATTACAATGTCACAATCATTAACTATTTTTGAGATATTTTTTTCAGTTACTTCTTCATTAAAACAGTTGACTTTAGTGTAGGGATTCATTAAACGAACTTTATCTTTACCTACTTCACTTTTTGAAAGTCCTACCTCTTTTAAGCTACTCAAAGTTTGTCTGTTAAGATTGCTAACATCAAAATAATCTTTATCTACTAAATTAAGTTGTCCAACTCCCATTCTAGCTAACATTTCGATTGTTTCACCACCAATACCTCCACAACCAATAACAGCTATTTTGGCATCTTTAAATCTACTTTGTTCACTTTTACTTACAACACTCATTTGACGGCTTATTATTTCCCAGTATCCGTCTCCTATAAATCTTGTTGGCATGTTAATCAATCTGTCATTTATTTTATTTAATTTTAAATATGTCAATTGTTATATTTTATTTTATAAAAAATATTTTTATTTTCAGATTCTTTAGAAAAAGTTTTAATAAAAATATTCCTGGGATTAAAGATGCCGGGAGCGGGATTCGAACCCGCGGCCTCACGGTATCCCAGGAATTGTCAGAGCACTGCCAAATTACCCTATGAGCCGTGCGCTCTAACCAGCTGAGCCACCCCGGCATCAGACATTACTATTTTAAATCTTTCTATAATATATATATTTCGATTAGGTTAAATTTTAAAAATCAAGAATTATTTTCAATTTTTTCTTTACTGTCCATAACACACAGTGTAATCATGATTTGACCAAATAGTATGAAAGTTGGAATTATAATTAAATTTAAGATTATTGAAGGAATTCCAATTTCTATTGATGCAATGTTTATTTGAATGGATTCGATTAAATTTTCAACAAGTAAACTTAAAATTAAAACACAAATAAATTTAGAGGTTTTCATGTTTAAAATTAATTTTAAATTCTCTTTTATATCAAATCCTTTTCTTATTTTACCTTTATGTAAAGCTATATTTATAATAGCTACTGTTGGCAATAAATAGGTGAAAATAAAAATAAACTCCTGTAATGACTCTAAAAAAGTGTCTAAGTTAGGTATAATAGCTGCTAAAACTTGAAAAAGGAAATATAACCCTAATATAACTGCAGAATAAAATAGGTAGATAAATGATTCTTCAAATGCATGGATTATAATTTCTTTATTGCTAAATTTAGCATCTCCAGTTTCAGAAATTACAATTTCACTTACAATATATGTTAAATACCCTGCTGAAAGAATTAAAGCATAAATAATGATTATAGTTAATATTAAAGAATCCTCAAAATAATCACTTAAACTAACATGGGACAATACAAACAATATTCCTAAAGTAAGAATAGCTTTTTTATTTGAAATCGTATATTTTAATGATTTTTTTAATATCTCTTTCATACTTGTATCGTTCATACTATCTTGATTTTGTTTAATTAACATTATATAATATGCTACATTAAAATTATATTATTAATTAAATAATGGCGAAGATACTATGAGTAAGGTTAAAGATATGTCTCTTGCTAAGGAAGGAGTTAGGAAAATTGAATGGGTTCAAAAACACATGCCAGTTCTTGAACATATTAAGGAAGAATTTAAGGAAACTAAACCTTTTGAAGGTATTACTATTGGGTCTTGTTTACATTTAGAACCTAAAACAATTAATTTAGGACTTACTTTACAAGCTGGTGGAGCTGAAGTAGCTATGACTGGTTGTAATCCTTTGTCTACTCATGATGATGCAGTAGCTGGAGGAGTTGAATTAGGTCTTAATATTTATGGTTGGAGAGAACAAACTGATGAAGAATATTATGAAACTATAAATGCGGTCCTTGATCATAAACCTGATATTATTATTGATGATGGTGCCGATATGATTATGGTTCTTCACAATGAAAGAAGAGATGTTTTAGACCATATTAAAGGAGCTTGCGAAGAAACAACCACTGGAGTTCATAGATTGGAAGCTATGAATAAAGATGGGGCTTTAAAATTTCCTGTAGTAGCTGTTAATGATGCATATACCAAATATTTATTTGATAACCGATATGGAACTGGACAATCTAGTTTCGATGCTATTATGGGAACTACCAACATGTTAATAGCTGGTAAGACTATTGTTGTGTGTGGATATGGATGGTGTGGTCGTGGAATAGCTACTCGTGCACAAGGTCTTGGTGCAAATGTTATTGTAACTGAAATTGATCCGATTAGAGCTCTCGAAGCTAGAATGGATGGATTTAGAGTTATGAAAATTAGAGAAGCTGTTCAACAGGCTGATTTGATTATTACTGTAACAGGTAACATCAATATTATTCATGGTGATGATTTCAAATATATGAAAGATGGCTGTATGTTAGCTAATTCAGGCCATTTTAATGTTGAAATTAATAGACAAGATTTAGAAGCACAATCTGTAAGTGTAAAAGAAGTTAGAGAATCCATTGAAGAATTTACCATGAAAGATGGTCGTAAAATTTATCTTTTAGCTGACGGTAGATTAGTAAATCTTGCAGCTGCTCGTGGACAAGGTCATCCTGCAGAAATTATGGATATGAGTTTTGCAGTCCAAGCACTTTCAGCTAAATATATTTTAAATAACAAATTGCCTATTGATGTACAAAAGGCTCCTGATAAAATTGACGATACTGTAGCTAGATTAAAACTAAAATCTATGGGAATTGAAATTGACAGTTTATCAGAACGTCAAAAAGAGTATATGTCTAACTGGCAAGAAGGAACATAAATAGAGATTTTAGTCTCTATTTATTGTTTCAGCTAATTTTTTTAAATTTAATTTTAATTGATTTAATTGATTTTTAGAAATATTTTTACAAAAATCTTTTTCTATCTCTTCATCAATTGTTTTAATATCATTAACAAGTTTTTTACCATTATCTGTTAAAATAATGATTTTTTTTCTTTTATCTTGAGGATTTGTTTGGCGTATTATTAGCTTTTTATCCTCTAATCGTTTCATTGTTCTTGCTACTGTTCCTTCAGTCATATTAAAAAGATTACATATTTCTTCTTGGGATACATGGTCTTGTTCATTTAATCCAAGAAGAAAATGTGCTTGACTTCGTGTTATATCATATTCTCCTAGTTTTTTATCTAGATAACTGGAATAAATTCTATTTACATTTGAAATAATTAATCCTAAGTTAACTTCATCTATTTCACTATCATTTATTTGGAGAATATTTTTTATTTTCATTGTTGACCTTCATTAATATGTAATTCTTTTTCAACCACATCTCTGTCTTTAACATATAATACAGAGACGATTAAACAAATTATACCTAAAACAGCTGTAAAGAAACATGTTATATCAAATGCTTGCACTGAAATTGCATTTGCAGCCATTACTCCACCTGCAAGACCAGTCATCATAGCTGTAAGTATAGCAGAACCAGATGCTCCTACAATTTGTCTGAATGTATTGTTGATAGCTGTTGCATCTTCAATATCATAGGTCGCAACACTTAAAGCCCAAGTGGTAGCTGTTACCATTCCTAGACCCACTCCACCACAACGAACAACTTGTGCTACAATCATTTCCATAACTGAAGTTTGAGCATTAAAGAATGCCATCCATATCATTCCTATAGTCATTATTATACTACTTATTATAAGTGTTTTTTTAGCTCCAATTTTTTCAGCTAAATTTGGTCCTAGGAAGTTTGTAAATGCCATGAATGCAGTTCCTGGAAGTAAAATAAATCCAGATGTTGTTGAAGATAGTCCACAAGTTGATTGAACGTATATTGGAAGGATTATTGTAATTCCAATAATCGTAAAGTGCATTAATGCAGGTAAGATTGTTCCTGCAACAAAATATTTGTTATGCAATACCTTTAAATTAAGTAAAGGATCTTCGATTTTTCCTTGACGTTTTGCAAATAGATAAAGACAAATTAATCCTATTATTATTGGAGCCCATACGTATGGAATGTTTGTAAGTCCATAGGCGGTGATATTTGAAAGACCGAGAATTGGGCCAAGACACATTAATACTGAAAGAATTAATGATAAAAAGTCTAGAGGATAATTTTCAGTTTCAGATAAGTTTTTAGTAGTAGCTATGGTTAAAATTAACATTATAACTCCAAGAGCAGTTAATATCTCAAAAATAGCTCTCCAACCCATACTATCTACAATTGATCCACCTAATGTTGGTGCAATTGATGGTGCAATAGCTATTGTAAGACCTACTAAACTCATTGTAATATTCCATTTACTTTCAGGTAATATTTTGAAAATAGCTATTTGTAAGATTGGTAGTAATACTCCAGATCCTGCTGCTTGTAAAATTCTTCCAACAATTAAAATATAAATATTAGGTGCTAAAAATCCAATTATAGAACCTATTGTAAATACTGAAAGTGCAGCAGAGATTAATACTCTTGTTTTAAATCTATGTGTTAAATAGGCAGTCGGTGGAATCATTACACCTAAAATTAGAATGTAAATGGTCATAATCCACTGAACTGTAGTAGCTGATATGTTAAAGTCAGCCATTATAGCGTTAAGACTTGTTGAAACGATAGTTTGTCCAATCATTCCAATAGCTGTAGCTATTAACATTATTATTATTGTTAAAACTTCTTTTTTTGATGCCATTTATTATCATTTCCATTTTAATTAATTGCTTAGGCAAGTAATTTATTTTGTAATTTAATATTTATAAACCTTTGCCTAGGCAAGTAATTTTTAAATATTAAAAAGTATCAATATATTAATAATGAGCTATTTTAGATATATTGACAATGGAGATGGACCCACTAAGTTATTTGTTGGAGGAATTCATGGAAATGAAGGAAAAACATCTATTAAATTTCTTAAAAAATTAAAAAAATCTGATTTTTCCAATGGCCAAATTTACATTTATAATTTTGATAAAAGTCAATATATCTCAACAATTAATAAGAAGTATTATCAATCTGAAATAGGATTAAAAATCTTAAATTTAATTAAAACATTAAATCCTGATTTTTACACAGAATTGCACTGTTATAATATTAAAAACTTTGATAAATTAACATCTATGGATAGAATAAATCAAACAGGAGTTCCCCCTTTAATAGATTTAGGAGATTATGTTTTAATAAGTTCCGTTTCTCCTTTAATAAGAATTGACTATTTTGACATGTTTGATGTTTGTAAAACTTTAGAGTTTCCTTGTTTGGATAAATTAACTCCAGCTATTGAAGAAAAATATGGGTTTGATAAGAAAAAAGCTATTGATACGTATATGGACATGTTAAAGTTAATAGCTATTGCTCCTAGCCGTAAGTATTTTGAAGAGAAGATTTATCAAGATTATAGTAAACAAGCTAACCTAGCTATTAAATTTGCAAAGTTTATATTTGGTGAAGGTTTTCCACCTTACTAAAAATTAAAAATAGCTATATTTCAATAGGAACACCCTTTAATATTCGAATTGATTGGATATGAGTTTTATTCTAAATGATATTTTAAAAAATTTAAAAGCTGAAAATTGATTATTTAAAACCAATCCTCTAAACTTTTTTGGCTAGAGTTTAAATTTTTAAGCTTATCTACAGCATTAGAAACTCTAGACTCGGAAAAACCATGTTCATTACATAAAAAGTTAATAATTTCTTCTTTTTTTGGCTTTTTCCATTTAACCGTATAATCTTTGTTAACTTGCGGATTTAAGAAAATATTTTCAATTTCTTTGTAGTTATTTACTTCTTTTACCTTTTCAGCTAATATTCCTTTTTTAGCATATTTTAAGGCGGTTTTTGCACCTACACGTTCAAGACCGGGGTCAAAATCAGTTCCAATAATAATTCCCATATCAATTAGCTGTTCTCTTGTAATATCAAGATTTTTTAAAACACGGTTTAACTGAAACATTTCAAGACTTCCTAAGTTAGAGTTAATAGCTAGATTTCTAACCATTCTATCTGCTCCAAAGAGTAGACAGTCATAATCTTGTGAACCTACAGCCCATGCGTCTCCTTTTCGAACCATGTAAGCAGCTTGTGCTTCTCCTTCACCATAAGCTTCTATGTATGGTATTCCCATCATGGTTAAGAGTTTTTTTGAAGATTCGATAATATAGGGAGATAATTTAGAAGACCTCATTGCATATTTTTTAGCTTCTGCTTCATCTCCTTTTTCAAGAGCTTCCTTCCATTTTCTTTCAGATTCATCTCGAAGTTCTCTTCTCTCTTCAACAGTTTCGGATTTTAATTCAGGTGGTTTTCCATCAAAAATATAAATAGGTTTCACTCCTTTTTCAATTATTGAGGAGTTTCTATATAATATTCCACTTAAATGGGAGGTGATATTTCCTTTTTCATCCATTAGAGGTGTTCCATCTCTTTGTCTAATTATGGATAAAAATTGATATAATGTATTAAAAGCATCAATAGCTATTGCTTTTCCATCCAAATCTTTAAATTTTATTGGTTCTGGTTCTGTAATATCTTTTAATTTAACTCCCATTTTATCACCTTATTTAAAATAGCTCACTGGAAATGATTCTTTAATCCACATTAAAATTTCTTTATTTTGAATTATAACATAATCTCTTGAAAGAAAATCTTCCTCTGTGTTGTAAAGATCTATAAGGATTTGATTTGGTTTTTCTACATAGATATTGTTGATTTCTCTTCTTGATTCTACATCGTAATTTTTTAAAATTCTTCCAATTGGTATGTCTGCTCTCATTAAATCACATTTAACTTCTTCAGTAAGTCTTTCCATTGGAATGTAGGAATAAGCATATATCAATGGTTTACCATCTTTATGCATTATAATTTCACGACAATTTATGTCTTTGCCTTCTTTTATATTAACAAGTTTAGCATTTTCAGATGTAGAAGGTTCAATGTGTTGGCTTAGTGTAGATAAAGTAATTTTACCGAATAATACATCTAAAATAGCTGTTATCGATCCATCAGTTGTTAAAAGTATTTTTTGTGTATTTGAAAAATTATCTCTGTAATTATCCTCTACTGCATTTATTTTTTCTATAAGTCTTTTATTTGCTTCATTTTTATTATTTTCCATTTTAGTCACTATAAATCCATCGGATGTGTAATAACTCCATTTAAAGCTGAAGCAGCTACTACTTTAGCATTAGCTAAATAAACTTCTGATTTTGGATCTCCCATTCTTCCTTTAAAGTTTCTATTTGTTGTTGAAATACAAACTTCACCGTCAGATAATACTCCCATATGTCCTCCTAGACATGGACCGCAACCAGGATTACATATAATTGCACCAGCATCAATAAAGGTATTAATATAACCTAAATCAATAGCTTGTTTATAAATCTCCTTAGATGCAGGCAATATGAGAAGTCTAACATCATTATTAATTTCATTATCCTTTAAGATTTCAGCTGCATCTTTTAAATCAGATAATCTGCCATTGGTACAGGAACCAATTAACGCTTGGTCAATTGTTGTACCGTTTACCTTTGAAATGTCTTTAACATTATCAACATCATTAGGGCAAGCTATTTGAGGCTCTAAATCATTTATATCATATGTTAATTCTTTGTTATAAATTGAATCTTCATCGGATTTAACAATATCTAATTGAGAAGAAGTTTTATTAGTTTTTTGACATACATAGTCTATAACTTCTTTATTTGGTTCCATTATTCCATTTTTAGCTCCCATTTCAATTGCCATATTACAGATTGTAGCTCTTCCTTCTACTCCCATATTTTCAATAGTATCTCCACAAAATTCCGCTGTTTGGTAAGTACAACCAGCTATTCCAACATCTCCAATTATATTTAATATAACATCTTTTGCAGATACATATTCTGGCAATTCACCAGTAACAATCATTTTATTAGCTTCAGGAACCATAAACCAGGTTTTTCCTGTTGCATAAACCATAGCTAAATCAGTAGCCCCCATTCCAGTAGAAAAAGCTCCAAAAGCCCCATAAGTACAAGTGTGAGAATCTGCCCCTACAATAACTTTTCCAGGTTCAACCAAACCCCTCTCAGGCAGTACCTGATGACAGATTCCTTCTCCATGAATATAATTTTTTGAAATTCCTTGTTTATTAATAAAATCTCTACAAACCTTTTGAAATTCTGCAGAACCGATAGTGTTAGCTGGAACATTGTGATCAAATACAATAGCTATTTTTTCTGGATTCCAGACTTTATCTGCAATTTTTTCAAAAGTTTTAATAGCTGGAGGTGAGGTTCCATCATGAGACATTGCAAGATCAACTGGAATTTCAATGATTTCGCCAGGTGTTACTTCATATCCTGCTTTTTTAGATAATATTTTTTCTGTAATGTTCATAATTAGACCTATTCCTTTTTATTACAGCTTTTGACAATTTCTTTAAATACATTATCATTAATATAAGTTCCTTCTTCTCTACTTTGTTTAACTTTATTTACAATTTCAATAAGCTCTTCATCACTTACTTCCAATCCACACCCATCTAATTTAGCTTTAACTGCTCTACAACCAGAATGTTTACCTAAAATTAGCTGTCTTTTTTGTCCTACAAGTTCTGGCATATATGGCTCATAACATAAAGGTTCTTCAATAACTGCATCAACATGGATTCCAGATTCATGTCTAAAAATGTTATTCCCAACAACAGGTTTGTTATATGGAATTTCTAAATTACTTGCTTTAGAGACGATTTCAGATAATTCTTTAATATATTTAGTTTTAAATCCTAGATCCTTTCCATATAATATTTTAAGACTCATTATAAGTTCTTCAAGTGAAGTATTTCCAGCACGTTCTCCAATTCCATTTACAGTTGTTGAAATTGCATTTGCTCCAGCTAAAAGTCCAGCTATTGAATTTACAACAGCTAAACCGAAATCATTATGGCAGTGAAGTGCAATATCAACATCAACATCTTTTCTAAGTTCTGTTAAAAGATAAGTCATCCCTTGAGGAGTAATAGCTCCTACAGTATCGGCAATATGAACTCTATCCGCACCAAAACTTTGAGCTTTATTATAAATTCTTTTTAAGAAATCTAAGTCAGTTCTTGTTGCATCTTCAGCAGAAAATGCTACAAATAATCCATGATCTTTAGCATATTCAATTGCTTTCATACAAACATTAAGAGCTTCTTGACGTCCAATATGCATTTTATGTTCTAAATGAATATCAGATGTTCCCATAAAAGTGATAACTCCATCAACATCACAGTCAAGAGCAGCATCAATATCTTCAATTTTTGTCCTAGCTAATGAAAGGATTTGAGCATCTAAACCTTCACTAGTAATAGCTTTAATTGATTCTCTTTCTCTTTCAGAAACTATTGGAAAACCAGCTTCGATTTGGTCTATTTTAAATTGATCAAGTTTTTTAGCTATTTCTAATTTATCTTCCAGACCAAAACATACTCCAGGAGTTTGTTCTCCATCTCTTAGAGTAGTATCATAGATAGTAATTTCATCTGGAAAATTTAATTCAGCTTCTTTATTATAAGGACTTATATGATATTTCAAAATCTCACATCGTATAAATTATATTTAAAACTGATATATCAATTGTTTATAGCTACTAATATAATTTTTGATTTGATAATAAAAGGAACCTATGTAAAAATTAATTATTTTAATAACTGTTTTATTGATATCTAAATGTTTTTGTCCTATAAAAGGGTATAGACTCATTTTAATTCTAATAACTCTAGATAGGAAGTGGTTTCAAATCCATCTTTAATGCCTAATTTTGCAAATAAATCGAATATTTTATTTTGAGCTTCTGTGTAATCTTGCCCATCAGGAAGACCTATCTCAATTTCCATATATGGACTAAGGCCCTCTACATCATCTAAGCTAATTTCAAAGTTTTCATATTCAAAATATTCCCTATTTTTACAAACAGTTCTTACTTCTTTAAATCCTATATTTTCAAAAATTTTTGCAGCTTTTTCATCATTTTCTATAAACATTTCTATTTCTGTACGTGTTTTACTTTCTTTGTTTATTTTAGGGCCTTTATATGTTATCATTGTTCGTATTAGACCGTCTGATTCAGTTTTTCTAATTCTTAAAGCTTCATCTGTTTTAGCAAAATCAACTACAGGACTATTGAAATATACATCTTTTTGAAATTCTGTTTTTGTTTTAATGGCTCCTAACTTTGATAGTTTTTTTCTCATTTCATCAAAATCATCGATTTTTGCTTTAACTTCTACTTCTATCATGGTATCACTTTGTAATCATAATGTGGAATAAACATAAGTTTATATACTATTTAAATTATATTATTTAATTAGTAAAAATTTAACTACTATTTATTTTGTTATTAAATTTTACACTCATTTTAAAAATTAATTGGAGGTTTTAAATTGACCGATGTTGATATTAAAATTGAAAACATTGTGGCTTCTGCAAGCATTGGAAAAGACATAGTTTTAACTGAAGTTTCCCAAGCTTTGGAAGGGGTTGATTTTAATCGTGAACAGTTTCCAGGATTAGTTTTTAAACTTAAAGATCCTAAAACAGCAGCATTAATTTTCAGTTCAGGTAAACTTGTTTGTACAGGTGCGAAGTCAATTGATGATTCAAAATTGGCAATTAAAAAAACTGTAGACATGATGAGGACTATTGATACTGAAATACCTCATGAATTTGAAATTAAAATTCAAAACATAGTGGCTTCTGCTAACTTGCAGTCCACTTTAAATTTAGAAGCTGTAGCTTTAGAACTTGAAGATACAGAATATGAACCTGAACAGTTCCCAGGATTAGTATATAGGTTATCTGATCCTAAAGTTGTTCTTTTATTATTTGGTTCTGGTAAAGTTGTTTGTACCGGAGCTAAAACACGTAGCGATGCCAAACTTGGTGTCGAAAGAGCTCACGATAGATTAAGTGAGCTAGATTTAATATAATTGGTGGTATAGTTGATTAAACTTGTAGTATTTGATTTAGATAATGTTATTATTGATGGTGAAGCAATAGATGAGATAGGTAAATTAGCAAATGTTGAAAATGAAATAGCTGAAATTACTGAAAAAGCTATGCAAGGTGAAATAGACTTTGAAACTTCTATTAAAGATAGAGTTAAACTTCTTGAAGGAACTTCTATTGAAGATATTCAAAAAGTTGCTGATGAACTTCCATTAATGAATGGCGCTGAAGAAACCGTCAAAGCTTTAAAAGATGAAGATTTAAAAGTAGCTGTTATTAGTGGCAGTTTTGATGTTGTTGCAGATGTAATCAAAGATAAATTAGGTTTAGATTATATTTACACAAACAGTTTCATAGTTGATGATGGTAAATTAAACGGAGAAGTTGAAGGTCCTTTAGTATCTGGAACTAAATTAGATGTTTTAAATGACCTTGTTTCTAATGAAGATATTTCTTTAGAAGAAGTTGTTGCTGTTGGTGATGGAGCTAATGATATATCCATGATTGAAGCCGCAGGAACTGGAATTGCTTTTAATGCTAAACCTTCTGTTAAAGAAATAGCTGATATTGTAGTAGATGAAAAAGACTTAACAAAAGTCTTAGAAGAAATTAATAATCAAATTACCGCCGATATTGTTGATGAAACCGCTGTTGAACAAGCTATTGAAGATGCTGAAAAAGATGCAGAACTTGAACAAGCTGTTAAGGATGTAGAACTTGAAGTTGAAGATGCTGAAGAAATTCAAGAAGCTTTAGATGAAGTTGTTCCTGAAGTAGCTGCTGTTGAGGAAGCTGAAAAAGATGCAGAAGAACAAGCTGAACTTGAAGAAGCTGTTAAGGATGTTGAAATAGAAGAAGAAACTGCTGAAGAAGTTGAAGAAGCTGTTAAAAAAGAAACTAAATCTGATAAAAATTCCCTTCCTGTATCTAATTTTGTTTTAGCTGACACTATTGAAGGTGTAAGAAAACAAAAAGATGAAAAAGAAGCTGAAATCTCCCAAATAGCCGATGAAAGAGAAGAATTCAATAGAATAGCTAAAGAACAACGTAAAATCCGTGATGAATTAAATGCATCATTAAAAGAAAATTTAAATAAAGCTATTGAATTCAGAAATCAACGTAACGAAATAAATAAGGAAGTTGAAGAAGCTAAAAAAGCACGTAATGAAGCTAACAATAAACTTAAAAATATTGAATGGTCTTCAGGTAAACGTGATAAAGCCAGGATAGAAAACGAAATCAAAAAGATTGATAAAATCATCGAAACTCGTGTATTGGACATTAAAAAAGAAAATCAACTTGTTAAAAACGCAAATGATTTAAGAAAACAGTTAATGGAAATTCACGAAGATGAAACTGTTCAAGGGGAAGCACAAGAGCTTAAAAAATTATCAGAAGAACAACACACTAAAGTTATTCAACTTTCTGAAAAAGCACAAGAAGCTCATGAAGAAATGTTAACTTACTTTAGAAAAACTGATGATATTAGAACAGCTGCTGATGAAGCACATAAAAAATTCATTGAAGCTCGTAAAAATGCTAGTGCTAAACACGAAGATTTCAAAGCTGTATTAAGCGATATTCATGTTATCAATAAAAAATTAGGTTCAAACAAACCTAGAAAAAGAAAATCAGAAAATAAATCTTCAAACAATGGTAACAAAAATCGTGAAGAAAAAGAAAGAGCTGAAGAAATATTTGATAAATTTAAACACGGTGGAAAATTAAGTACTGAAGAGCTCTTACTTTTACAAAAATACAACATTGGTTAAATAAGTAAATTTTTTACTTTTTTAATTTCTTTTTTTATTTATGGTAATATTTATGTCAGAAGAGAAAATAGAAACTTGTTTTATATGTGGTAAAAAATTTGACATGAATAAATCCGAGTTAGCTTATTATAGAATGGGTAAATTCCCTATTTGCGATTACTGTGCTGAATTTTACAGTTTTTACAAAGAAGATATTTAATTTTTTTTTATCGAAATAGTTTTATATTAAAATAATTATTATAGTATATTTGATAAAAAGGGAGCATTATTATGCATGAAGTAATTATTTGTGAAAAGCCTAAATCCGCTGAAAAAATAGCTCAGGCTTTAGATCCTAAAGCTAAAGAATATAAATATAATAAGAAAGTTAAATACTGGAAATTGAATCGTGATGATAAGGATATCACTGTTCTTTCGGCTGTTGGACACTTATATTCTTTAATTCCAGACAATCCTAAGGATAAAGTATTTTTTGATCTTCATTGGGCTCCTTTATTTGAAATTGATAAGAAAGGTAAGAATTATACTAAAGATTATGTTAAAGCTATGGAGAAATATGGTAAGGGTGCAGATAAATATATTCATGCTTGCGATTATGATATAGAAGGAACTCTTATAGGGTATAATGCTTTAAAATTTGCTTGTGGCAGTGATTCACTTGATAAAGTTAGTAGAATGAAATTTTCCACTTTAACTAAGAAAGATATTGTTGATGCTTATGAAAACAAAATAGATTTGGATATGCATCAGGTAGACAGCGGAATAGCTAGACATGTTTTAGATTATTATTTTGGTGTTAATATTTCAAAAGCTTTAATGAAATCTGTTAGAGAAGCTAAATCTAGATTTTTGAAATTATCTGCTGGTAGAGTACAGACTCCTACTCTTTCTATTTTAGTTGATCGTGAAAAGGAAATTAAAAAATTTGTTCCAGAGCCTTATTGGTTAATTAAAGCTAATCTTGATGATGATATTGTAGCTGACCATGTTGATGGAAAGATTTTTGATCGTGAACGTGCTGAAGAGATTTTTAATAAATGTGAAGGTAAAGATGCTACTGTAGACACTATTAAATTATCTCAATCCACTACCAAACCTCCAGTTCCTTTTAATTTAGGAGGTCTTCAGTCTGAGGCTTATAATGTTTTTGGATTTTCTCCTAAAAAGACTCAGGTCATTGCTCAAAATTTATATACTGCAGGATATACTTCATATCCTCGTACTAGTTCTCAAAAACTTCCCGAAAGTTTAGATTATAAAAACATATTCTTACAATTAGCTAATGATAAAGAATTTAAAAAACATATTAATCAACTTCCATCTAAATTAAAACCTAATGAAGGTAAAAAGGAAGATGCTGCTCACCCAGCTATTCATCCTACTGGGATTTTGCCAACTAAATTAGATAAAGACGAATTAAAAATTTATCAGTTAATTGTTTATAGATTTATTTCAGTATTTTTTGAAGCAGCTAAGTTTGAAACTATGAGTACTCATATTGATATAGCTGATGAGTTATTTTCATTTAGACGTAGAAGAGTTACTCATGAAGGATGGCTTGCTCATTATCCATTTAAGAAAATCGACAATGAAAGTTTCCCAGATGTTAAAGAAGGAGATTTATTAAAGGTTAATGAAATCATTTCTGAAGAAAAAGAAACAAAACCTCCTGCTCGTTATAACGAAGCTTCTTTAATTAAAGAACTTGAAAAAAGAGAATTAGGTACCAAAGCTACTAGAGCTGATATAATAGCTAAGTTATATGATAGGAAATATATATCTGGTTCTAAAATTGAAGTTAATCAGCTTGGAGAGAATATTATAGATACATTAAGTAAATATTGTAATAATTTAACTTCCGAAGAGCTTACTCGGGATTTTGAAAATAAACTTGAAGATATCGACCAAGATAAAGCTACTAAAGATATTGTTATTAATTATGGTAAAACTGAAGTTTTAAATATTCTTTCTGATGTTGAGAAGAATGAAAAGGAAATTGGTTCTAATTTATACGAAGCTTATCAAGAAAGTAATATTATCTGTGAATGTAAATGTGGGGGAAATTTAATTAAAAGATATTCTCCTAAAACTAAAAGTTATTTTGTAGGTTGTTCTAATTATCCTGAATGTAATATTACTTATTCTCTTCCTAAAGGGGCAAGATTTTTAAAACAAACTTGTGAAAAATGTGGTCTTCCTATAATTTCATTTGGAAAACCTGCTCAACATGCTTGTCTTGATCCTAATTGTGGAAAGGATAAAACTAAACCTTACAATCCAGAAATTGTTGGTACATGTCCTGAATGTGGAGGGCAACTTATTAAAAGATCCGGCAGATATGGAGATTTCATTGGTTGTAAAGGATTTCCTAAATGTAGATTTACATGTTCTGTTGATGAATTGGATGCAATTTTAAAAAATTCTAAATAGCTTAATTTTTAAATTTTACTTTATCTTTTATTAAAATCCAAATACTTAATAACGTTTAAAACTAATATATTATTCAATAAAAATATTTTACTTTTTTTAGTGATATTTTTATTTCAACAATTTTATAATTTATTTGCATGATTGTTAATTGTCTATTTTTTGGCAATAACATGAGATTAAAGAAAAGAGGATTTTGATGAATAAGAAAACAATATTAACAATATCTAAATCAGTTATTATCATTATAATACTGTTAGCTGTTGTTTTTGCATTGAGAGCTCCTGCTGCTGATTTAAACTATTTTTCAGCTGACCAAAAAGGGGAATATATAGATGCTAATGGTCTTCCTTATTTTAGTGAAATGGATTCGTATTATAACTTAAGGTTGACTGAGAATTATATTACAACTGGTCACATTGGTGATGAGGTTGTAAATGGTTCTGAAATGGATATGCATAGATATGCTCCCGATGGTCAAGAAATTAATTATGAGCTGGGTATTGTATATGTAACGCAGTTTATGTATAATCTGGCTAATAGTTTTGGAGATTATACTGTTTATGAAGTAGCATTCTGGACTGGTGCATTTATATCTTGTTTATGTGTAATTCCAGCATATATTTTTGCGAGAAGATTAACTAATGATTATGGAGCTATTGTAGCTACTGTTATCATTGCTCTTGCTCCAAACTATTTTGCACACACATTCCCAGGATTTTTCGATACAGATATGTTTTATTACATATTCTCGCTGTTCTTTATATTCTTCTTTATGGAGACGTTACGAGCCAAACACTGGGCTTTAAAGATAGTATTTGCTATAGCTTCTATTATTTCAATAGGACTATTTTCCATTTCATGGACAGGATATGTATTTTACGTAGCTATGATGGGAGTCTTTGCTGTAATCTATTTAATCCTTTGTTATGTTCTTAAAATCGGTAATGATGATGTTAGTGATTATTCATCTAGACTGTCTTGGTTTGTACACCAAAAAGATTTATGGTCTATGATTTTAATTGCTGTTATTGGATTTATTGGATTAGGAGTTACTCGAGGATTTGAAGGTGTTGCAGGAATTTTCACTCAAGTATTTAATTTACTTAACTTGCAATCTTCTGCAGCTGTTGTTGGAGGTTTCCCAAATGTACTTGTTTCTGTTGCTGAGATGCAAAAACCTACATTGGTAGGATCTGGAATGGATGCAGCATTTTTAGCAAACACTAACGGTGTAATTAATGGTATTGGTGGAATCATTGTATTATTTGCTGGTTTAATTGTATTGTATACTTTAGTCACAAGATTGTGGAAATTAAGATCTGTAAAACCTAAATCACAAGTAAAAACTACTAAAAAGCCACATAAATCTAAAAGAAAATCCTCAGCAGCTAAAATTGATGATAAAACTAAGTTTAAACTTTCACTTAGGGAACTTGAAGACTTTAGTTCTCATGATGAGATATCTAAATCTAGACATATTACATTAATGTATACCACATTATTTATTGTCTGGACTGTTGTTTCAATAGCTGCTGTAACACAAGGTTCAAGATTTATTACTACATTAGTATTGCCTTTCGGTTTAATGGCAGGTATTTTTGTAGGTTATTGTGTTGACTATTTAAAAACTAAGAAAATTAGTGATAAATGGTTAATGGCACTTATTGTGGTAGCAGGTTTACTTGCAGGATATCCATTTGTTACTATTAATGTAGCTTTAGGTTTAATTATTATAGCAGTATTCATCATCTTAGGTGCAATATTCATCTTTGGTGTTAAAAATAAACAATCTGCATCTTCTACAAGAGTACCAGTTAAGAAGTATATAGCTATAATAGCTATTGTAGTTGCTTTCATGTCTCCTACTGTTTGTGGAGCATATCAAACTGCAAATCAAGTAGTTCCCGGTACTAGTGATTCCATGTGGGATTCAATGACATGGATTAAAGACAATACACCTGCTGATACAGTAATTACATCCTGGTGGGATTTTGGTTACTTATTTGAGATTTCTGCTGACAGACAAGTTACCTTTGACGGTGGTTCACAAGCAGGTGAACGGGCATTCTGGCTGGGTAAAGCTATGACTACGGATAATCTGGAATTATCTGCAGGTATATTCAGAATGTTAGACACAACAGGTGATCAGGCTGTTGCGGCATTAAATGTTGTTACTAATAATAATGGTAAAACTACAGCTATTTTATGTGAAATTTTACCAATGACAAAAGAAGATGCTAAAAACACATTAATTAATAATTATCATTTAAACACTGCTCAAGCGGATAACGTTACTCAATATACCCACCCTGATAATCCACGGCCAGTGATTTTTGTTGCAAGTTCAGATATGCTTCAAAAAGCAGGTTGGTGGAGTTACTTTGGTAATTGGAACTTTGATAATCAAAGCTCAGAGAATTATCAGTACTTTGTTCCGACTTCACAAGTTACTGTTGCTCCAGGTCAAACAGTTCATTTCAACATGTTAGATGAACAAGGAATACAATACAATGTTGTTATTTCAAGAGGAACGGGTAACAATACAACTACAGCTTATACTGAAGCATTGTATGATGGAGAACCTCTTAAAGTAAATGATTCAGATTATAATCCATTAAATATTTCCAAAATGATTGTTGTAGAAGATGGTCAATTTGTTAAAAATGAAAGTGTAGGCGATGTTAAAGATGCAAATTATACTCTTTACTTAATGGGTGAAGGAAACACATATACTCCAATTTTAATGAGTAATGAGTTAGAAAATTCCATGTTTACACGTTTATACTTAGAAGGTGGATATAATCAAGATATATTTACACAGGTTCATACCGATCAAGGTGTTTCACTATGGCAAGTAAACTTTAACAACACTGTTGCCGGTGGAGCGTCTACAACAACTAATAGTACAACTTAAAGTGCTGATTTAATCAATTAGGATTTTTCAATCCTAATTCTTTTTTTAAATTTTTATACTCTAATATGGTGATTTAATGGGAATTGACGAAAAAATTAAAGAAATCGAAGAAGAAATCCAAAAGACCCCTTATAATAAAGCTACTTCTCATCATATTGGTAAATTAAAGGCTAAAATTTCCAAACTTAAAGAAGAATCTCTTCAACGAAGTAGTTCTGGAACTAAAGGTCAAGGTTTTCATGTTAAAAAATCTGGTGATGCTACTGTGGTTCTTGTCGGATTTCCATCTGTAGGTAAATCTACTTTACTAAACGAGATTACCAATGCAGAAAGTAAAGTTGGAGCTTATCAATTTACAACATTGGATATTGTTCCTGGAGTTATGGAACATAAAAATGCTAAAATACAGGTATTTGATATTCCTGGGATTATTACAGGAGCTAGTAGTGGTAAAGGAAGAGGAAGAGAAATTTTATCAGTAGCTAGAACTGCTGATTTAATTGTAGTTGTTTTAGATACTTTAAATCCACAACATTTGGATGTTATTTTAAAAGAACTTAGAAATATTGGTATTAGGCCAAATGAAAAAAAACCTGATGTGACTGTAAAACCTAAAAGACAAGGTGGAGTTCATGTTTCATCTACCTGCGAGTTGACTCATTTGGATGAAAAAACAATAAGATCCATTATAAACGAGTATGGTATGCATAATGCAGACGTACTTTTTAGAGATGATGTAACAATGGATCAATTTATTGATGTTCTTGATAGAAATAAATCATATGTTCCAATGATTGTTCTTTTAAATAAGGTGGATCTTGTAGATGAAGCATACATTGAAGAACTTAAAAATTACATACCCGATTTCATACCAATATCTGCAGATAAAAAAATGAATATTGAAGAGCTAAAAGATATTATTTTTGATAAATTAGATTTAGTAAGAGTATACCTTAAACCTCAAGGTAAAAAGGCAGATATGGAAGATCCTTTAGTTATTAAAAAAGGCTCTACAGTAATTGATGCATGTGGAAAATTACATAAAGAATTTGTTAAGAATTTTCGTCATGCTAAAATATGGGGAACATCCGTTAAATTTCCAGGACAGAAGGTTGGTCCTGACCATGTTTTAGATGATGAGGATGTATTAAGAGTAATTCTTAAAAAATAGATTCATATGAGTAAAAATATTTTTATTACAGGGACTCCAACAGTAGGAAAATCCACCATAGCTAGTGAAGTTGCTGATAAAATAGGTGCAGAACTAGTTAAAATTAATGATTTTGCAAATCAAAACAATCTAGTTTTAGGTACAGATCCTGATAGGGGCTATAAAATAATTGATATGGATAATTTAGATAGTGAATTATCTAAAAAATTAGATTCTTTGCCAGAAAATAAAATAGCTATTGTAGAGGGACATTTATCCCATTTTTGTTCAGATGCAGACAAGATTATTGTTTTACGTGCAAATCCAACCATTTTAAAAGAAAGACTTTCTAAAAGAGGCTATAGTGAAAGTAAAATTTTAGAAAATCTAGAAGCTGAAGCATTAAATGTTTGTGGTAGTGAAGCTTTTGATATTCACGGCAAAAAGGTTAATGAAATTGATTGTAGTGATTTAGAAATCGATGAAATAGTTGATTTAATAATAGCCATTATCAATGATGAAAAAGAATTTCCTTTTGGCAGTGTTGATTTTTTAACTTGGATTATCGAAAATCAATAGAAACAGTTGTCAATCCTTTAAATTTTTATAATTTTTCAGGTTTAACTAAAACATCACTTATTCTAATAATGATTATTTACGGTGTAAACAAAAAAATTAGTATTATAAACTATTACTTATTTTATTTTATGAAACTTCATTAGAAAATAATATTTAATTTAATTTTATAATAGTATATCAAGGTGAAAACTTTGAGTAAATTTTGTAAATCATGTGGAAAACCTAATGATGACGATGCTAAACATTGTATTTATTGTGGAGAGAAATTAGATAATTCCAAAGAAACTTCAGTTTCTGTAAAACCAGATAAACATTCTCTTCATACGTTAACTTTAATATTAGCTATTATTTCCATTGCAGTTGGAGTAATTGAATGTTTATCTGCTCCAATGCTTTTAGGATTTAATGAAGTTATTATTTCAATGTTTGTTGTTATTATTGGAGGAATATTGGCTATTTATTTAATGAAAAAAGAGGAATTTTTAATATCTGGTATTGAGTTTATTTCTATTGCAGTTGTTCTTCTTTTATTTTTAGGACGTTTTGCACTTATTGGGACTATTTTATTTATTATAACAGCTATTTTAGTTTTATATTTCAAAGGAACTTATTGTTCAACTAAAAAATTACTTTCTATTCCAATATTGACAATTGTATTAACTTTTGTTATTTTAATTTTAATTGGTGGCTTTTCAGCTTTTAATGCTCAAAATT
Organism: uncultured Methanobrevibacter sp.; assembly: GCA_964409285.1. GTDB lineage: Archaea > Methanobacteriota > Methanobacteria > Methanobacteriales > Methanobacteriaceae > Methanocatella. The sequence continues at coordinate 1,264 of CAYPCR010000020.1, read as the reverse complement.
CTATTGAAATAGGAAATGTCACTGATTCTATTGTTTATAGCTATGGATATTATGATGGAAATATTGAAGGAGATATTAAAGTAGATACAGATTTTGATTATCTTAAAGTAAGTATTGATTATTATGATAGTCAGGGAAAAATTGTTGAATCTGGAATAGCTTGGAATGATTTAAATGTTAAAGGGGGAAATACTTATCATTTCTCACACATGTATATTGATCATGTCCAACCTACTACTGCTAAGTTATCTGTTTATGATAATTCTAAAGGAGAAAATCCTTTATACACTGAAAATATTACTCTTTCTTAATTTTTCTTTTTTTTTAAACAAACTTTATTAATCATTATAATCTAATAATATAACTAGTGTTATTATGAAAGAATTAAATGACGTTATTGTTTCAAAAGCAATTATAAAAGAATATATGGATGATTTACTTGACTACACTGAAATGGATGTAGCTATTGGTGGAGGTGGACCATCTGGAGTTACTGCTGGATATTATTTAGCTAAAGCAGGGTATAAAGTAGCTTTATTTGAAAGAAAACTTAGCATTGGTGGTGGAATGTGGGGTGGTGGAATGATGTTTAATAAAGTCGTTGTCCAGGAAGAAGGTAAAAGAATCCTTGATGAATTTGGAATTAAATCAAAATTATTCCAAGATAATTATTATACTGTTGATTCTATAGAATGTACATCAACATTATGTTCTAAAGCTACTCAAGCAGGTCTTAAAATATTTAATTTAATGTCTATTGAAGATGTTATGGTTAGGGAAGATGGAGTTAATGGAATTGTTCTAAATTGGAGTTCTGTTGAGATGTCTGGTCTTCATATTGATCCATTAACCGTTGAAGCAAAAGCTGTAGTTGATGCAACAGGACATCCTACTGAAATTACAAAAATTGTTGAAAGAAAAGCTGATGGTGATTTAAACACAGCTACTGGAAAAATTATGGGTGAAAAATCAATGTGGGCTGATAGAGCTGAAGGTAAAATTCTTGATAATGTAACTGAGGTTTATCCGGGATTATATGTTACAGGAATGGCAGCTAATGCAGTTCATGGTTCTCAGAGAATGGGTCCAATTTTTGGTGGTATGCTTCTTTCAGGAGAATACGTAGCTAAAAAGATAATTGAAGATTTAGAAAATAAAAAATAATTTTTCTTTTTATTACTATTTTTTTAAAGTTTCCATTTTGGAAATTCGAGATTGTAAATTTTTATAGGGTTTTTTGTTTTCCGAATTTGTGTGTCCAGAA
>CAYPCR010000019.1:0-39515 GCA_964409285.1 uncultured Methanobrevibacter sp. | reverse complement strand
GTATATAACATATACAGGACTATTCAACTAACAACCCAATGATTTCAACAAAGCTTATTATATAAATATTTGTCACAACAACTGTTGAAGTTACAATGGTTTAAAAATAGAAGTTAAATTTTTTAAAAATGAGAAATTATAAAATGAAATCCATTAAAGAATTTCATTTTAAACTTTAAAATTATTATTGGTCAGGAATTACTTTTTCCTCGGGATTTTTAGTAAATATTTCTTTGGGTTGTCTTAGGAACAAGCTAGCCCATCCATATCCAAATAGACATCCACATGCACTACCAATAACTAAACCAAAGAATATACCGTAAGCACCTAGTCCAAATACAATTCCTAAAAGATATGCAAAGACTACTTCACCAAGAAGTGATCTGGCAAATGTGATTACAAGTGCAGTAGTTCCTCTTCCAACACCTTGGAAAAGACTTGATCCTGCAATACCAAATGCTAAACAAATTAAGAATAATGTTACAATTCTTAATACATTAGCTATTTCTCCTGTTAAATATGCAGTATCTGCAGAATATGAAAACATTAATGCTAATTGTGGTGCAAATATAATCATAATTGCACATAGGACTATTGAAATTATAAATCCGGTTTTAACAGTGTAATCAAAACTTATTTTCATTTTTTTGTAATTTCTAGCTCCATAAGCTGCTCCTGATACTGTTAGAAGTGCAGTAGCTAATCCCATCAGTGGAATCATTGCCATTTGAACCAATCTCATAGAAGCAGTATAAACAGCTACCATTGTTGCAGATGAAACCATTACTAACATTGCATTTATACAAATCATAAGAATAGATGTAATTAATTGTTCTAATGTTGATGGAAATGCAACTTTTAAAATATCTATTGTGACAGGTTTACTTGCATGGAATTCTGATGGATGTAAATCCATGTATGTGTCTTTTTTCACCCACATCCAATAAATCATTATAAGACAGGAAATAAATGCAGATAAGATTGTAGCCCATCCTGCTCCAGCTATTCCCATATCAAGAATATATATGAATATAGGGTCAAGAATAATGTTTAAAACAGCAGTTACAGCCATAGCTATTGTTGCTCTGTTTACATCTCCTTCGGATCTTAATATTCCAGAAAGAACAGAGGAAAAGACTAATACTATCATTAAACCGAACACTACATTTCCATAAGCTAATGCATAACTCATGGTACTTTCTCCACCCATAATTATTACTAATTGTGGTAAAAGGGGAATGATAATTAGTGGACAAACAACACAAATTATGATTGTCAATACTACTGAATGGAGTGCAGCGTTATTAGCTAGTGGTTTGTTTTTTGCTCCAATTGCTCTTGCAATTAAAGAGTTTGCTCCTGCTCCTATTCCGTTTCCAAGTCCTACTACAATCATAAATAATGGTGTTACAAATCCAATTGCAGCTAATGCATCTGCACCCAGTCCAGATACCCATATACTGTCTGCTAGATTGTAAACCATTACTAGAAACATTGAAAGAATCATTGGAAGAGCTAATTTTCTAATAGCTTTTTTAGGTTCTCCTCTTATGAGGTCAATATTTGCATGATTTTCTTCTTGTTCTGCAGTTTCACTCAATTTTATTATCCTCCGTTTTATTAATATTGATTGCTGTTAAAGTCATTTTTTTAATAACTTCTTCTATTTCATTTTTATTTAAGTTTAATCTTGAATAAAATTTATTTTCCCATTGTTTATCAATTTCCCAGATTTTATTTGCAAGTTCCTTTCCAGATTCTGTTAGATATAAATTATATCTTCTACGATTAGTTGAATCAATTTCTTTATAGATTAAATTTTGTAATTCTAATTTTCGTACAGATCTCGCAATACTTCCTTTATCAATTTTGTATATGTTAGATATTTCATCTTGATAAGCACATTCATGTTTTGATAAATAATTTAAGATAGGAACTTGAGCTACACTAATACCTTCCTTCTCTAAAAGTTTATTAACAAAAATACGGTATTGTCTATGAATAATTGATAAATAAATACTCATAGGGATGTCTTCTTTTTCAAAAAAATTATTTTTACATTTCATATACTCACAATTAAAAATAATTTATTTCATTCAATCAACATTTAGTATTAAATGTTTATATTATATAAATATATTGTCATGACAACTGTTGACATTACAATTTTAATTATATATTAAATAAAAAATAAATGAAATTAATCAAATTTTCATTTATTAATTAAATTTTTATCTACTCTAGGAATGACACTTCTTTAGAATTTTCCTCATTTCCATGAAAATAATTTTAAAAAGAATATAAAAAGTAAATGGGTATGATTGACTAGTTGATATTGTTAATTCATATGGAATTTCATTTTTAAGTTATTTTAAGGTTAATATATGCCAGGCTTCCTATTATGGCATTTTTAAATTTTACATTTAATTTAACAAATTATTTAATGTGTTATCAATTTTATATTTTAATTTCCAGGATAATAACTAAAAAATGGACTTATTTTTTCCAAATACTTTTTATACTCTTTTTGTAAATGAAATTTTAAAATAAAATCTCAATTTACAAAATTAATATTGTAAGTTTTTTATATATAAATGTTGTTATGACAACTGTTGAAATAACAATCATTATGACAATATTTTTATTCTAAATAAATATTCTGATAAAAAATAAAAAGAAGTTTTTGATGATTTAAATTTCATCAAAAGGTAAGGTTTTGTTGTTTGGATAAAGATATTTATAAACAATAGCTGCAATAGCTGCTCCAACTAAAGGTGCTACGATAAATAACCATAATTGACCAAGGGCTTGCCCGCCCATGAATAAAGCAGGGGCTAAACTACGTGCTGGGTTTACAGATGTTCCAGTTAATGGAATTCCCATAATATGGACAAATGTTAAGGTTAAACCTATTACAAGACCTGCTTGTGCACTTGTTTTTTCAGTTCTTGTAACTCCAAGAACAGCAAATACAAATACAAATGTTAAAATAGCTTCAACAAGGAATGCTCCACCCATATCTAATCCTACACTAGATGCTGAACCAAATCCGTTTTGACCAAGTCCAGTTACCATATAATTTCCAAGAGCTGAAGAGGAATTTATCATAAATGCTAAAAGTGCAATTCCAATAATAGCTCCAATACATTGTGCAATTACATATCCGACAAAATCTTTTGTATCCATTCTTTTAGTTAACCACATTCCAAATGATACGGCAGGATTAACATGACATCCAGAGATATCTCCAATAATATAAGCCATAGCTATTATTGAAAGACCAAATGCAAATGCAATCCCTAAATTACCTAATATATTTCCTGCAATAGCTGCACTACCACAACCAAATAGGACTAAAACAAGTGTACCTATAAGTTCACAAATATACTTTCGCACATGCTCATCTCCATAAATTTTGTATACTACCTTCTAATTCTTCTTATTATTATAACTATTGCTATTATAATTAAAATGATTATAATGAATGGTAAAATATCAATTAAGATGGAATCATTAACTTTGTCAAATGAATATTCTTTATTAAATTCCATATGATTAGAATCTGTATGATTTTCTGTAATTTTTGCAAAATTATATTGTAAATCGTAATAGCTAATGTAGGCACCGTCATAATTTATATAATTAGGAGCTTGTCCATTTTCATCCATATAACTTTTAACTAATCCCCCCATTTTCATATAATCGTAAATAGAGTAGGAACTTTTTGTAAATAATGAATATTTTAGTGGAGATGACGGTTCTTCAAAGTTTCCCGGGTTTTTTAGACCATTTCCATTTAAATAGCTACTGGTTAAATATAACAATTGAGCTGAATCAAAACCATTAAAGCTATCTTGACTATCATCACTTTCCAAATACTGACTACTTGCTGTGGCCATTTGAGAGGGTGAAAGTTGATGTTTTACTATTAAATTTTCATCTAATGTTTTTGATTGATTGTTATAATTATTAACATCTTCTACAATACATTGAGCAATGTATTTATTGACTTCATCACTATTTTTACTTAAATAGCCATCTGGACCAGCATCAGGATATTTTTGTAGGGGTTGAATATAAGATATTCCAGATTCATTTAAAAATTTCCCAGGAGAATTAATCCCAGCAAAATTGGTACTTGAATAATCATCATCCCATGCTCTTCTTAATGAATCGGCCTGATTTAAATCAAAATCACCAGTATTTACAAAAATTATTTGTTTATTAGAACTGACTGCATAATTTGCAAGAACTAAGAAATTTCCTGCACAAGAAGCAGCTAAATTTACACTAACGTCACTGTCACTTTCAATAGCTCTCGTACCTTCTCCAGGTCCTGGGGCTTGTGAGTCAACTACAGCAGTTATTTTTCCATCGCTTATTTCTTGGATATAATTTTTTATAGCATTAAGCATATCTACATCGGTTGTAGAGTCTATAATATTGTCGGATGTTAAAAACACTGTTGTTGCAGACACGTTTTCAATTGTAGGTGCTATTATTAAAATAGCTAAAAGGATTATTGCAACCTGTTTTTTCATGGTAATTACTTTAATTTTTTAATTAAATAAATTTTGTATTTTAAACATATTATTATATTTACATAACTTTTTTATTTTTAATTGTAATAATCATTTAATTTATAATAATTTTGTTCATTTGTAAGAAAAATTTTATATATTTTCCTTATCTAAAAGATAGCTTGGAGGATTTAAAGATATTATCTTTTATTTAAATTTAATATTGTTTTTAGTTTAAAAATAAGTTTTAATGTCTTTGTATTGTTAAAGAATCATTTAAATTGGTCTTTTAATTATTAATTTAAATTAAAAGTTTAAGGTAAATTAAAAAATAATTTTCATTTGATTTAAGGATGAATTATAAAATCAAGGATTTATATTAGTTATTTTAAATTAAAAAATTAAAATAAAAAGTTTAATAGCTATTTAATAACTCAGATTAATTATTTTAGTGAAATAATCCTCAGGAGTTATTAAAAATGTTAAAATTGAAAAATATTAAAAAGTCTATTTTCATTATAGTTTTTTTAAGTTTAATTCTCCTAACATCTGATTTGGCTTTTGCTGAGGATAATAACTTAACAGCTATTGGTGAAATAGGCATAAATGATGATATTAATGTAGATTCTCAAGATATTGAAAGCATATCAACAAAAGGAACAGCAAATGATATAAATCAACAAATTAAAAATGCAGCTAGCGGAGGAACAATAACATTAGATAAAGATTATTATTCTATAGGAGGTTCATCTATAACAATTGGTAAGCCTTTGACAATAATTGGAAATGGAAATACTGTTATTGATGGAAATAATCAATTTTCAGTTTTATCTATAGAAAGTTCTGGAGTAACCATAAAAAATATTGAGTTTACAGGTTTTCTAGGAAAAAGCAATGGAGGACCGATTATTTCTAATGGAAATGGAGTAACAATTGATAATTGTGTTTTTCACCATAATGCAGTTTCTGATAGTGGAGGAGCGATTTATATAAATGGAGACTCTACAACAGTGTCTAATTGCCAATTTTATAATAATTTTGCAATTGGTGGTGGAGGAGCTATTTATGTTGATGGAAAACATACCACAATCTCAAATTGTGAATTTTATAATAATGAAGCAAGAGCAGGTGGTGCAATTTATAGTAATTATGTAAGTGCTGGAAAAGGAGCAGGGGAATATTTAAAGATATTAAACTGTAATTTCCACAATAATTTAGCTCATGTTGGTGGTGGAGCTGTTGGAATGTATGGAAATCATACAGAAATTAGGAATTGTGTATTCACATCTAATAAAGTATATGATAAAAATGATGAAGGTGTAGGTGGCTATGGTGGAGCACTTCAAATAGGAATGGATGGATATTATATGGTTTCACAATGTGTTGATTGTTTATTTACAAATAATAGTGCTATTTCAAAAACAGATTCATTAATTTCTCATGGAGGAGCAGCTTGTATTAGAGATGGAATTGTATTTGATAATTGTACATTTATTTCAAATACTGCAGATCAAGGAGGAGCTATGACCTATCATTCTGGAGGAATCGTTAAAAATTGTATTTTTATAAGGAATACTGCATTGAAATTATATGGTGGTGCAATTAGTACAGGTTATAATGTATCAAATATGGATTTGAAGATTGAAAAATCCACATTTGATAGTAATACAGCTCCAATTGGAGGAGCAGTTCATTTAATCGGTGAAAATGTGGTATTAGATAATTGTGGTTTTAAATATAATCTTGCATATAAAAATGGTGGAGCTATTTATATAGAATCTCAAACTACAACAGTTCAAAATTCACATATTGGCCAAAACATGGCTCTTACAAATGGTGGAGCTATTTACATAAATTCAAAAACTACAAAAATACTTGACAATTATCTGTTTGAAAATATAGCCCTTCCTAGTCCTCAACTTTTAAATGATGGTTTAGGAGGAGCAATATTTATTGATAGTACAGAATCTTTAATTTCAAATAATAGATTTGAATTTAATGAAGCCAGAAACGGAAGTGCAATATACATTTCTAAAAAATCTAATGAAGCAATAATCTCTAACAATGAATTTAAATCTAATCAAGCTTGGATTTATCAGCTAGAAATTTATGGTCCTAAAAATCCATTACTCCATGGAGAATCTGTTTATATTAGCTCTATAATTCATGGAGGAAATAACATAGGCAATTCATCAAACATTTACATTTCAAATGCAATTTATAATGCAGCATCAAATAGTAAAATTATTATTGATGGAATTCAGCCATTAAATGGAGCTACGAACACAGGAAAATTGTACCAGGATGATAGGGAATATAATATAGATATTTATATTGAGATTATGGATGAAAATGAAAATGTAGTTTACCAAGATATTTTAAAATCAAATGTTTATGGAAATGTTAATTTAACTCTCCCTAATCTTGACGCTGGAAGATATACAGCCAATGCTTATCATTATGAGGATACATATTACAAAGCTATTTCTAATCAAACAAGTTTTGTAATATTGCCAGTTGTAGATAATTTAATTTCTAAAGATAGTCAACAAGATAGCTATAATTATAAAGATATAGTAGCTTGGAATTTGACAGTTACAAATAACGGCCCTGATAAAGCTACAGAAGTAGTTGTAAATGATAAGCTTCCAGATTCTTTGATTTATCTAAGTGATAATGGAAACGGATCTTATGATGTTAATGCAGGTATTTGGAATGTTGGAGAGTTAGATGTAGGTGAAACTAAAGTTTTAACCATTCTAACTTTAGTCAATACAACTAAAAATGTAATTAATCATGCTAATATCACATCTAAAGAACATGATTATAATTTAACCAATAATTATGATGATGAATTAATTGAATTGAATCCTTCTGCAGATTTAGCTATAATCAAAGCCGTAAACAATACAAATCCTAATTATGGAGATTTTGTTAAATGGACAATTGAAGTTTCAAATAACGGCCCTGATGTTGGAAATGAAATTAAAATTACAGATATTCTTCCTGAAGGTTTAATTTTCATTAGTAGCAATGGTAATTATAATAATGGGGTTTGGACTATTGAAAAGTTAGAAGTTGGTGAAAGTAAAACACTTGAAATAGTTTGTAAAGTAAATAAAACAGGTTTGATAACTAACAATGTTAATGTTACTGGAAAGGAATACGATTTCAATTTAGTTAATAATAATGATACAGTTTCAATTAATGTAGATAAATCTGCAGATTTAGAAGTTGTAAAAACTGTTAATAATACAAATCCAAACTATTTAGATTTAGTTCAATGGACAATAAAAGTTATAAATCATGGTCCAGATGCAGCTAGTGAAATAAATGTAAATGAATTACTTCCTCAAGGATTGGTGATAATTGATTGGAAAGGTGAAGGAGAATTTAAAAATAATCTTTGGAATATAGGAGAATTAGAAGTCGGTGAAGAGAAAACTTTAAATTTAATTTGTTTAGTCAATAAAACAGGAGAGTTAATAAATATTGTTACTGTAAATGGAAAGGAATACGATTTTAATAAATTTAATAATAAAGATAATGAAACTATTGTAGTTAATCCAGCTAGTGATTTAGCAGTTATAAAAACAGTTAATAATTCTAATCCTAATTATGGAGATATTATTACATGGATCATTGAGGTTTCAAATAACGGTCCAGACATAGCTAGTGATGTGATTGTTAAAGATATTCTTCCTGAAGGTTTAATTTTTGTTAGGGGCAGCGAAAATTATAACAATGGAACATGGAATATAAATAAATTATTAGTAGGGGAAACTAAAGTATTTGAAATTATCTGTAAAATTAACAAAACAGGAGAATTTACTAATATTGTTACAGTTAACGGAAATGAGTATGATTATAATAAGACCAATAATTTAGACAATGAAACTATTTATGTTAATTCTTCAGCTGATTTAGTAGTTATAAAAACAGTTAACAATACTAATCCTAATTATAGAGATACTATTAATTGGACAGTTAAAGTAAAAAATAATGGTCCAAATATAGCTACAAATGTATTAGTAAAAGAATTAATGCCTGAATGTTTAATCATTGTTGATTGGGAAGGTGAAGGAGAATTTAAAAATAATGTTTGGAATGTAGGTGATTTGAAAGTCGGTGAGGAGAAAACTTTAAATTTAATTTGTTTAGTTAATAAAACTGGTCAATTTACTAACATTGTAATGGTAAATGGTAGTGAATATGATTCTAATAAAACTAATAATATAGATAATGAAACAATTATTGTTAATTCTTCAGCTGATTTAGCAGTTTTAAAAACAGTTAATAATTCTAATCCTAATTATGGAGATGTTGTTAAATGGACTATTAAGGTAACTAACAATGGTCCTGATATAGCTACTAATGTTTCAGTTAAAGAATTGCTTCCTGAAGGTTTAATTTATTTAAGAAATTCAGTATCTAAAGGATTTTTCGATTCCAATAGTGGAATATGGACAATAAATTCTTTATCTCCAAATAATTTTGAATATTTGGATATTTATTGTAGAGTCAATAAAAGTGGGGAATTTACCAACGTTGTTTCTGTTACTGGAAATGAGTATGATTATAATAAAACCAATAATGTAGATGATGAGAGTATTACAGTTGAAAAGACTGCAGATTTGGAAATTATCAAATTAGTAAACAATTCAAATCCAGATTATAGAGAGCAAATAACATGGACATTAATAATTAAAAATAATGGTCCAGACGATGCAACTGGTGTTATTGTTGTGGATAGTATTCCAGATGGTTTAATTGGAATAAGCGATAACATTGGCGGAAATTATAATGATGGAATTTGGTATGTAGGTAATCTTGGGTGTGGTGAAACAAAAGAATGGAAGATTGTTTGCATAGTTAACAAGACTGGCGATATTGTTAACGTTGCTTCAATTAATGGTAATGAAGCTGATCTTAATTTAGAAAATAATAATGCATCAGCTATTATTCATGTAAGGCCTGCAGTTGATTTGTCTATTACTAAAACCTCATCAAAAGTAGAGTATGTTGTTGGAGATATTATTGATTATACTGTTAATGTAACTAACAATGGACCAGATACAGCCACAAATGTAATCGTATCAGATTATTTAGATAATGGTTTATCATTTAGAAGTTTCAAATCAGATAATGGTTATTTTAATGAAGATGGAAGTGAATGGAGAATTGACAGTTTAGCTAGTGGAGAATCTGAAATTTTAACTTTCCAAGCAAAAGCAACAAAAAGCGGAAGTGTAATGAATAAAGTTTTAGCTATCTGTGATGAATTTGATTATGATTTATCAAACAATAATGCTTCTGCAGAGGTTAAAATCAATGATATCATTTCAAATTCTATAAATACTATAGCTCCTATTTTATATGGCGAGCAGTTAACAGTTCTAAATGATGTTTCTAAAAAGGCAATTGTTCATGGTTTGGAAAATATAGAAAAAACAGGTAATCCAATAGCTATTATTTTGTTATCTTTGATAATGTTAGTTCCAATTTATTTAAGAAAAATGTAGTTTTTACTACATTTATTTTTTTTATTTTATCATTAAAAATATTAAAGTTTCAACTAATTATTTTAGTAGTTTTATATGTAAATGTTAAAAAAATTTAATCATTCTTATATTATTTGCAATACCTTTAAATATTACTTCAAACATAATATTAATTGTAATTTTCTTATTTTATATTAGGTGAAATTTATGGCAGAATATGAAGAACAAGAAGAAACTACTATGGAAGAAAATGACGAACTTGCAGAAGAGTACATCGATGAAGATGAAGAAAAATTACCTTTTGCTAAAGCTGAAGTTGTTCGTTTAATGAAAGAAAACCTTGATGATGATAAAATGATTAGAGAAAGAGTTAAGGTTGAAATGAATAAATTTTTAGGTGAAGTACTTAAAAACGTATGTAAACAATTAAACGATTATCCATATACAACAATAGAATATGAAATGTTGAAAGAATCAACTTACCCATACACCAATATTGAAAGAATCAATCAAGAAAAAGAAAGAATATTATTACATTTAGAAGCTATTAAAGCTGATTGTAATGCTTTAGCTATGGATGTTAAGAAAACCTTAAAATTAAAAGATGTTCTTGAAGAAGAAGAGTTTACAACAAGCTTAATTGCAAATGATGAAGAGGAAGAATAATTCTACTCCTCATTATTTTCAATAAAGGTAAATCCTGTTTTTAATTCTTTTAACTCATCTTCTGGAATTGGAAGAATTTCCACATTATCATTTACAATGTTACTCTGACCAAAAGGGTCTTCAATTATTAATTTAGCTTCACTTTTACCAGCTATTAAATCTTCTATTTTTTCTAAAGTTATTTTTGCATTTTTTTGAGATTCTTCATCGCAGAATAGGTTTAACGCCTGATTTGTTGCATCTTTAAATCGTGTAAGAATTCCCTCTACATTAGTTACATAACCTTCTGATTTTGGCCCTGGTTCTACTTTTACTCCAACTTCAGGAACACTTACAGTAGCTGATTGAGCTCTTACAACTCTAGTGGACAATGTGTCTTTAGTTATAGGAAGAATGTATTTTGCAGGATCATTTTGTTCTAATGCAATAATGTCGCTATGTTTAAATCCACAGTTATCACACTGAATTGTAGTTTCTAATACATTTCCAAAGTGAGGTATTTCTATTTCTCTCATTATAGATGTGGCCTTATTTTCTCCACCACAAGCTGGACAGTTAATTGCCATTTCAGTTATATCTTCCATTGTTACTCCTCCATTTCATAGATAAATCCTTTTTCTTTTAATTGTCCTATTATTCTATTTAAATCTTCTTTATTAGCTGCACATATTTTAGTTTGTCTATATTCAGATAAATCATATAATTGAGATATTTCATCCTTTTTAAATGGTTGATCTTCAATAGCTTTTATAAATTTATCTGCATCATTAGCTTCTGTAATATTTATTTCTCTTATTAAAGGATCTTTAAATCCGTGCATTTTGTAGGATACTCTTTCCAAGCTTCCATTATTCTGTCGGATTACTATATCAACAACATCCTTTAACTCATCTATAGTATTTTTTAATAATATTGTTTCACAGCTTCTATTAATGTTTCTTAACATTTTTTTCAATGTTGATTCTACAGATTCTGTCTGAATTACAGGAACATTGTGTTCATCAGCTTTTTTAATTAGAAAATCATGAATTATTCTATTTTCAGTAAAGTGATCTAATTGTTTACCTCCTCTATGTATCTGGATAGCTCTTTTTACAAATCTTCCTTTATGGGATTCTTCATCTGAGGATAAAATAAAGAAATAAACATTAGCATCAGATTTAAATTGGTCAATATTTATTAAACCTGGAATTAAATGGACTCCTTCAATTATAATATCATCAAAATCAGAAATTGCTCTTCTTATCACTTGTTCAATAGCTGGAATAACAAAGGAAGCATGTTCTTCAATTCCAGCACATATTAATTCAATATTGTCATCGTATTTTTCTTTATCACGAAGAGTTTTATATGCATTATATGAGGAAGTATGTAATGCTGGAGCATAATCTTTTCCAATAATTCCTCTAACAACAGCTCTTATAAAATCAGTTTCAATTAAATGTTTTATTTCTAATTTCTTAGCTAATTCTGCAGCTATTGTAGATTTACCTATTCCTGAAGCACTACCTATTAAAATCACATAGGGTTTTCTCATTTGTTTTCCCCCTTTTAATTAAAAAGTTTTATATTTAGTATTTTCCTATTATTACTTATAAGTTTTCAGTTGTAAAAAACACCATATTTAATAATAATAAAATCTAAAAATAGGATAAGTATATTATAATTACAATTATTTATTTATTTTAATGTGGGAAAAGGGAGTGATAATTTGTATTCAGTAAAATCAGTAAAAGATCTTCAAGAACTAAATCCATATATTGTTGTTGGATGTGGGGGAGGAGGAGAAAAATTCTCCAATCTTGATGGAATTGAAACTGTTGGTTTCATTGATGATGATGAAAAAAAGCAAGGTAAATTATTTTGTGGACATGAGGTCTGTGGAAGTCTTGATGAATGTTTAGAAAATACTAATGCTAAATCTATTGTTATTATGTTGCCAATAGGAGCTGAAGGAACTGCACTTAAATATGCGGTTCAAGCTATTGATGCAGGATTAAATGTTGTATCTTCATTTAGATCACTTCCAATAGGAGATAATCTATCTTTATTAAAATTTGCTGATACAAATAATGTTAAAATAAAAGAAATTAGTCCTAGATTAGACGTTGTTGAAAAAATAGCTGGAGTTCGTCCAGAGAAATCATGTGAAGTTTTACCAAAAATTTCCTACAAACCAAAAGCTCCTGTAATATTTGTTGGAGGAACTTCACAAGAATGTGGTAAAAGAACTACTACAAAAGCTTTAGGAAGAGAAGCTGAAAAAAGAGGTTTAACAGCAGCTATTATATCCACAGATGAAATGGGATTAGAAGAACCAACTGACTTTAATTTCAGAGCTGGAAGTTTATCAGCTATGGATGTTCCTGCAGCTGTTTTAAGTGCAATTAAATACATTGAAGATAATAAAAATCCTGATATTATATTTATTGAAGGTCAATCAAGTTTAACTGAAAAAGGAAATCCTCATCCTAGAGGGTTATCTGCAGGAATTTTAATTGGTGCTTCACCGGATGCTGTCATTGTAGGACACAGGCCAAATCACCCTTATAGGGATCCTAGAGGAATAAATGAAGAGATTGAAGCTATCGAAGCTGTTGAACCTACAAAAGTAGTTGGATTATCTATAAATTTTAAAAATGCTCAATTAGAAGAAGACTTAAATGAAGAATATTTCGAACAAAAATATGGTTTACCTGCTAGTGATGTTTATAATAATGGGGCTTCAAAATTATTAGATGCAATATTGGAACACTTGGGAGTTGAGTAAATGGGTTTTTCTGATGCTTTAAAAAGAAGTTTAGGTTTTGAAGAAAATTTAAGTGATAAAAAAAATAATGACTTCTCTCATGAATTTAGACATGAATATTATGAAGAGGCTGATACAATATCTCCACAACATATGGATTATGATATAATGTTAATCAGACCTCGTACGATTGATGATATTAACTATATGGTGGATCAAATCGTTGAGGAGAACAATCCTGTAATCCTTGATTTGTCTTTTTTAGAAAGAGAAAGTCCAGCTAATTTTAAATTGGCAGGAAATAAAATTAAAGAATTGAGAAATAATTATGGTGCAGAAGCATTATTATTAACACATTCTGCAGATAAAAATTTAATTATTATCTCTCCAGAATCTATTAATTTAGTTAAAAAATAAATTATAAATTAAAAAAGTTTTCTGCATTTTTAAATGCAACTTTTTCTATTTCTTCTTTTTTATAATCTTGTTTTTCAAGTTCACGTACAGTTTTAGGAACTGATAATGGATCAGATGGCATATTACTAATATCACTGTTTAATAAAAATTTATCAAATCCATGTTGATCTAAAATAGCTATTGCATCTTCTTTGTCCATTTTTTTAGGTTGAACTGTAAGACCTAAGGTATAACCTTCATCAATCACATTATCCACAACAGAAGGATTTATATGATCAATAACTACCAGTTCTGGGTCAATATAAGCTGGTACAATTTCTGTAATTTCCTTAAGTACTTCAGCTTTATTTTTACGTGGGGTATGGATTATAACAGGAGTTTGAGTTTCATCCCCTATTTCTAATTGTCTTTTAAAAATGTTTATTTCATTTTCAGTTAAGTTTTCAAGACCAATTTCCCCAATAGCTACTATTTTATTATTTTCAATCCAATGGTAAATGTTGTCATAGATTAATTGAGGATTTATTGTTGTATTTGATGGATGGATTCCAAGTGCTACTTTTAGGTCTATTCCATAATTTTTTGCACGTTGGCTATCATATTCCAAAATTCTTTCCAAATGATTTAAAAGAACTACTTCATTAGGTAGTTTGTATGGATAAAAAGCACAAGTTACTGCAGTGTTAATTCCAGCTAAATACATCTTTTCAAAATCTTCACTACTTCGACTATCTGCGTGTATATGTGTATCTATCATTATTTCACCTCTATCTTATATTATGTTGTTGTTATTTTATTAAGTTTCACATTTTCACATTTTCTCACTTTGATAATTTTTATATTTTTTATTATTAAAAATATTAAATAAAGTATTACTAAGGTGATTTAATGAAAAACGAATTTTTAAAGGAATATGAATATGTTAGCGATGAAATAAAGTATCTTAATAACTCACATTTAAGATTAAATATATTATTTTCTCTTTTAAATAACACACTTTCAATGAAAGAGATATATGATAAAACAAAGATAAATTATGGGTCTTTATCATATAATATTAAAAATCTAATGGTGCAAAATTGTGTACTTTATAAAATGAATGATTATTTTTTATCTAATTCATGTCAAATCTATGTAAAAAACTTAAAAGAATTTAAAGAAACTTTAACTATTTTAGAAGATTTTTTTGAGCTATTTGATGGGCATAAAATAAAAAATATATCTCAAAGAGAATTTTTTAATATGGTTCCTTTAAAAGACTGTGAAATAATAGAATCTGGTAGTGTGAAAGTAGGAATGATAAGAAAACTAATAAAGGACACTATTAAAGATGCTGAAAAAATAAAAGCTATTTTACCAGTTTCATTTCCAGAACTAATGGATGAATTTGAAAATTCAATAGCTGAAGAAAAAATAATAGATTTAATGGTATTTAAAGAAATCAACTGTTTTGATGATGAGGAAATTAATTCTTACATACAGCAATTAAATTATTTTAGCAATAATTTTAATTTTTTACTGATAGTCACTAATGAAATATTTTTATTTGGTCTTTATAAAAAAGAAGGAATTTTTGATCAGAATAGATTATTAGTTGGTGATAGTGATGATAGCTTGAAATGGGCCAATAACCTTTTCAATGATTTTAAAATGGAAATGGAAATAGCTTAAAGATAATTCTCTAAATAGCTATCAATTTCATTAATAGGAATTCTATCTTGTTTTTCGCTATCTCTATTTCTTATAGTGACTTTGTTATCCTCAAGAGTGTCAAAATCAACAGTAATTGCAAGAGGAATTCCTATTTCATCAGCCTTAGCATATCTTTTTCCTATAGTTCCACTAACATCATGTTCTACAGTATATCCATTAGCTCTAAGATTATTTGTTATTTCCTCAGCTATTTCTTTAGGGCCTTCTTTGTTAATTAATGGATAAACTCCAACTTGAACTGGAGCAATTTCACTGGCAAATTTAAAGTAGTCTTTTTCTCCTTCTTTAAATGAGTGTAAAAGAACAGAATAAACAATTCTATCAATTCCAAATGAAGGTTCAATTACATGAGGAATTATTTTTTCTCCAGTTATTTCTTCTTCCACTTCTTCAATTATTAATAAATCTTCAGGAACTTCGTAAGTTTCATCAAGTTCAATAATATATTTTCCATTTTCTTCAAGAGCTTTAATTATTTCTTCATTATCTGCATCATTAATAGCTGCTGTTAATTTAGGTGAATCTCCTTTAAAAACAGGACCAAATTTAGGAAGATTTGGTTTTACAACAGTTTTTTTAACTGTTTTAGGTTCATCATATTCAATAAATACATTTAAATCATCGTTACTGTATTTTGAATGTGAACTTAAATCATAATCTCCTCTGTCAGCTATTCCAATAATTTCAACCCAGCCATATTTATCAGTTAAAACTTCAACATCCCAACAATCAAGAGCATAATGGGCCATTTCTCCAGGTAGGTGTTGTCTAAATCTGAGCACATCATCAGGTATTCCTATTTCATTTAGGAATTTTTTAGCTAAGTATAGCTGATAAATTAGCATTTCATTAGCTACTACTCCTTTATCTAAAGCTTCTTTAGCAGTTATTTCCAAAGGTTCCTTTTCATTAATTTGAACATCCTGGGAGTGAAGGTATAAGATTTCCTCTTCAATTTCTTTAAATTTAGGTGTTGTCTTATCTTCTGGATGTAAGAATATTTCAGCTTCAGCTTGGCTAAATTCTCTAAGTCTAATTACTCCTTGTCTTGGAGAAATTTCATTTCTATAGGCTTTTCCAAGTTGAACTACTCCAAAAGGAAGTTTGCCTCTAAAGAATCTTTCAAGACGTTTAAATAATATGAATATTCCTTGTGCGGTTTCAGGTCTCATATAACCTACTTTATCCCCTTTAGCTCCAATCATTGTTTGAAACATTAAATTATAATTCCAAACATTAGCTAATTTTCCACCACATTCCGGACAGGTGATATTATTTTCTATTATGATTTGGTCAAGTTCTTCATTTTCTAAGCTTTCCACATCTTTCCCAATAGCTTCTTCAATAATATGATCTGCTCTAAAAACTTCACCACATTCTTCACATTTTGTCATTGGATCTGTAAAGTTATCTACGTGTCCTGAGGCTTTAAGAACTTCTTTAGGCATTACGGTAGGTCCTTCTATTTCATAGAATCCTTCTCCAGAAACATATTGTTTTCTCCATTTTTGCATGATATTGTTTTTTAAACTTGCTCCTAATGGTCCATAATCTGTAAAACCGGATACTCCAGAGTATATTTCAAAAGACGGCCATAAAAATCCTCTTTTCGCACTTACATTTGTCATTTTGTCGTGATTCATAATATTTAACTTCCTTATTTATTTAATTCGTAATCTTGTTTTATTCTACTACTTTCAGGTTTAACTTGGCCCATATATTTACTATTCCTATCAGGATGGCCATAAGGTATTTCAGAAGGTGTTGTCATGGTTTCAAATACAATTTGGCAAACTCTTTGTCCAGGATAAAGGGCAACGGGCATAGCTCCGATATTTGATATTTCAAGGGTGATTTTACCTTCAAAACCTGGATCAATATAACCTGCGGTCACATGCATGGTTACCCCTAATCTCCCCATTGAAGAACGCCCTTCTACACGAGCAACTAAATCATGAGGAACCTTCACGTATTCATATGTTGTAGCTAAAGCAAATTCATTTGGATGAATGATAAAAGCATCTCCTTCATCTACTGTTGTAGATTCCATATATTCAGCTACTTCATCTGGATCTTTTGGATCAATATAAGGTTGTCTTATAACTTTAAAAACTTTAAATTCATCTCCTAGTCTCATATCTACAGATGAAGGTTGTATCTGTTTTTCATCTTTTAAAGGATCAATTACAATTTTACCTTCATCAAGATATTCTTTAATGGTTTTGTCACTTAAAATTGCCATTTTATTCCTCTTTAATCTTCATTTTTAATCTTCTCAAAATTCCTTTTAAAGTATGAGCTTCTCTTCCAGTAATAAATGCTCTATTTATAATATTTTTAAAGGATTTCAATCCATTTTTCTTTTTATGGTCTGGAATATCTAAGCTATTAATCAATTCATTCATATCCTTCATTAAATATTCCTTTTCTAATTCTGTACTTTCTTCAAGTCCTTCAACTGGATAGGAGTATCTATTTTTAAATATTTCATATAAGATAATAGCTGCCGCATGGGAAATATTCATAATAGGATATTCTGGACTTGTAGGAATGGTAACAACCAAATCACAGCTATCAATTTCTTCATTGGTTAGACCATTTCCTTCTCTTCCGAAAAGAATAGCTGTATTATAATTAGGATTGATTTTTTTACCTAACTCTTCAGGTTTTATCGGTATTCTAGTTAGATTGTAACTTCCTCCAGCGATGCCAGTGGAAGCTACTTTAAAATCAATTTTATTAGCTTTATAAAAATCTTCTAAACTATCATAAATCATAGCATTTTCCACAATAAACCTTCCATGCATAGCTTGATAAAAGGCTTCATCTTTTAATTTTGGAGGATTAATTAGAACTAATTTTTCTAATCCAAAATTTGCCATAGTTCTAGCTAAAAAACCAATATTT
This sequence comes from uncultured Methanobrevibacter sp., assembly GCA_964409285.1. GTDB lineage: Archaea > Methanobacteriota > Methanobacteria > Methanobacteriales > Methanobacteriaceae > Methanocatella. Next base: position 21,042 of record CAYPCR010000019.1, on the reverse strand, counting down.
CCAGGAGTTTCACATTCTATAAAAACGACATATATATTATTTTTTAAACTTAAATTTTCTTTTTCAGGGTTGTTATCATAGTTTTTAGATATTATTTTACCTTTAAACTGAACCTTTTTTTTAGCTTTTGGTTTTGAAGTAGCTACTTTTTCTTCTTTTTCAACAGTATTAACCGGACCGCTTGGTTTAACTTCTCTTTGTTCTTTTACAGCAGCATCTCCCATTTTTAACACCATTAATTAATCATAAGCTTTTTCAAGAAGTTCTAAAATATTCATAGCTTTCACATCTTCAAGACCTTCATTATTTAAACCATCTTGAAGATTTCTTTGACAAAATGGGCAAATTGTAATAACAGCTTCTGCATCAGTATCTTTAATCATTTTAGCTTTTTCGCTAGCTAATTTTAAAGCTATTTCAGGTTCTCCAGATTTAATTCCTCCTCCAGCACCACAACATTGACAAGGATGTTTCATTTCAACTAATTCTACACCATTCATGTTTTCAATTATGTTTCTAGGTTCATCTTTAATTCCTTGACCTCTTCCTAAATGACAAGGGTCGTGCCAGGTAACTTTCATATTTAAATCTTTCATTTTATCATAATCAAGTTTATCAATTAAAAATTCACTTATGTCTAAAACATTCAAATTGGATCCTAGTTGGGAATGTTTGTTTTTAAGAGTGTTACCACAGCCAGCACAGATTGTAATAACAGTATCATAATCTTTAAAAACTTCTTTATTTTTATCTACTAATTTTTGAACGGTTTCGGTTTGACCAGTGTTGAATAAAGGAGAACCACAACAAACTTGTCCTTCAGGAACTTCAATTTCAATTCCATTAGCTTTTAGAACTTTAATTAAAGCTTCTGCTACTTCTGGACTTCTTTTATCTACCATACATCCAGTAAAAAGAGCTATTTTAGATTTAATTTTGTTTTCTTTGTTATAATCTTCTACAAAGCTAGTTTCTCCAGTCACGGACCTTCCAGTTTTTTCTATATTCTCTTTAAATGCAACATGTTCTGGAAGAGGCCCTTTATCCTGTATACAGGCTTTTTCTCTAAATTTACTGATAGCATCTCCAAATGTATTAATATCTTTTGGACAAACTGCTTTACATTTTCCACAGCTAGTACATTTAAAAAGACCTTCTTGTAGACTTTCAGACAATCTATCTCCATCATCTCTTGGATCATAGTCAAATTTTGATAAATATCTCATGAAATATGGGCCACCATACTCTTCTTTGAAATATTTAACAACAGGACAGGTACTAAGACAAGAATAGCATTCAATACACTGTCTAACTTTTTTGGTGTCTTTTATATCATCAGATGTAATTGTTTCATCAATGGAAGTTGTTTTATTCTCATTTTCTAAATTTAAATGAAGATCTTTTACCTTTTCATCAACTTCACTTCTATCTACAACCAAATCTTTAATAATTGGAAAATCAAGAGGCTCAATCAAAGCTCCATCTTTAATTTCCTTTTGACAGGCTAGAGTTCCATTACCGTTAAATTTTATACTACAGGACCCACATTGGCCTGCTCTACATGAACTTCTATAGCTAATATCTGCATCATATTTTTCATTTATAGCTTTTAAAGCATCAAGAACTTTCATTCCAGGTGTTTTTTCAATCTCATAACATTCTATATGAGGTTCAGAATCTGTTTGTTTGTTAAATCGTGAAACATAAACTTTTATCATAAGCCACCTCAAATTAAAAAATCAGTAAAAAAATAAAATATATATCATTTAGTAAACTATTATAATATATTATAATTTTAATCATTTATAAATATGATTTTGTTTTGAGGAAATTACATGAATTTAAAAGAATTAATAACGGGAAAAAGTGGAGATAAGCAATTTTTGCTAGGAAATGAGGCTGCTGTAAGAGGAGCCATTGAAGCAGGTCTTAATGTAGCAGCAACTTACCCAGGAACTCCTTCTTCAGAAATAGGAAATGTTTTATCTGTACTAGCAAAAGATGCAAACATCTATTTTGAGTTTTCATCAAATGAAAAAGTAGCAATGGAGGTAGCAGCTACAGCAGCCGCTTCTGGACTTCGTTCATTTACTTTTATGAAACATGTAGGAATGAATGTAGCTAGTGATTCATTTATGACAACTGCTTACAGTGGAGTGAGGGGAGGAATGGTTGTTTTAATAGCTGATGATCCTTCAATCTTTTCTTCACAAAATGAACAGGATAGTCGTCATTATGGCCAATTAGCTAATCTTCCTGTTTTAGAACCATCTAGTTGTCAAGAAGTTAAAGATATGGTTAAATATGGTTTTGAATTATCTGAAAAGATTGGATTACCTGTAATTGTTAGAACCACTACAAGAATTTCTCATATGAGAGGAGTAGTAGAATTTGGAGAAATTGAGGATAATTCTGGTGAAGGTGAAAATCATTGGAAAAAAGGTACATTTATTAAAAATCCTTCTCAGTTTGTCCCAGTTCCAATTAATGCTCAAAGAATGCATATTGAGTTAATTGATAAGATGGATAAGGTTCTTGAAATATCCAATAAATCAGATTTAAATAAACAAACCAGAGAAGGTAATTCCAAATATGGAGCTATCTGTTCTAGTAGCTGCTTTAATTATGTTCATGATGTATGTAAAGTAAATGATATGGATTTAAATGTCTTTAAAGTTGGTTTATCTAATCCTTTCCCAGATAAAAAGATAGCTGAATTTTTAAAAGATTTAGATGAAGTTTTTGTTGTAGAAGAAGTGGATCCAATCATTGAAAAAGAAGTATTGGCAATTATTGGACAGAATAATTTAAACGTTGTAGTTCATGGTAAATTAGATGGAACATTTCCTAAATATCATGAATTCAATCCAAATATTGTTAAGGAAGGTTTTAACAAAGTTCTTCATTTGTTCGAGAAAAAAGAGTACAAACTTACTCCATCTTTAGAAAAATTAATATCTGAAATTCCAAACAGAGCTCCTGTATTATGTTCAGGATGTCCTCACAGAGCAATGTATTATGGTGTAAATAAAGCTTTAGAAGAGCTTCAAATACCCGAAAAAGATGTTATTTTCGCTTCAGATATAGGATGTTATACTTTAGGAATTAATCCTCCATATAATGCTGCTGATTATCTATTGTCTATGGGTTCAAGTGTAGGTGATGGTTGTGGTTTTTCAACAGCTACAAACCAATATGTATTCAGTTTCATTGGGGATTCAACATTTTTCCATAGTGGAGTTGCTCCTTTAATAAATGCAGTTCATAATAAACAGAAATTTGTTTTAACAGTTTTAGATAATAGAATCACAGCTATGACTGGAGGCCAACCAAATCCAGGAATGCCTATTGATGGAATGGGTGATGAAGCTCCTGAAATTTCTATTCGTAAACTTGCCGTAGCATGTGGAGTTAAATTTGTAAAAGTAATTAATCCACTTAATTTAGAACAGGTAATAAAAACTTATAAGGAAGCTATTGAAGCTGATGGAGTAGCTGTTATTGTTGCAAAATCTCCATGTACTTTAATAAAAGGATTTCCAAAAAGACCAAGTGTGGAAGTTGAATCATCTAACTGTAACCATTGTAATAAATGTGTAAATGAATTAGCTTGTCCAGCAATTTCTCTAAAAGATAATGTGATTGTTATTGATAAAGCAATGTGTAATGGATGTAACATTTGTGTTCAAGTTTGTAAATATGGAGCTATTAAACCAGGGCGATACAATGAGTTTGAAAGATAATTATAGCATGTATATTTGTGGAGTTGGAGGTCAGGGAATTATTAAAACCTCTGTCATCATCGGTGAAGCTGCAATGAATGAAGGTTTTAATGTAGTAATGAGTGAAATTCATGGAATGTCTCAAAGGGAAGGTTCTGTATTTACTGAGTTAAAAATTGGAGATTATGATAGTTCAATTATTCCAAAACATAGTGCTAATATGTTGTTGTCTTTTGAACCTATTGAAACTATAAGAGGTTTAGACAAAGCTAATGAAGATACTAAAATTGTTTTCAATACAACTCCGATTATTCCTTCCTCTGGAGATAAACCATATCCAAATATAGATAATTTAATTTCAATATTGAAAGAAAATTATAAAAATGTATTACCAATCGATGGAAATAAATTAGCTATTGATGCTGGAAACATATTATCTTTAAACATGGTTATGTTAGGAGCTATTATAGCTGATGAAAATTCTCCACTTTCAAAGGAATCTGTAATCGAAGCTATGAAAAACAATCTAAATCCAAAGTTTCATGACATGAACTTAAAAGCTATTGATAGTGGATATGATTGGATAAAAAAATAAAATTTATATAAGATTAATTAGACATTTAATTAGAGGTATTAAAATGGCTTATAAAATTGACAATGCAATAGTAAAAAAAGATATGATGGGAAATCTTACTTTAATTGATCCTAAAGGTATTTTTGATAATGAAGATGCTTTTTTAGCTATTAAAAGCGAGGATTTAATTACAATTCAATTGTTGATTAACAGTATTGTAAATAATGATTTTAAAAGATGGAGAGAAATAACATCTTTTTCAGATAGGGATTCTGTTAAAAGCTTATTAGTAAGATTAGGATATAGTAAGGAAGACATAGCTGCATTGTTAAAAGAGTTTTAGAAGTTAAAAGGAGGGTTTTTAATGCCTGAATTTAAAATAGCTAAAGAAAGTGGAACTAAATTTGATATTTTAATGTCTGTCGATTATGATGAAGATGGAAACATCGAAACACAAGAATTTTATGATGGGGAAGATTGGTTCGAAAATCCTTCTGAGATAAGATTTGCAAATAGCTATTGTGACAATGAAGAAAGTTATGATGAGGAAATAGATTTATCTGATGATATTGAAGAGGAAGATGAAGAAGATTATTTTAATGAAGAGATTTTAGAAGAGTGGAATATTTTTATAAATGATTTGATGCATTTATTTGAAACAAATCAACTTAATGAAAAAATAGAAAAATTAAAAGAAATTGATGACAGCTATTTCTTTAGTGAAGAAGAAATTGAAGTCACTCTTGTTGAAGAGGACTTATAATTTTTCAATATCTTCTTTTTCAAGAATTTCTGCATTATTTTCTTCTAAAAGATTAATAGCTTCTTTCATGTTCTCTAGTCTCATTACAACGATAGCTTTGTCTGTGTTATTACTGGAGAATGCATAAAGATATTCTAAATTGATGTCATTTTTATCTAATATTTCTAATGTGGAGTTCAATCCGTTAGGTTCATCAGGAATAGCTACTACAATAACATCGTTTTCACGAACTACAAAACCATCTTTTTCTAAACTTGTAATAGCTATTTGATTATTTGAAACTATTAATCTTAAAATTCCATATTTTGTAGTATCAGCTATTGAAAGTGCTCGAATATTAATATTATTTTCAGCTAATGTGTTTAAAGCTTTTTTAATTCTTCCTTCTTTATTTTCTATAAATACTGATATTTGTTGTACAGTCATAATATCCCCTTATTCAAAATTTCTTTCATCTATAACTCTTATAGCTTTTCCTTCACTTCTTGGTAAGGATTCAGGTTCACATAAGGTTACATCTACTCTTAAACCAGTTTCAGAGCGTATTGCATTTACAATATTTTTTTCTACTTCTTCCATTTTTTTCATTTCATCAAAGAAAAGTTCTGTTGATGCTTCAACTTTGACTTCCACTTCGTCCATTATGTCTGGTCTAGTAACAATTATTTGATAATTTGGACTAACTCCTTCGATTCTAAGTAGTGCTTTTTCAATTTGTGATGGGAAAACCATAACTCCTTTGATTTTCATCATGTCATCAGTTCTTCCAGTGATTCTTGTCATTCTTACTGTTGTTCTTCCACAATCACAGTCTCCGGACATTAGAGAGGTTACATCTTTAGTTCTGAATCTTAAAATTGGCATTCCTTCACGGGTAAGGGTTGTAAGAACTAGTTCTCCCTTTTCATCATAGCCTAAAGTTTCACCAGTGTTAGGATTTATAATTTCTGGATAGAAATGATCTTCTTGAATATGGATTCCGTTTTGCTCCTCACATTCTTGAGCAACTCCTGGACCCATAATTTCAGTTAATCCATAGATATTTAAAGCTTTTATGCCGAGACTTTCTTCAATTCTTGCTCTCATTTCTTCAGTCCACATTTCTGCTCCAAATATTCCTGCTTTAAGATTGATATCATCTTTAGTTAAGCCAGCTTTTTCAAGACTTTCTCCAAGATACATTGCATAAGATGGTGTACAGGTTAAAATATCACTTTGAAAATCTTCCATAATCTCTAATTGTCTTTTAGTATTTCCTGCAGAAATTGGAACTACAGTTGCAGAAAACTTAGATGCTCCATGATGGATACCAAAACCTCCAGTAAACAAACCATATCCATATGCATTTTGAATTACATAATTTTTCTCTGCTCCAGCCATTTCAAGACCACGTGCAATACATTCTCCCCAAATATCTAAATCTTTTTTAGTATATCCAGATACTGTTGGTTTACCTGTAGTTCCAGAGGAAGAATGAATTTCTACAATTTCATCATCTGGTACTGCAAAAAGTCCAAAAGGATAAGCTGCCCTTAAATCATCTTTAGTGGTAAATGGTATTTTTTCAATATCTTTAAGAGTTTTAATATCTTCAGGTTTTACTCCTGCATCGTCTAATTTTTTTCTATAAAACTCTACATTTTCATAAGCACATTTTACAGTTTCTTGAAGTCTTTTAAGTTGTAATTCTTCTTTTTCCTCTTTATTCATACATTCGGCTTTCTCATTCCACACCATATTATCACATAATACTTTGATGTTTCTTATTTTTGTACTAACTAATATAAAATTTTATATGGATTTAAAATCAAAAATCCTAGTACATATTATAATTTTGAGGTTAAATTAAATGAATATAATGGTCTTATCAGTTGTATTTATACTCTATATTTTTGCTTTAGTAGCTGTAGGGTATTATGCATGGAAGAAAACTAATTCTTCTGAAGACTTTATGATAGCTGGAGGAGATACTCATCCATATATTATGGCTTTAAGTTATGGTGCTACGTTTATTTCCACCGCAGCTATTGTTGGATTCGGAGGTTTGGCTGGACAGTATGGTATGAGTATTCTATGGTTAGCATTTTTAAATATTATCATTGGAGTATTTGTAGCATTTGTATTTTTAGGTAAAAGAACTCGTAAGATGGGAAGTAGTTTAGGTTCTTTAACTTTCCCTGAATTTTTAGGAAAACGTTTTAACAGTAAGGCAATCCAATCAATTTCTGGTTTTATTATTTTCTTTGCAATGCCTTTATATGCGGCAGTGGTAATGATTGGAGCTGCAAGATTTTTAGAATCTTCATTATTGCTTGATTTTAATATTTGTTTATTAATATTGGCTCTTATTATTACTTGTTATGTATTCTTCGGTGGTATTAAAGGGGTAATGTATACAGATGCATTACAAGGAACCATTATGGTTTTAGTAATGTTATTCTTATTAGTATTTGTTTACTGGATGTTTGGAGGAATAGACAGTGCAAACATAGCTTTAACAAATATGGCAAATCTTTATCCTGCCAGTGCAGCTTCACAAGGTGGTGTAGGTTGGACGGCATTTCCAACGATGGGAAGTCCATATTGGTGGACTTTAGTATCATCTACATTAATTGGTGTAGGTATTGGTGTTCTTGCACAACCACCACTTCTTGTAAGATTCATGACTGTAAAATCAGATAAGGAATTAAACAGGTCAGTTTTAATTGGAGGAATATTTATAGCTATCATGCCAGCAACTGCATATATTGTAGGAGCATTATCCAATGTTTATTTCATGGATACTCTTGGAAAAATAGCTGTTGATGTTGTTGGAGGAAACATTGATAAAATTATTCCAACATTCATTACTTCTGCTCTTCCAGAATGGTATGTTTATTTATTCTTATTATCATTAATAGCTGCAGCTATGTCAACAATAAGTTCTCAACTTCACACTCAAGGTTCTGCTTTTGGAGTGGATATTTATGGTACCTTAAGAAATAAAGCTAAACAAATCGATCAAATTTCAATTACAAGATTCGGTATTTTAATAGCTGTTTTATTAGCTATTATTATGGCCTTTTTATTACCTGGAAGTATTGTTGCGCTAGGAACCACATTATTCTTTGAAATTTGTGCGGCTTCATTTTTACCTGTCTTTTTACTATCACTTTACTGGAAAAGAATTACAAAAGGAGGAGCTCTTTCAGGAATTTTATCAGGAATACTTATTAGTATGTTCTGGTTAATTTTTGTCTTTGCAAAGACAGCTACAGGTCTCGGAATCTGTCAATTTATATTTGGAGTTCCAACTTTAATTGGAGCTTATCCATGGCCATATATTGATGTTATGTTAATAGCTGTTCCAATTTCAGCTATTTTCACAATTGTTGTTAGCTTATTTACAAAACCTGTTGAAGCAGAGGTTCTTGATAAAGCATTTGAACAAATCGATAAAGGAAGTGAAACATAATGATGGTTTTAGGAATTGAAGATCCTTGGATTTGGAGTGTTTATATCTTAATTATCTTATCAACAATTTTATGTGTTGGTTATGGTATTATAAATTGGAATAAAGGAGATTAATTTCTTCTTTATTTTTTTATAACAATTTTTATTTATTCTTGTAAAATTTAAACAAAATAATGATTTTCACTGATTTTTTTAAATAATGAAAAAATTTATATATTTTAAATTAAATTATTAAATAGTTAAATTTAGGAGGGTATGATTATGGAACTTGAAAAGAATTCTCCTTTTCAACCAGGAAAACCTGTTTCTCCCCAAAATTTCGAAGGGAGGATTGAAATTATTCAAGATTATACTCGCTACATTAATCAATCTGTATATGGGGATTCTCAACATTTTTTTATAACTGGAAAAAGAGGAATGGGAAAATCATCATTAGCTTCTTATTTAAAAGAATGTGCAAAAAAGAAATATAAAATGGTGGGAGTCCATGTTTATAATGATGGGGTGCATACTACTGAAGATTTAATAAGTGAGGTCATTGAAAGGATATTAAATGAAATTCAGGATGAATCATGGTCAGATAAAATAATAAATAAATTTGAAGAATATATAGAATCTGTAAGTTTTTTAGGAACTACTATAAAACTTAAACCAAACAGTAAAGATTTAATAAAAAACATTAAAGATAATTTTGCTACATTTTTAGTTGAGTTAACAAATAATTTTCCTGATAAAAAAGGTATTTTTATTATAATTGATGATATTAATGGATTAACTCACAATGAAGAATTTGTTAATTGGTATAAAAGCTTTGCAGATACATTAGCCTCTTCTTACTCTTATAAAGCACCAATAACCATGGTTTTATGCGGTTATCCAGAGAAGTTAGAATCTTTTTATAAACTTAATCCATCCTTTAATAGAATATTTAAACATAAATTTGTAGAATCTTTATCTAAATATGAAGTGGAGGATTTTTTCCTAAGAAATTTTAACAATTTAGGAATTTCCATTGATGAGGTGGCTTTAAATCATATGGTTCATTTTTCATCAGGTTTACCTATTATGATGCAGGAAATAGGGGATGGGGTATTCTGGATTAATGAAAGCTCTAGAATAACTGAAAAAACAGCTTTATTAGGAATCATAAGAGCTGGTCAGGAAATTGGAATTAAATATTTAAAACCTGCCTTAGATTCTTCTATTAGAAGTGAAAAATATCTTGAAATTTTCAATAAATTAGGTCAAGACGCATTAGGTCATTTGAATGAAGATTATTCATTTAAAAAGAAAGATTTTAGCTCAAAACTCGATGAATACCAAAAGAGAGTATTCAGTGATTTTTTAAGAAAAGCACGGGAATTGGGAATTATTGAATTTAGCGGAGCTAAAAAAAGCGGTCATTATAAATTTACAAATAATCTTTATTTACTATTTTTTGCTATTCAATATTTGGAACATGAAAATAAACAATTGTAGATTATGTATATAAGAAATCAACCAACTATTAAAAGATGATAAAACATCTTTATTCACATTGTTGAAATAGTTAATAATAGAATAAAAAACTAAACATTATAAATAAATTATTATCTAATTACTCAATTGAAAATAATATAAACAAGAGTATTGATAGAATTTCTACTATAAATAAGATTTGAAAAGGAGCTTATTTTTCATCGATTCTGTTTTTTGCCAGTAATTATATAATTCTTAAACTATAGATTTTAATATAATTATTTAACAAGGGTATAACATGATTGCAAAAACAAAAGAAGAAGGGTTAGAAGAAGTTAAAAGATTAGTTGAAAAATTCAAATTAAATGAAGATCAATATAAAAATGAAAGTTATAATGAAGAACAACTAAAAACAGAATTTTTAAATCCTTTTTTCAAGGCTTTAGGTTGGGATGTTAACAATCAAGAGGATTTTGCACCTCAATATAAAGAAGTTGTTTTTGAAGATTCCATAAAAGTAGGCACTAAAACTAAAGCTCCAGATTACGCCTTTAGATTAGGAGGTCAAAGAATATTTTTTCTGGAAGCTAAAAAACCTTCTAGAGATATAAAAAATGATAAAAGTCATGCATTTCAAGTAAGAAGATATGGATGGAGTGCAAAACTTAAAGGATCAGTTTTATCAGATTTTGAAGAATTAGCTATCTATGAAACCCAAACAAAACCCGAATCAAAACAAAATGCAGGAGTTGGAAGACTCAAATATTATAAATACGACGAGTATATTGAAAAATGGGATGAAATTTGGGATTTACTTTCAAAAGAAGCTGTAATGAAAGGAAAATTTGATAAATTTTTTACAGCTAATGAAAAAGCAAAAGGAACATCCACTGTTGATGAAGAATTTTTAAAAGAAATAAACGAGTGGAGAGAACTTCTTGCAAAAAATATAGCTCTTAGAAATGAGGGATTAAATGATAGTGAATTAAATTATGCAGTTCAATTAATTATTGATAGAATTATATTTTTTAGAATGGCTGAAGATAGAGGAATTCAAAAATATAAGACACTCTATAATCTTTTAGATAAAGATGAAATCTATAAAAGCTTTGCTGAACTTTGTAAACAAGCAGATGCCAAATATAATAGTGGATTATTCCATTTTTCTAAAGAATCAAAGGATGATGTAACTGTTGATAATTTCACATTAGATTTAAATATTGATAATTCTGTTTTTAAAACTATTTTTAAGAATTTATACTATCCAAACAGTCCTTATGAGTTTAGTATGATTTCTCCAGAGATATTGGGAAATATCTATGAACAATTTTTAGGAAAAACTATCACATTAACAAAAGGACATAGAGCCAAAATCATAGAAAAACCAGAAGTTAAAAAAGCTGGAGGAGTTTACTACACTCCTAATTTTATTGTTAAATATATTGTTGAAAACACAGTTGGAGAATTATTAAAAGGAAAAACACCAAACAAAGTAAGTAACATTAAAATCTTAGATCCTGCCTGCGGAAGTGGTTCATTTTTATTAGAAGCTTATCAATATCTCCTAGATTGGCATTTGGATTATTATAGGAATTTAGAAAAACCCCCTAAAAACACTATTTTCCAAGCAAAAAATGGAGAATATTATCTTACAATACAAGAAAAGAAAAGAATTTTATTAAACAACATTTATGGTGTTGATTTAGATGTTAATGCTGTAGAAGTAACCAAACTTAGCTTGCTTCTTAAAGTGCTTGAAAATCAAAATAAAGATGTTTTAGAAGCACAACAGAAATTATTCCAAGAAAGAGTATTGCCTAATTTGTCTAATAATATAAAATGTGGAAATAGTTTAATTTCCACAGATATTTATAATGAAGATATTTCTTTTGAAGAAGCATCAATACTTAATCCTTTTGATTGGGAAGATGAATTTAGCAATGTTTTTGAAAATGGTGGCTTTGATGCTGTTATTGGTAATCCTCCTTATTTTAATATTCAGACTTTAGGAAATAATTCGATTTATGCAAATTATCTTAAATCTCATTATGAGGTTTATATGGATAAATCAGATATTTTATTTTACTTCATTGAACGTTCAATACAAATGTCGAAAAAATATGTGGAATTTATTATTTCCAATGCTTTTTTATTTGCAAATAAAGGAGTTAATTTAAGAAATTATATTATTGACAATGCTCCAATCTCAAAAATTATTAATTTTGAAAATTATAAAGTATTTAATGCAGGAATTTCCACAGCTATTGTTCAGTTTGATAAAAACAAAAAGGATACAAAAGCAGATGTTTTAGTTCTTTCAGATAAAAATTATGATAAAAATGATTTGGTTAATCATTTTGATAATTCTCAAAATTATTTTAAAGTTAATTTTGAGAAAGATTCTAATTTTTCATTGGTCTCAGAACAACGAAAAAAACTAAATGATAAAATTGATAAAGATTCTAAAATATTAGGTGATTTATTTTTAGTAGGTAAAGGAATGGAAACTGCTGCTGATAAAATTTTTTCATTTAAGGAAAAACCTACTCAATTTCCTGAAAATAATATTAAAAAAAGAGTTACTGGTGTTAATATAGATAAATATCATATTAATAATAAAAATTCAAAATATGTTCTTTATTTTGAAGATATTGAAAATTTTAAGGACTTAGATGATTCGATTAAAAATTATTTAATGGAAAATAAAAGAATTTTAAAAGATAGAGCTACAGTTAAAAATGAAGGACGTATTTGGTGGAGATATAGTAGACCAATGCATAAAGAATATTATAATCTTCCTAAAATATTTTGTAGCAGAAGAGCGAAAACAAATATTTTCGCAATGGATAATTCTTTTAAATGGATTCCTTTTTCAAACATGACTGTTATTTTTGGAAATAATGAAGATTTGGATTTAAGATATGTATTATGTTTATTAAATTCTAATCTTTTAACATACAGATATCAATCTATTGGTAAAATGACAGGGGCGAATAGCTATGAATATTTCCCTAATGGAGTAGGCAAATTACCTATCAAAGTAATTGATAAGAAAGATCAAGAAGTTTTTATTAATTTGGCTGATGAAGTAGATAATCTTAAAACACAGTTAGAAAATGTTAAAGATCCTAAACAAAAGAAAATTTTAAAACAAAAAATAGCTTTTGAGGAAAATAAAGTTAATCAATTAGTCTATGACCTTTATGGATTAAATGAAGATGAAATAGAAATCGTTGAAGAAAGTATTAAATAGCTAAAAAATAGTTAGATGTTACAAAAGTAACATCATTTATAGTATTTTTCTATTCTTGATATGTAGTAGTAGGTAAATATTATTTCAATTACTCCTCCAAGGAAGTTAGCTACTACAATACCGTAATATACTCCTAATTCTTTAAGTCCTATAAATAGGTAAATAAACACTATTGTAAGTAAAATCTGTTTAAAGAATGTGAAATAAAGACTGTAATCTCCATGTCCAAAACTTTGCAAGACACATCCGGAGATAATACTTAAGCTACTGAACACCACATAAAGTGATAAAATTATAGTTACTGATGTAATTTGTTCATTAAGGCCAGCTCCTCCAAAGAGTAAAGCTAGCTCCGGTGCAAAGACAGCTAATACTATTCCCATAGCTAGTGATGAGATAAATCCGATTACATGAACATATTTAAAGGTTGATTCTAATTCATTAGTTTTACGAGCTCCAAATAATGCTCCAAATACACTTATTGCACCAGTACCAAATCCTACAGGAAGCATTACACCAATACTAATTAATCTCCACACTGTTGTATAAACCGCTACTGATTCTGTTGTTGCAATCATAACAAGAATTACATTTATTACCATGGAGAAAAGTGACATTAAGATTTGCTCCATACTTGCAGGGATTCCTACAGAGAGGATATCCTTATAAATTCTTCCTTCCTGATGATAGCTTCTTACATCAAGCATTGTGTCGTTTTTAACATAGCTCCAGTATAAAAACATCAATAATCCAATTAAATTTGCAAGCACGGTAGCTATTGCAGCTCCTGCCACTCCCATGTCTAGAAAATAAATGAAAACAGGGTCTAGAATAATATTTAAAGCTGCTGCAATACCCATAGGTAGAGTTGCCTTAACACCTTTGTTTTCTGATCTGTATATTCCACTGAAAATGTTTTGAACGATTATTGTAAATCCACCAAGAATAATCCAGAATCCATAGGCATATGCAAGATCAAGTACTGCACTACCTCCAATAGCTATGAGGATAGGATTTAAAAAGATTAACATTATTGCAGGTATTACAATACTTATTATAACACTTAAAATTATTCCATGTACAGCACTGTTTCCAGCTTCATCCATCTGGTCTTTTCCAATAAATCTAGCTATTGAGGAATTAGCTCCTGCAGATACACCAATTCCTAAACCAATAATTATAATAAATAAAGGTGTTACAATTCCAATAGCTGCTAGAGCATCAGCACCAAGTCCAGAAACCCATGCTGCATCAGCAACATTGTTAATCATTGTTAAAAATAAGGATATTATCATTGGAACGCTTAATCCTAGAATACTTTTTCTAGGATTTGATATTAATTCATTAACATCCATTCCTAATACCGCCTAATTTTTTTAAAAATATATTCATAAAAAACCTCCAAAAAATTATCAAAAAAAGGCTTATTTACATTTTTATGAAAAAAGATTCACGAAAAATAGTACACTTAATATAAATATTAAGCAGCTTACATTAAGTAAGAATAAAACCAATTTAAATTAATTAAATTAAAGTATAAATAGTTTACTACATTATATCTTTGAAAATAGCTATTATTTAAAAGATTTAGATAACCTTTATTAACTATAGCTTGCTATTCAATATTTAAGTATAAAAATTTTAAGGATGATTATTATGAAATTAATTTCTTGGAATTGTAATGGGATTAACTCAGTAGACAGTAAAGGAGCATTAAAAGAGGTTTTTGATTTGAATCCAGATATTTTGTGTCTGCAGGAAGTAAAAACTTCTAAAAATCTAGAAAAATATTTCAATAAAGATTATAATTGCTATTTCAATCCATCTACAGAAACTGCAAGAAGTGGAGTAGCTATTTTTTCAAAACAAAAAGCCATTAAAGTTAAAACAGGAATTGACATTGAAAAATTTGATAGGGAAGGCAGGATTCAAATAGCTGAATTTGAAAACTTTTTCCTGTTCAATGTTTACTTTCCAAGCAGCGCTAGAAAAGAAAGAATTCCATTCAAATTCGAGTTTTTCAATTCCCTAACAGATTATATTCAAAATAATGAATTTTCAAAACCTATTATAATCTGTGGTGATTTTAATAGAATTGCTTCTGAAATGGATGCCAAAAGCAGCGACAGCATTGGAGAAAATGGAGCATTTTCACCTGAAGAAGTTGAATGGTTTGAGTCTTTTTTAGATTCTGGTTTTATCGATAGTTTTAGATTTAAAAATCCTGAAAAGCAGCTATTTAGCTGGTGGCCATTTAATGGAAATGGCTATAGCAGCGACAATGGTTATAGGTTAGATTATTTTTTAGTTGAGGATAGCTTAAAGGGAAAAATATTGGATGCAGATATTTTAACCTCTCAGGAAGGCTCTGACCATGCTCCAGTTTTATTGGAACTAGATTTTGATGTGAGGCCTTCCTCTGGAAAGGAAAATTTTATTTCAAATGAAAAAATTGTTAGATTAATATAATCTTTATTTTCCTTTGTATTTTTTATTTAAGCTTTAAAAATTGTTTTTTTTCAAAACAAATAGTTTATATATTTTAAAATATCAATTAATGATTAGAAATTAATTTAAATAATATTCTAATTAAAATGGTGCTAATTATGACATCGGAACTTTTAATAGCTAATAAAAATGCAATCGTAATGGGTGCTGACAGTACAGTCACCGTAAATAATATTAAGACATATGAAGGATTTAACAAATTATTCAGACTTTCCAACGAACCTTCAATGGGAATTATGGTATTTGGTTCCGCAAATTTTGAGGGAATTCCATTGGAAACCTTAATTAAGGACTATAGAAAGCAAACAGACTTTGAAGCTCTGGAAAATATTGAAAACATTAAGGATGATTTTTTAAGTTATTTGGCTAAAGTAACTCCCAATACTGGTTTTAATAAAATCGATAGCTATTTGGATAATTTTGAAGAAATGATTGTAAAACAAATTGAGGATTTTGGAAATGATGTCGTAATTGATAATATGAATTTGTGTAGAAACGATACGATATTTCCTTTTTTAAAATCTGATTATGATTATGGGAATTTCAATGAAAGGTTTCAAAAGATTCTTTTAAATTTTAAAGATGATGAAAACATGCCTTCTTTGGATTCTTTAAAAAAATATTTTTGTTATTTTTGTGGATTTCAGAGTACTGGTGTTGTTATAGCTGGTTTCAGTAAAAATGATTTCTTTCCATCTTACATCTCCTTTAATATGGTAATGAATTTTGAAAATGAAATTGTCATATGTAATTGTGATTCTGAGCTTAATTTTGAAAGCAATGTTATAATTCCTTTTGCCCAAAAGGATGTTATAACTACTTTTTTAATTGGAATTGATAAAGAGATAGAAGAATTGTTTGTAAACTATTTTTATGAGTTGGTAACTTTATATTTTGAAATATTTTTATGAATTAAAGGCAATTTAGATAATTTTAAAGATATTTTATATAAATTCATTAATCTTAATAAGAGTATAATAACTAATTTTGAATTAAATATTTTTAATTTAAAAAACCAAATTTTATTTCCTATTTTAGAATCTATTGGAATGTTATCAAAGGATGATTTGGTTGATATGTGCAAATTATTAATTAATATTACTTCTTTAAAAAAGAA
Source organism: uncultured Methanobrevibacter sp. (assembly GCA_964409285.1). GTDB lineage: Archaea > Methanobacteriota > Methanobacteria > Methanobacteriales > Methanobacteriaceae > Methanocatella. The sequence goes on along the minus strand of CAYPCR010000019.1, from coordinate 4,194 downwards.
AATAACTTCTGACTTAATGAGTGTAGGGGGAGATATTGATGTAGCAGTTATCTCAAAGGGAGATGGATTCATATGGAAAAATTGAAATAATTATTTTATTTAATTGGTGATTATTTACAATAAAAAATATTAGGATAATTATAAATAGCTATAATATTAATAATATTATAATTGAAAATAGGTGATTAGTATGGGTGCATATGTTCTTCGTAATAATGGGGAAGTTATAATGCCCGATAGGGAAGTTATATTTGATGAAACTGAGTTATATAAGAGAAAATATTATGCCGAATTGGGTCGTAGAGCAGCTCGTGAGGATTTTGCTCTTATGATGGAATGCATTGAAGAAATAAAAGAATTAATAGAAAAAGATAAAAAATGAATATTGACTTTGAATCTAGGTGATTAATATGGTTGCTGATGTTCTTCTGGGTAAAAAAGAAAGTTGTTCATGATAAGAAATATTATGCTGAGTTAGGGCGTAAGGATGCTAGGGAAACTATAAAAATAATAGAGGAATTTTTAGACGAAAGAAGAAAGTCAAAAGAAAAATCTAATAAAGAAATTAAAAATTAGCATCAATGTTTTTCAAATAAAATTCCAATAATTAATCACATTTTAAGAGAGATCTTAGAATCTTTTTTTAGTATTATACCATTAATATTTAATTATTTCTTTGAACATATTATAAAATAGCTATTGAAATTTTTATAAAAATTGAATGTTTGGAGTTATAATTATGGCAGCTTTTGATAGAATTCAATCAGGGATACCTGAACTTGATGAATCTTTAGATAATATTCGTCTTGGAGACAACGTTGTATGGCATGTTTCTGATTTAAAGGAGTTTCGTTATTTTGCAGAACCGTTTATTGAGCAAGCTAAAAAGGATAAAAGAAATTTAATTTACATTAATTTTGCTCAACATGAACCTTTAATTGAAATGACTGAGGATGATTTTCTAGAACTTGACAGTGAAATGGAAAATCCAGACAGCGAATTTGCAATGATTGAGCGTGATGGGATTAAGATTTATAAAGTTGATCCTCATAAACAATTTGAATCTTTTACTTTAGAAGTTCATAATATTATAGCTAAAGAGGGCTATGATGCTTTTTATGTTTTCGATTGCTTATCTGACTTGCAGGCGGCCTGGTCAACCGATTTAATGATGGGGAACTTTTTTAAAGTTACATGTCCTTTTTTATTTATTTTAGATACTGTAGCATATTTCCCAATTTTAAGAGGAAGACATTCCTTTGATGCTATAGCTAAAATAAGAGAAACTACTCAGCTACTTTTAGATGTTTATTCTGATAAGGAAGATGTTTATGTTCATCCTTTAAAGGTTTGGAATCGTTATTCTCAAAGCATGTTTTTAGGTCATAAATATAATCCTGAAACAGGGTCTGTAAAAGCTTTAACTGATGGACTGGAAGTTAGTAAATTTTATAAAGTTATTAACAGCGATAATAACTATCAAAATGAACAGTCAACTGATAGTTGGGAGCGATTTGTTAATTTAACCCAAATGAAATATAACAATGGGGAAGATGTAACTGAGGAGTGTAATTTCATGTGTGATAACATGATGACTAAAGATAAAAACATGTTAGCTAAAATTAAACATTATTTTACACCTGAAGATTATTTCTCCATTTACAATAGAATGGTTGGAAGTGGAATGATTGGAGGAAAGGCCTGTGGAATGCTTTTAGCTCGTAAGATTATTGAAACTGATAGGCCAGATTTATATGCTCATTTTGAGCCTGATGATTCTTTCTACATTGGTTCTGATTTGTTTTATACTTATATAGTTTCTAATGACTTGTGGAATATTAGAGTGGAGCAAAGAACCAAAGAGGGTTATTATAAAGCCGGTAAAGAGTTAGAAGAAGGTTTAAAAAATGGAACTTTCTCTGAAGAAATTAAAAATAAGTTTAGACAAGTTTTAGATTATTTTGGACAAAGCCCAATCATTGTAAGATCCAGTAGTTTTCTTGAAGACGGATTTGGAAATGCTTTTGCAGGAAAATACGAATCAGTATTTTGTATAAATAGGGGAAGTAGAGAAGAAAGATTAGAGGCCTTTGAAGAAGCTGTTAAAACGGTTTATGCAAGTACTATGAATATTTCAGCTTTAGAGTATAGGAATTTAAATAATTTAGATGATACTGATGAACAGATGGGTTTACTTGTTCAAAGAGTATCTGGTTCTTATTATGGTGATTATTTCTTCCCAACAGCTGCAGGAGTAGGTTTCTCTTACAGTCCATACTGTCCACTACCAGATATGGATAATACTGCTGGAATGCTTAGACTTGTAATGGGTCTTGGAACTAAAGCTGTTGATAGGACTAAAAAAGATTATCCAAGAATTATTAACTTAGATAGACCTAGAGCTATTACAATGCCGGATGTTGCAGAAAGACATAAATATTCTCAACATTCTCTTGATGTACTAGATTTAAAAAATATCTCTATTCATGACATTCCAGTAAATGAAGGATTAGACATTATTCCAAGGTATGCTAAAAGAACTCTTGTAGAACATGATACAGAAGCTGAAAGAAGATTTAGAGAAAGAGGCCAGAAAAGAGAAATTGTATTTGCAAATTGTCAAGGTTTAGTTAATAACGATAAGTTTACAAACCTTATGAAGGATATTTTAAAAACATTAGAATATGCTTATAATTATCCAGTTGATATAGAGTACACGGTTAATGTTGGGGAGGATAATTCATTCGTTGTAAATTTATTGCAATGTAGGCCTCTTAAAGTATCAACAAGTGATGCAGTTATTGAAATGCCAGAGGATAAAAATGTTTATTTCCATATCAAAGAAGCTTCAATGGGAAGATCTAGAAAGGAAAAAGTAGATGTAATATGTTATGTAGATCCTCACAAGTACTATGAATATCCTTATGCTAAAAAAAGTTCCATAGCTAGAATAATTGGTCAAGTTAATAGCTATTGTAAAGAGGGAAATAAAAAATCCATGTTAATAGTCCCTGGAAGAATAGGAACATCCTCTCCAGAACTTGGAATTCCTGTAGTATTTGCAGATATTAGCCAATTCTTTGCAATATTAGAGGAATCTTACAGTGCTGTTGGGTACATGCCTGAGTTATCATTTGGAAGTCACATGTTTCAGGATTTAGTTGAAGCAGATATTTATTATGGAGCTATTTTTGAAAATGAAAAAAGAGTGGAATATAATAAAAATATCTTTGAAAATCAGGAGAACATACTTAACCAAATAAATCCTGATTTAGATGACGAAATCTATGATATGATTCATGTTATGGAGTTTAATGAAGAAAAAATTGAATTTTATCATGATATGAAAAAAGATGAGACCATGTGTATTTGGAATAGCTAATTATTAGCTATTTTTAAATTAAATTTGTATTTTGATGAAATAAAGAAAAAGTAGTAGAATAAAATTATTCTACATTAATTTTTTGCTTCGGAGCCTGGATTTTAGGAATTGTTATGAAAATAGCACCATTTTGGAATTTGGCAGTAATATTGTCAATATCTATTTGGTTTTCAAAGGTAATGTTTTTAACACAACGACCCATATCTAACTCTTCAACAATTACTTCCAATGTTTCATCACTATCGATTTCATCGGTAAATGCAGGGAAATCAGCTTGTATGTTGATTTCATAGTCACCAGCATTAATATCAACATCATCTTTGCTTATTCCTGGAACAGCTACTTTTATGTAATATGTAGTATCATCTTCAACTAAATCAATAGTAAGACTTTGGATTAAAGTTTTTTTATAATCATTAATTTTATTATTGATAGATTCTTGAGCAGATTTAACATTTAAGAATAAATCATCTACTCCTTTTGTTAAATCACTAGCCATTTTATCGGCGAAATTTTTGCTTTGATCCATTCTCCTGTTGAATTTTTCTTTTCTTTCATCGATTTTAGTATCGACTTTGTCTTTACCTTCACCAATTTTTTGATCTACTTTGTCTTTTCCATCGTTAATTTTGTCATTAACTTTATCTTTCGCATCACTGACGGTTGTATCTATTGTATCTTTTTCAGGCATATTTTCAACTCCTTAACTAATATTAATACTATGATTATTTTTTTTCATATATAAAGGTTATCTTAATATGAGATTGTAAATTTTTATAGGGTTTTTTGTTTTCCGAATTTGTGTGTCCAGA